>CALXWP010000010.1 GCA_944392455.1 uncultured Clostridia bacterium
CTAATTTATTTGTATAACTGCCTGTCGTACAAAAAAGACTGTCATTACTGACAATCTTTTTGGTAAATTACTATTTGAATAAATGATAACACAAAAGCAGACAATTTACAATAAATCATCTGATTTATAGATTTTAATTATTTTTCATAGCTTTACGAATATACAATGTACAACTACTAATAAAAGACTTAGTTGTCATTTTTTCTCCATAATACTCATCCAGTATATAAAAAATTGAACTATCAGTAGTTTGATAAAAAGTTTTTTCAATTATTTTATCAATATTTGAACGAACGGATTTAGCATTCGAATATTTTTCTTTCTGAGCAACATTTTCCATTAGAATCTCCATTTTTTTGAGTAAAATAGGCCTAGCATAAGCTAAAATAATTGCTGATTTTAACAATGTTCTACCTTTGCCAAATGGTATTCTTAATTTACTTAGTAAATCATCTACAATAGAACTAATCATTTCTGGAATGATATTTTGTCTAGCTGATTCGCGTATGACTTCTATTAATTTAGAATAATCAATAGGTTTAGGGAAAACCCATTTTACTTTTTCTACATTGGTTAAACTGGCTCGATATTTCATATCACCAGACATAACAATTATGTTCTTTTTAGGGTTTGACTCTTTTTCAGTCAATTCGCTAATGATTTGCAAACCGCTTTTTTCTGGCATCTTTAAGTCTAAAAGCATTAGGTCAGGGAGTGTTTCAAAATATTGTTCTTCAATGTCTTTCCAATTATGTGCAATTCCTGTAATTTTAAAGTCTTTTTCCTTTGTTAATACAGTGAATAATGACTCACATATGTGAATATTATCATCTGCTATTAACAATTTAACCAAGATTATACCTCCATTTAATAGACTTTTAACTTTATAAATTGGTAATATTTTATCACAAAAACATTGATATTTCAACAAAGAGAAAGAATTTAAACTAAAAAATGACAAAATACGATTTTTTACGATTTATTACAATTTTTTCTTACTTTGATACTACTACAAGAGAATATAGTAAAATTGCAATGGCTCTTTGTATCAAGGAGAAAAGGAGATATACAAAAGACTTTTATAATACAATAGATAAAGTTTTAGTACACTTTTTAAATTGATATAAAGAGGCAGTGAAAGTATGTAAAATAATACAATTATATAGTAAAGGGAATAGATAAATAATTATCTCCTTTAGAACTTTGGTCTAAGGGCTAATTTTCTAAAAAGGAGATAATAAAATGCCTAGATTAAGTGAAAGAGAGGAAAAATTTGAAAACTTTATAAATAAAACAATAGTACTATCTTCAAAAAAATATTTCAAAGAAGAATACACAAAAGACAAAGTAGAACAAAAACTTATAGATGATGAAAGATATGAGCAATATATAGAACAATTTTCTTTACAAGAGGATGATAGACACAAAATTATTGGTATAAATGACCTAATAGAACAAATTGAAAATATAAATTTATTAAAAGCTTTAAAATCACTGTCTAATATTGAAATGACAGTGGTTTTTCTTTTGTTTGAAAAACAGTTTACAAGTAATGAAGCAAGTAAGATATTAGAAATTTGTTCTGATTCAGTAACAAGAATAAAAAGAAGGGCTATAAAAAAGCTAAAAAATTATATGAAAGGAAGAAAATAGTATGCAAAAAGAAAGTTTATATGATTTAGGAAAAAAAGCACAAGCTGGAGATGAAATATCTCTAATAAAAATAATTAACAGAAAAAGGAAAATGATAGAAAGACTTTCATTTGGAGACGAAGATAGATACCAATACATAATAGAGAGACTGATAGTTGCTATAAAAAATTATAAATTTTAAAAAAATAAAAAAATTTTTAAATTACGGTCGGATTTTGACAAATTTTCGTAAGTAAATATAATGAAGGGCAAATTAAGGACACACTATATTGTAAAGCAGATGAGAGAAAAAAGCTCTTGTCTGCTTTTTCAAATTTATTAAGGAAAGGAGTAAAAAAGATGGTTTTGAGATTTGCATTATTGATAGTATGTCTTGTCGCTTTACTTTTCTGTTTAGATTATGTACTATCAAAACTAATAGACAGATATAAGAAATACAGAGAATTAAAAAACAGAAAAAGGAGAGAGCAAGCTTTTAAGAAAAAAATGGAAGAATTAGAAATTAAGTAAAATTTCTAATAGATTTGCTATGCGAAAAAAGTGTTGACAAAAAATTAACCAAATAAGGTGAATAAAATGAATAATAAAAAAGACCTAATATTAGAACAATTTTTTGAGAAACATTTGAAAATAAATGAAATTGCAGCAAATGTTAATACAAGCTCTGCATATATTACAAAAATAATAAAAAAGGATTCAAGGTATAATAAGGAAAAACAGAGCAGAAAAGATGTCTCAAAAATAAAAAGAAAAATTGCAAAAAATAATTTTATGAAGAATAAACGAGAACAAAAAAGAATAGACGATCAGTATTCTATGATACAAGCACAACACAATCAAGATGTAAAAGAATTATCAAAAAGAGGACATATGAACAATGAAGCATTTAGAAAATGGAATAGCAGTGCCTATAATTACAATCCTTCAAAACATAGGTATGAGTTTAATGAAAAATTTGGTAGGGCTGCAGATGTACCTAAATATGTAAAAGAGAGGTAATATTTTATGGAAGAAAAATTGTTAAAAGTGTTTAAACTAGCAGACAAATTAAACAATAAGAACAGTAAGATATATGCAGAAATTCGTTATGAAGCAAATAAATATCAAAAATTAGAAATAAACATTAGAAGAAAAAAAGACTATTCGTATATAGAAAAATGCGAAATATGTATTACAGAAAATTCTGAAGAAAAATGGAACAATATTATCACACTATTTGAAACTTTTGTTGGAGGTATAAGATATGAATAAAAAAGAAGCTATTGCATATGGGCAAGTCGCATTAGAGGCTATGTTACATTCAACATACAATGGAAAATTCAATTTGCAAAATTTTGGCATGGAAATGAGACAAGCATTTAAAATGTATCCTAGAAATATTGTATTAAATATTGCGGAAAGTAAAGTATTTACAGAAAAGAAAGCAGAGTCAATAAAAGGTGGAAGTGATATTAATGGAGATTAAAGAGAACACTTTAGAATATTATAATTTAATATTTAAAGATTTCCCAGATGTAGTGAATGTAAAACAATTAAAACAAATGATACCAGATACAGGCAACAATAAAATTTATAAATTACTAAAAACTGGAGAAATATATTCAAAAAGAATAGATAAAAAATATAAGATACCTAAAATAAGTGTTATTTCATATATTATGAAAAAATAATTTTTGCTTCAAGCTAGATTATAAGATGCTATATGTGTTAAAATAATATTTAATGCAAATAGTGTGTAATCTAGTTTTTTATATCGGAGAGGAGAAAAAATGATAGAAAACAGATTACAAGGAAAGGATATAGGTGTAACAGTAAGTCTACAAGAGAAAGGAGGAATATATCAAGCAGTTTTAAGTTATAAAGATATTGATGATAAATGGAAAACAAAGTGGAAAAGTACAAAAATTAAAGTTAAAGCAGGAAATAAAAAAATAGCAAAAGAAAAAGCAGAAAATATTAGAGAACAATTTGAAAAAGAAATAATAAATAGGCTAAAGCCAAAGAGAACAGGAATTGAAGAACAACTAGATATGGAATTTAAAGATTTTATGAATATGAGATTAGAAGAAACTAATGTCAAAAGAAAATATGAGTATGATACTTATGCAGGATATAAAGCAAATATAAATATTCGTATGAAAGAGTATTTTGGAAGTTCTAAAGATCCTAGTTTACAGCAAAACAAAAAACATATATACAAAGTTAGTGAAATTAATTCCGATATAATAGATAAATTTTTTACTTATTTATCAATAGACTGTAACTTAAAAAATACTACAATTAAGCATTTTAGAAATCAGATAAGTGTTGCATATGAAATTTTAGAACAAAGAAATATTATGCCAAAACCAACACGAGGCATAGAAAAACTTAAAGAGGAAGTGTACAAATCAGAGACATATAGTATGCAAGAATTGAATAAATTATTAAAGATATTTAAAAATGATGTCATTGAAATACCAGTTTTATTAGCTGCATACTATGGTTTAAGGAGAAGTGAAGCTGTTGGCCTAAAATGGAGTGCAATAGATTTTGATAATAACTATATATATATTAATCACACTATTATAGAAATATCAGGTTGTGGAAACAAACTTATAGAAAATAAGCTAATAGCAAAAGATAGAACAAAGACTCTTCAAAGTAATAGAAAATTACCTCTATATAAAGAAATAAAAGAGGCGCTATTGAAGAAAAAAGAAAGAATACAACTGAATATTAAATTATTTAAAAAAGATTATATTACTGATTATATAGATTATGTTTGCGTAAAAGATGACGGCTCGCTTATAAAACCAAATCATATATCACATAGATTTTTGAAAGTTATAAGAAGAAACGGACTAAAAGAAATAAGATTTCACGATTTAAGACATACAATAGGAACAGAATTAAGTGCAAATGGTGTAGATTTAAAAGCAATTGGAGAATTTTTAGGGCATGGAAATTTATCTACAACGAGAAGGTATGCACATCCAGATGAAAGAGTAAAACAAAGAGTAATGGAAAAATATGATGATTTAATACATGGAATAGATACTAACGAAAATGAACAAAAAGGCAAAAAAATTTTTAGAAGAAGAATAGTAAGAAAGAAAGCTCTAAATGTTTGTAGTACAAGCAATATATCAAATTTAAAGTAAAATATCTAAAAAATTTTTTAGATATAATAAAAAAATTAAAATTTACAAATCTCTGAAACCTTTGATATTGGTGAGCCAGGAGGGATTCGAACCCCCGACCCTGCGCTTAGAAGGCGCATGCTCTATCCAACTGAGCTACTGACCCAAATGGATTTCAATAGATTTATAAATTTTAATATTCAAATTTTTTAGATATTTTTTTAGATATTTTGCATTTGAAATGCTATAAACCTTACTACAAGCCAATGTCAGTATAAACGAACACTGCCTTAGAAGGGCATTGCTCTATCCAGCTGAGCTATTGACCCATGTTGTTTTTGGGATTTTTATCTATACAGATATAATATGCAATTTGTTAGAGGTTTTGTTAGAGAAATCCTCTATAAACTCTAAAATTCTACAATGCCAATAGTTCTGAGAATGTGGCACAAATCTTAGAAGGCCCGTGCTCTATCCACCTGAGCTACTGACCCATTTGCAAATGCAATAAATATAATATCACCTTTTTTTTAAAAAGTCAATAATAATTATTGAAAAATTAATAAAAATCTTGTATTATAATATAATTAACATTAAATTTAATAATAAAAAATAGAAATATCTTACGGATAATCAAATATTTCTATTTTTTATTTAAGATTTTTTATTAATTTATATCTCAATAAAATTATATTCTATATTAAGTCTATCTAATGTTTCTTGTTCTCTCTTAGTGCACGTAAATATTATAACTTGATGATTATTCATACTATCATTTAAAAAATTTAATATATTCTCCATTCTATTATCATCATAATAAGCAAAAGCTTCATCTAAAATAATAGGCATTTTTTCATTTGATAAATCATCTATCATCGATAATCTTAAGGATAAATATAACTGATCTATTGTACCAATACTCAATCTTTCAGCTGAAATATATTCTCCATATTCATTCTCTATAATTAATCCCTTTTCATCATTAATACCCACTTTATTATATTTATTATTAGATATTTTAGCTATATTTCTAGACATATTTTCTGTAAATTTTGGAGTAATACTATTTTTCATATTTAAATATGCTCTATTTAAAAATTCTTTTGTCAAATTAATTTCTTCATTTCTTTTTATTAGTTCTTCCCTATCTTCAGTAAGTTTATCATATTCTTCTTTTAAACATGCTAAATTTTCTAATTTTTCTGATATGTTATTTTCCTCATACTTTATAGTTTGTAATTCTACTTTATTTTTATTTAATTTTTCTTGTGTCTCATATGTAATTTTGTCAATATTATTTACATTAATTTTATCTAATAATTCTTCTATATTAATTTTTCCATTATATTTTAATTTTAAATTATCTATTTCTTTTTCTACTTCATTATCTGAATCAATTTGTTCTTTTTCTATTTCTTTATTTTGATTTTTTATTTCTTCTTCTATTAATTCTATTTGTTTTTCTATTAAATTTATTTCATTTTTAATTTCATCATTTTCTTTATTAATTTTATTTTTTATTTTTTTATTATTTTTTATCTCAATAAATATAATTAAAATTAAATAAATAGGAATCAAAATATAATTTAAAATATTTATTATATTATTTTTTAAAATATTATTATTTAAAAAATAAATTAAAATATTTATTATAAAAATAATAATTAAAATAAAAATATATTTTCTAAAATTAATTTTGTTATTATTTTTTTCTTTTTTTGTTTTATTTTTTTCTATTAAATTATTTTTTTCGAAATTTAATTCTTTAATTTTGTTATTTTTTTCTTTTTTTATATTATTTTTTATATTAATTTTTTCTTCATTGTTTTGTTTACGTAATAATATTATTTTTAGTTCATTTAATATTGATATTTCATTTTCTAAATTAGATATTTGGTTGGCATAAATGAGTTTTCTCGCATTGGTTAATTCTTTGTCTTTTTGATATGTTTCCAGTTCCTTTATGACAACTTCTATTTTTTTTATTTTATCATTAATAATATTTATTGGTCTGTTCTGAGACCTTTCACTGCCAATTTCCTCTATTTGCATCTTGTTAAGCTTATCAAGAACCTTTTTATATGATATCGAATCATCACCTGTTCCCGCTAGATTTGCAAGCTTTTGTACCAACATACTCTGTTCTTGTTTATCCAGTTTTACCTCTTCTTGCATAGATACAACTGTCGAAGTAAACATAGTCTCATCTACACCTGTCTGCTCATAAAAAAATTGTATCCCATCCTTTTTGACAAAGTCAAACTTATCAGATATCTCTTCCAAATTACTATTAAAAATTTCAGGATTCTTTTTATTAAAATTTCTAAAAATTTCAAATTCTTGTCCATTATCTAATTCATACTTTAGTTTACCAGAATAATCATTTTTGCCCCATGGTTTATATTTTTCATAATCTGAAATTTCTTTTCCATTTTTATTTTTAGAAATTCCATAAAAAATATTTTTAATATAATTTAATAAAGTAGATTTTCCACTTTCGTTTTTTCCAAAAATTATATTAATATTATTTTTTAAATTAATTTCTTTATTTTCTAATTTTCCATAATTATTTATTTTAATTTTTTTTATTTTCAAAATAATTTCTCCTTAATTTAATTTTTTTTATTTAAAAAAATATTTTTATTAATTATATATATTTTTTTAAATTATTTTTTTATTATTTTTTTATTATTTTTTTATTTTAATTATTTTTTATTATTTACTTATTTATCCTTTTATTTTATTAATAAATTTTCATAAATTTAAAGATTTAATTTTATTATTATTTTAATTTAATATCTTTTGTCTTTTTGACATTTACGATCATTTTTTTCATATTTATTATCAGTAACATTTAACTTCACTTATTTTTTATTTTAGATAATTAAACGTATTATTTATTATGTCAATTTTTGCTAGTTGCTTACAAAAAAAGTATTTTATTCAATTATTAATTCAAAATCCTTTATCCCGCTATATTTTACGTTTTTTTTATAACTATTTCTTTAAATTAGTGTTTCTATAAATTAAATATGTCTTTATTATTTTAGAATTTTATATCTTTTTTATTTTTATTGTATTTATATAATATCTTTATTAATTAAAGCAAATTTGTCTCTTTGACTATTTTTTATATCCCTTTTTAATATTAATGATTATTTTATATTTTATTTATATTTATTAAATTAATTAAAATATAAATTAATAATAATTATTATATTTTTTATATTATTATAAAATTTAAATAAAATATTAAATAAAAAATAATATTTTTTATTTTTTCATTTAATTATTTTTATTATTAATTTATTTCTTATCCAATATTTCTAATCCAATTTCTAATATATTTTCTAAAGTATTTTTATCATAATTATTTTTCCTTAATTCTTCTAATATTTCTTTAATAAATAATCCTTTTAAATTTTTTTCTTTAGATAATTCTTCTAAATTAATTTTTAATTTTGTATTATTTTTTATTTTTATAATATTCTCATTATTAATATATTTAAATAAATTATTTATATTAATTTCGAAATTTTTATCTCCTATTAAAATTAATTTATAAAATATATTTTCTTCCAATTTTAAATCATTTATTTTTTCTATTAATTCTTCTATATTATTAATATTACTTATATTTATTTCTTCTTCTTTAAATTCTCTTTTATCAATTGGAAGAAATTCTAAATTAATTTTTTCTTTTGTTAATTCTCCGACAATAACTCCATGTTTTCCTAATTCATCAAATCCCATTGATATTGGAGATCCTGGATATACTATTCTTTGATTCTCCTCATCATTATATGAAGATTTATGAATATGCCCTAATGCGATATAATCGAAACCTATTTGTTTTAACTTATTTTTATTTAAAGGATTATATTCCATGTCTTCTATTGTTCCACCATTTAATGTTCCATGAGTTATTAATATATTTAGCTTTTCTTTATTATTTAAAACAATATCTTGGATATCTGATGTTCTACAATAAAAATTATTAAACCCAAATCCATAAATATTGCAATCATCATTTTCTATAGTTTCTATCTGAGAATTAAATATCTTTACATTTTCACTCCATTTTATAGTTTTGTACATTGATCCATTTATATATGGGTCATGGTTTCCTGGAGTAATATATATTTTAGTATTTGGAATTTCTTTAAATAAATTATTTATATATTCTACTGTACTCTTTCTTATGTATTCATTTTCATATAAATCTCCTGCAATAAAAAAGTACTCGATATTATTTTCTTTAATATATTCAATTATTTTTTTAAAAGCTTCTCTTTGCTCTAATCTTCTCTTTTCTCCTAATTTATTTCTATTATTTAAAACTGTAAAAGGTATATCAAAATGCATATCTGCCATATGTACAAATTTCATGCTAATCTATCCTTTCAAAATAATCTTTAAATATTTTATATTAGTAAATATAATTAGTCAATACTTTTATGAACATTTGTTTTAATGCTACAAAATAAAAAATACATATATTAAAAATATGTATTTTTTATTTTTATATATTTTTTAATTCTATTTATCTTCTTCGTCATCAAAAGCACCAAATAGTTCATCAAATTTTGCTTCTAATTCTTTTTGTACATCTACAGACATAATCTCATCTTCATCTCTTGGCTCTTCTTTATCTTTTTCGTCATTTTGTGGTAATATCGGTGCCTCATCTATTGTAGAATTTTCTGTATTATTATTAGAAATTGATTTATTATTATCTTCCTCTTTTTTATCTTCTTCGTCAAATAAATCATCAATTGAATCAACTTTTAAATCCTTTGGTTTATCTTCTTGACCTTCTACATATGGGTTATATGGATTAAATTTTCTCCATTTTCCTCTATTTCCAACATCAAATTCTAAGTGATTTAATGTATATTCTGATAATTTTTTGATCATTGGAGTTTCGAAGTAATAATATTTTTCATCCTTTATAGGCTTTAAACCTTTTTCATAAATAATACATAGATCATTATCCATTCTTCTCAATTCATCTGGTGTCATTAACGCTCTTGCCATAACTTGATCTGAATCGCTATATCCTTGCCTATGAAATTGTTTATCTCTATTTATTGATCTACTATCTCTTGAAATTGTCTTTTCCCCTAAAGCCTTAGAGAAATATTCAACTGTTTTAAATGAGTTACTTCCTAAGAATACATGAGTATCACAGTTACCCATAATAGTTTCATAAGATTTTTCATAAACAGCCTCTAATTGATCTAAGTTCTGAAGAATAACACTAAAAGAAATTCCTCTACTTCTTGAAGTAGAAATCTTTTTATCAAAGTCTGGTATTTGTCCTATATTTGCAAACTCATCAAGTATAAAAAATGTTGGCATTTTCAATCTTCCACCATTTTTATCCGCAAAATCATATAACTGTTGAATCATTTGAGAGAAGAATATTGTAAGTAGAAAGTCATATGCTTTATGAGTATCAGAAGATATAACATAAACAGCTGTTTTTCTTGATCCTATCTCATCAAAATCAATTGTATCTGTTGATGTGACTTCTGCAATTTCTTTAGAATCAAATTTACCAAGTTTAGATTGTAATGAACTTAAAATAGATCCATATGTTTTTTCTGGTGCAATTTCGATAGATTTATAGTTCATCCTAGCAGGATGATCATATGGTAATTGGTTCATTAAATCTGTAAGTAAGTTACTTCCTCCATTATTATTTGCAGCTCTTACAAGTTCTGAACAGCTTGCTAAGTTTTGTTCTTCCTCTGGTCTTGTTGCCATTAAATAATATATAAGCGCTTTTAATAACATTTCTGCCATATCATCCCAATATGGATCACTTCCTGAAGTTTCTGATTTTTGCCCTTTTACAATTGTATTAGCAATAACGTCAACATCAATTTCACTTCTTATATGTAATAAAGGATTATATCCATCACTATTTGCTGGGTTTACTAAATTCAGTACTTTTATTTCATAACCATTTCTCTTTAAATATCCTGCTGTCTTATCATAAAGTTCTCCTTTTGGATCAGTAAATACGTATGAACCTAACATTTGAAATGCATTAGGTATTGAATAAGAAGCTGATTTACCAGATCCTGATCCGTCCAACAACTAGGACATTAACATTACCTCTTTTATCTGTTGGTAAAAAATTATGTTTTGAAAGTATTATTCCTTTATTTTTACTTAATATACTATATTGTTCTCCACCCTCACTCCAATCACTTGAGCCATGCTCTATGTCAGTATATTGATGTTTTGGTTTCGACCTAAATAATCCTATAAATGTAAAAATTAAATATATTATTGAAAAATATAATAATGTTTTAAAAAAATATCCTATATATTCAGCAGAAAACGCTTCTGTTATTGATGTAAAGCTTAAAAATTCTGGAAATAGATTTGTTAAAAAAACATTAAAATCAAAACTCCCACTTTGATTTGCTATTCCAACAGAAACTCCTATAGGCGCAACAAGTACTATGGCAAAAAATATCCATAGTACAGCTATAATTATTATACTATTTTTATTGTCTTTTAATGTCTTACTTATTTTATAGTTCATATATTTTCACCTTCGCTTTTGTTATATTAATCTCTACCCATTTCACTACTATTTCTATTTTGTCTTAATGCTTGTTGAACTTTAGCAGCATTACCTGATAGTACTCTTCCATCATTAGTAGCTCTGCCTATTACTTTTTTATCGTCTTTAACAACAAGATTAGACATAGCTGTAATTGTAGTATTTGGTCCTTCTATAACATTTAGTTTTGATGGTCCTCTTCCAGCTGATTTTGGTGGCATTTCTAATATCTCATTTTTTTCGTTTTTATCTGGTTTAGGTATTGTTTGCCCTCCAACTACATGTTTATTATCACTTGAATGTACATTCGTACTACTCATCATATTTCCCCTTTCTCTAGTCTTTCTTTTCATCTCTTATCTCAAATGTAAAGTATGACTTATATGGTTTTAACTTGCATTTTCCTCTAACATCATTTGTGTCTTTATCAAAATATAAAACTGGTTTTACTTCTTCCGTAGTTTCTGGATCTATTATTGTTATTGGTCTCTTTAAGTTAGGTGTATATTTAAACTCTTTATATTCAGTTTCTTCTTCAGAATATAAAGTGTCAAATTTTATTAAAGTAGGTTTTTTAGATATGGTAACTTTATTATCTTCTAGTATCCCCATATTTACAACTACTCTATCTTTTCCAAAAGATAAGATAACTAAATCTTCTTCATCTTTTGGTTCATCAACAAAAAAAGTCTTTTTTTTAACATCTCCTCTTATTTCTTCAGAAAAGTCTAGTCTCTCTATTGTATATTTAGGTGATTCTTTTAAATATTCTTTTTCTGTTTCATTTATTTTATATATTACTGTGTTCACTCCCTGTGGATCAGTTATACTAAAGTGTTTACCTTGTACAATCTCCATACACTATCTTACCCTCTTTCTATGAATCTTCGTTGCCATAGCTTATCTTTAGTTAGAATCACTATATATAATTATATAGTATATTTACACTTAAGTCAATAATTTTTGCATTTTTATGTCAACTTTTTATAAAGATAAGCTATCAACTACTGTTACATATTTTTAATCTACATTCACTCTTGGATTAAATTTTGAAATTTTGTCTAATTTCTTAAAAAATCCAATTTCCTCTTTTGTTGGTTTCTTTGGTATCATTATTTTTACATCTGCTATTAGTTCTCCTCTTCCACCTTTACCGTCTTTATATCCTTTTCCTGGTATTTTTACTTTTTCACCGCTTTCAATTCCTTGCGGAATATGTAAGAAAATAGTTTCTCCTATAGTATCTATCGATACCTTTGTTCCAAGCACCGCTTCCCATGGTGTAATATATAAATCAGTATATAGGTCAATTCCCTTTAATGAAAACTTCTTACTATTGCTAATATTAATTTTTATTAATAAATCTCCATTTTTTCCTCCGTTTTCACCCTTTTTACCTTGTCCTATTAATCTTATCTTTTCGTTATTTCTTATTCCTGCTGGTATTTTTATTGTGAAAGTCTTCATTTTACCATTTTGCATTCTTAAGGAAATTTTTTTATCTAAGCCGTAGAAAGCTTCTTCGATTGACACCTCAATCTCTGTCTCAATATTTTCACCTTTCCTTTGTTGTTTTTCTTGTCTTTTTATTGCTATCTTTTTATTGCTATCTAACTTTTCTCCAAAAAACATATTAAAAAAGTTACTAAATATAGATCCTTCTTCTCTCTTGCTCTCTTCAAATTTTCTTTTTCTACCAACATTAGAATTCCACATTCTATCATATTTTCTTTTTGATGAAGGTGTTGATAATACTTTATAGGCTTCATTTATATCTTTAAATCGCTCTTCAGAAAAGTTATTTTCTGAATTAATATCTGGGTGATACTTTTTGGCCTGTTCTCTATAAGCTGTTTTTATCTCCTCAGGAGTTACTTTATTGTCTTCTAGGCCTAATATTTTGTAGTAATCTTTAAATATCATAAGCCTCCCCCCTAAAAGCACCACCATTATACCATATTTGACAAAATAAATAAATACCAAATTTAAATTTTTACTCAAAATCTATGATAATTTTATTTCTTGTATAAATACTATCTGGGTGTATTAATTCATTTTTCTTTAATGTATATTCTAATGACATATCGATTTCATATAATACTGCTTTATCAATATTTTCATTTGCTATTTTTCTTGCCTCATCTAATCTTTTTAATTTTTCTTCATCTTTATACTTTCTTCCCTCTTCAATTTTATCGGCAACAAAGATAATTTTAGCAAGTAGATCCATATTTTTATTTCCAACTGTATGGTATGCTATTGCATTTTGCATATCTTTTGTAAATCCATATTTCTTCTTGCATATATCTGCTCCAATTTTCCCATGTAATAGACCAATATTTATACTCTCAATTTCATCTACCTCTATATTATTCTCCGTAACATATTTTAATTTTTCTTCTTTAGAAAGTTCTTTTCCTATATCATGTGCCAACCCTACTAATTTTGCTTTATTAATATCTACTTTATATATTTTGGCAAGCTCTATAGCTTTATTCATTACCCCAATTGAATGATTATATCTTTTCTCTGAAAGTGTCTTTTTCAAATCTTCGTCTAATTTCTTTAATAATGCATTGGTATTATATTCATTAAAAATTTCTTCCATTTCTTTTCCTCTTCATTATTTAATAAAATATATATTATTTTTATTTATTGCTCTTCTAAAGCTAAATTTATAAGTTTATCTAAAAGTTCGCTATATTTAATTCCTTCTTGTTCCCATAATTTTGGATACATACTTATTTGTGTAAATCCTGGAATTGTATTTATTTCTATAATTTTAACTTGATTAGTTTTTTTCTCAACAAAAAAATCAACTCTAGCAAATCCTTTTGCGTCAACTGCTTTAAACGCCTTTATAGCTGTCTTTCTTATTTTTTCTATAATATCTTTTGAAATATCTGCTGGAATAACTGTTCTAGAAGCACTATTTTTATATTTAGCATCAAAAGTATAAAAATCTTCTGCAGATAATATTTCTCCAACACCAGATGCCAAAACATCTTCATTCCCTAAGATTGCACATTCTACTTCTCTTCCATCTATTGATTCTTCGATAAGAATCTTTTTATCATATTGAGCTGCATATTCAATATATTTTTCAAGTTCTTCTTTGTTTTTAGCTTTATTTATTCCTATTGAAGAACCAGAATTAGATGGTTTAATAAATACTGGGTATCCTAATGCTTTTTCTACTATTTCTCCAATCTCATTTAAATTAACTATTTTTTCATTAAATTCTTTATCCACATATATGTATTTATCTTTATTTTTTCTTAGATAAATATATTTTGCTTGATCTATATTAGAATTTTCGAATATAAACTTTGAATATACTTTATCCATACATATACTAGATGAAAGTACTTTACATCCTACATATGGTTTTTTTATAAGTTCAAGCATTCCTTGTATTGTACCATCTTCTCCGTAAAGTCCATGTAATACAGGAAATATCACATCACATTCTTGTAAATACTCAATTGGATTAATGATTTTTGTTTTTTCTTCTATTTTTTGTCCAACATCCAACACATCAATGTCTTGAACTTTTTTTGAATATTCAAACCATTTTCCTTCTTCATCTATATATACAGGGTATATTTCATATTTTTCTTTATCTAAATTTTTTATAACTGATGTTCCTGATGTAATAGAAACATCATGTTCTGTTGACATTCCTCCAAATATAACTCCTACTTTTAATTTACTCATTATTTTCAGTCCTTTCATAAAAACTTCATCTTAACAAATTTTCTCAAAAATTTGTTGAAAATTCATTCCATTTGATGCTTTTATTAATATTGCATCTTCCTTTTCTATAATTTTATTTAATAAATTTATAGCCTCATCATTATTATTAAATAGATATACATTATTTTTATCCATTCCATCTTCTATTGCTTTTCTAGATATATCTTTTGACAAATCTCCTACCGTTATTAATATATCCACTTTATTTTTTGCTACTTCTTTTCCCACTTTTTCATGAAGTGTTTTAGAAAATCCTCCAAGTTCTAACATATCACCTAACACTGCAATTTTTCTTCTAGAACTTATTTTTCCTAAATAATCTAATGCTGCTTTCATAGAATCATAGTTTGCATTATAGCAATCATTTATAATTGTTGCACCTATTTTATTTTTTTCTATTTGCATTCTCCTTTTTGTAAGCTCAAAATTCGCAATTCCATCTAATATGTCATTAATATCTATATCAAATAAATTTCCTACTGCTATAGCACATAAACTATTTAATACAAAATGACTGCCTCCAACAGAAATATTAACATTATATTTTTTATTATCTATTTCCATTTTATATGTACTTCCATCTTCTGAAATATGAACATCTTTTGCCATTACATCACTTTCGTTTTCTAATCCAAAAGTAATTACATTATATTTATCACTATGATTTTTATTATTCCAATTATTTAGCATATCATTATCATTATTAATAACTAATGTTCCATTTTCTTTTAATCCATCTAAAATTTCTAATTTTGCTTTTAATATATTTTCTCTCGATCCTAATATTCCAATATGAGCTGTTCCTACATTTGTTATAACCGCAACGGTTGGTTTAGCAATTTTAGTAAGATTACTAATCTCTCCAAGCTCACTCATTCCCATTTCTACTACCATTGCATCATGGTCTTTTAGTCTTAATATTGTCAATGGTAAACCAATTTGATTATTATAATTTCCTAGTGTTTTTAATACATTATATTTTTTACTCATCACACTTGCTATTATATCTTTTGTACTAGTTTTTCCTACACTACCAGTTACTCCTATAACTGGTATATCATATAAACTTCTTTTATATTTTGCTAATTCTTGTAATGTTTTTATTGTATTATCTACTAATATAATAGTTGTGTGTGGATACTCTTTATTTATTTTTTCTACATCTATTTTTTCATTAACACTCTGTTTTTGTAAGATACAAACTTTTGCACCATTTTTGATAGCATCCTCATATAGTAGATTTCCATCATAATTTTCACCTTTTATTCCTACATATACATCTCCCTTTTTAACTTCTCTTGTGTCCTTTACAAAGTTTTCTAAAACTTCATCTTCATTTCCGATTAAAATTTTTCCTTTACAAATTTTTGTTACATCTTTTACAAATATTTCTTTCATGTTTCCTCCTGAAAGTTTTAATTTTTAATACATATTAATTAATATTATATTTTTTCAAAAGTATTATATGCTAATTTTCAGCATTTTACAAGAAAAAAGCAAGAAAACTCTTGCTTTTACTTTCTTTAATGTGTTAATACTCCATTTGGTGTATTTGTTATAATTAATATATCTTCTTCTTTACCGGTTTCTGCATTAACATACACAATAAAATCTAATCCTTCTACATTTCCTTCAAACTCCCAACATAATACTTCTGTTTTCCATTCTGTTGGTATAATTGCTAATCTTTCACTCTCTATGGTTAGATCATCATTTAAACTATCCCTTGCTTCTTCTATACTTACATTTGCCTCTTTTATATCTCTTTCTCTATGTGAATTCAAATATCCTGTAGTCTCTATACCTAAAATTTCGCCATTATCTAATGCTACTTTAACCTTTATTAAATCGGGATACATAAGAACGTCTTCTTGTTCATAAGCGTAGTTTATTGTAATTATTCCACTTTCTTTTAAATAATATGTCTCTACCATATTTTCAAATCCTTTTGCTTTCAGATATTCTTTTGCTTTTTCATCAGCTTCTTCTTGTGATAACACTTCTGATAGAATTTCTCTATTTTTATCCATATATACTATATGACCACCTTTTTCTGATATCGATACAGTACTTTCTGAATCATCATTATAAACTATCCCAAAATTATATACATTTATATCGCCTTCACTTTTTCCGTATGAATTAATTTCTTTTACATTATCTTTTCCAACAAACTCAATCACCTTGTTTTTTGCTGTTTCTTCATCAATGTTTTCTCCAGTTAACCCAACTTTTTCTTCTGTTGTTATATGTTCAGAAAATGCACCATCATATATCAATCCAGAATATTCGTGAAAAGTTTGCTCTAAATTACTGAAACTATCTTTTGAAATATTACTTACTTCTTTCGCAAAAACACTATTTCCCTTATTTTCTAGTTCTCCAAAGCTTATTCTTCCATCATTAATATCAGCTGATAATTGATTTAATGTATTTTCTAATTCCACACAATATTGATGTAAATTTTTTATATTTTCCATATCCTCATCTGTTAATTCTTCATCTTTTAAATTTTTAGTATATAAAGAATAACTATATTCACTAACTTGATTTAAAAATTTAGAAGTATTTTCTAATTCATAACTATTTATAGGAAGTGCTGTTAAAGATGTTAGTGCTAAATTTGCTTCTCTCCAGACATTTGATAAACTAGTAGCTCCACTTTCTGGCGAGCTAGAAATTAAAGCTTTTGCAAGATACACTTCAACATTTTGCACATAATCAACTAATTCGTAAAAAGCCAAATTATATGAATTTTCCGATTCTTGTCTGTATTCTATTTGTTTTTTATATATATATAAGCTAAGAATTACAATTATTGAAATAAGAACAACAATTACACTTAGCATATGTCTATCTTTTAATCTATTTTTCCAATCTATAAGTTTTGATTTTATTTTTTCCACTAATTTCATCCTTTCCATTTTTTCTATTTTTATATATTTTGTATAAAATCTGTTAAATTATTCTTAATTTTTATTAATATTTTAGACTTTTAATATTTTTTATGATAAAATGTCTGTGGTTTAATTTAATATTTTTAAAGGGGAATTTATGAAAAAAATTTTAATATTATATGCAGCATATGGCGGAGGTCACTATTCAGCTGCAAAATCTATAAAAAAATATTTGGATGATAATTATGAAGTTGAAACAGAGATTATCGATTGTATAGAATACATTAATAAAGTTTTAAACAGAGTAACTACTGGTGCATATAAAGAAATGGCAAAAAAAGCACCAAATTTGTGGGGAAAAGTTTATTCAAACTCTCAAAAAGGTATTCTTGGTCATGTAAGCTCTAGAACTAATAAAATGATGGCCATTAAATTAAAAAATTTAATTAAAGATAAAGGACCAGATATAGTTATATCTACACATCCATTCAGTAGTCAAATGGTAAGTTACCTACGTAGAAAACAAAAAATATTTTGCAAACTTGCAACTGTATTAACAGATTATGCTCCTCATGAACAATGGCTTATAGGACATGAATACACAGATGCATTTTTTGTATCAAATGATAAAATGAAAGATGAAATAATTAAATATGGTGTAAATCCAAAAAAAGTACATGTTACTGGAATTCCTTTATCAAATAGATTTTTCGAAAATTTTGATAAAAACAAAATATTCAATGAATTTAACTTAGATAAATTAAAACCTGTAATTCTATTTTTTGGTGGAGGAGAATTTGGTCTTGGTAAAGACAGAACTCTAGAAGTTTTAGAATCAATTGTTAATAATTTATCCACATATCAAATTATAGCTATTTCTGGCAAAAATAAAAAGATGAATAATAGTTTTCATGAATTAATAGATAAATTAGATGTAAATGATAGAGTGATAGTTTTAGAATATACTAATCAAGTTCCTGAACTAATGAGTATATCAAGTTTAGTGGTTACAAAACCTGGCGGATTAACAACGAGCGAAAGCCTTGTTTCAGGTCTTCCTATATTAATTATAAATCCAATTCCTGGTCAAGAAGAGGAAAATGCAGAATTTCTTGAAAATCATAATGTTGCAGTGTGGATAAAAAACAATGAAAATCCAAACAAAGTAATTCATCAATTATTTAAAGATCCGAAAAAATTGGAGGAAATGAAAGAAAACGCAAAGAAACTAGCTAAAAAGAATTCAACAAAAGATATATGTACAGAGATAATGAAATTAATCTAATTTTATATTTAGTTTAATATTAATTCAACAAAAAAATCATATTGTAAATTATGCAATATGATTTTTTTTATTAATTTTGTTATAATTCTCTTCTTCCCTCCAAAGCCTTAGATAATGTTACTTCATCTGTATATTCTAAATCCCCTCCAACTGGAATACCATGTGCTATTCTAGTTACTTTTATTCCAAGAGGTTTTACTAATTTTGAAATATACATAGCCGTAGCTTCACCTTCTACTCTAGGATTTGTTGCTAGTATTATTTCTTTAACTTCTCCTCCCATAAGTCTTGATAATAATTCCTTTATTTTTATATCATCAGGACCTACTCCATTCATAGGTGAAATACTTCCATGTAAAACATGATATAATCCTTTAAATTCATGTGTTCTTTCCATTGCAACTACATCTTTTACATCTTCTACTACACATATTACTGAATTATCTCTCATTGGATTAGAACAAATTTCACAAGGATCTGTATCTGAAATATTAAAACATTTAGAACAATATTTTAAATTTTGTTTTGCATTTTGTATCGCGGAAATAAATTCATCTGTTTCTTCTTTACTTGCATTTAATATATAAAATGCTAATCTGGCGGCTGTCTTACTGCCAATACTTGGTAGTTTTTCAAATGCCTCAATTAGTTTTTCTATTGATGGTGAATAATATGACATCTTTCTCTACCATCCTTTTTTTACATTAAACCTGGTATATTATATTTACCAAGTGCTGCAGCTTGCTCACTATCTACTTTTCTTAAAGCTTCATTTACAGATGTTAAAATTAAATCTTGTAACATTTCTACATCTTCAGGATCAACAACTTCTTGTTTTATTTTTATTTCTTTTACTTCCTTATTTCCTGATACTTTTACATATACTGCTCCTCCACCAGCTGTTGCTTCAAACTCTTTTGCAGCTAATTCTTCTTGTGATTTTTCCATATCTGATTGCATTTTTTTTGCTTCTTTCATTAATTGGTTGATGTTCATTCCACCAAATCCTCCCATTCCTGGGAAACCTCCTCTTTTTGCCATAATACATTTCTCCTTTTCTCTTAATTTCTTATTCTATTCTATAATATTTATTGGAATATCTAAATCATTTGCCATATTTTCTATTAAAGCATCTTCACTTTTTTGATCTTTTTTAGGAAGTGAATCAACATTTTCAATTATTCTAACTTTCATATCTTTCCCATATTCCATAGAAATAACTCTTGAAAGTTCATTTAAATTTTCCGGTTTTTCTAAAATCGTTTTTCCAAAAGCAGTAATCCCATCTGGAAAACTTACTCCAATAGTCATATCATTTAATTCTATTGCCTTTGCTTTTAGTAAGTTTGAATACATCATTATCTTACCTGATGTTCGTAATTCATTTAATATATTTTTCCATGCACCTACTTCATTAAAACCTGATATAGCTTTAGCCATACTTATATTATCTTTATTATTGCTTTCTTTACTTGCTTCTATTATTTTTTTACTAGAATCATCAATGTTTTGTGTGTTATCCACAGTTTTAGTTCTCTTTTCTTTGGGCTTATCCACAGTTTCCACACGTGTTTCTATTATATTTTCACTACATAGTTTAATAATTTCTACTTGAAAAAGTATACTTTTTTGTGTAGACCATTTCATATCATTTTCTAATTTAGAAAGATCTGTAATAATATATAACAATCTTTCTTTTGATACTTTATTAGCTAACTCTTTTATATCAGCTAATTCATTTTCATTATATATCTCAAGTTCACCTGTTACTTTAAATACTAATATATCTTTTACATATTTTATTATTTCCCAAAGTAAATTATTTAAGTCTTTTCCTTCATTTATTACTATATCAACAGACTTAATTGCCTCTTCAACATTATACTCTATAAATGATTTTACTATTGCATTAATATATGTAAGCTTTGGAATTCCTACTAGATCTTTTATTCTATCTTCATCTATATTTGTATTTCCATCTTGTAAACATCTTTCTAATATACTAAGTGCATCTCTCATTGCTCCTTCAGATAATATTGCAATTAATTTTAACGCTCCTTCTGTTATCTCTATATTACTTTCATTTGATATATGTTTCAATCTTTTTATTATATTATCATTTGATATTTTCTTAAAATCAAATCTCTGACATCTAGAAAGTATTGTTGCTGGTAATTTTTGTGGCTCTGTTGTTGCCAAAATAAATTTTACATGCTCAGGTGGTTCTTCAAGTGTTTTTAATAGTGCATTAAAAGCTCCTGTTGATAACATATGTACCTCATCTATAATATATACTCTATACTTTGCAAGAGTTGGTAAAAAATTTACTTCTTCTCTAATTGAACGAATATCTTCAACACTATTATTTGATGCAGCATCCATTTCCACAATATCAGTAAGAGATCCAGATAAAGCTGCTTTGCATATTTCACATTCATTACATGGCTCACCATCTACTGGATTTAAACAATTAACTGCTCTTGCTAAAACTTTAGCCGCAGAAGTTTTGCCTGTACCTCTTCCTCCATTAAATAAATATGCATGTCCTACTCTTCCTGCAATAATTTGATTTCTTAATGTTTTTGTAATATGTTCTTGTCCAACTATTTCTTCAAATTTTAAAGGTCTAAATTTTCTATATAAAGCTGTATATGACAATCTATATCACCCTCTATCTTTAAAAAATGGTGTGAGTCCTTTAACTACTCTATGGAAGTTCCCACACAAGAATTACTGTTTATTGCTGCTTCCTTCCGGACCTGACAAGGTTCGCAGATTCTTGTTGGTCCCCTCCATACAATAGTTAAATTTCTCATACCATTTGTATTATATACTTTTTTTATTTATTTATCAAGTTATTCAGTAATATTTTCTATAGACTTTCTCTTTTAAAAATAATATCACTCATATCTGTTTTTTCTATACTGCAAGTTCCTTCTTCTGTAATATCTCCACAAGGCATTTCTAAGGATACATTTGCTCTATATTTGCAATTTTCAACTGTTATGACTAAATCAAAGCTTACAGTAAATTTTGCCTCATCATTTGTAATATCTATTTTTTTCAAAAGTGTTCCATCATGTGTTATTTGTTTATCTTTATTTGAGGTATATTTGCCAATAGAGACATTGCTAAATCTAATTAATGCACTACCACCATTTCTTCCTATTTCTAATGTTTGTGGATTACTTTCTGTGGCCCCTTTGTATTCCAGTTTTTCATTTACTAAGTATTCTTCAGTATTGTCATATATTCTTCCTTCAGTGCTATTTGGCATATATGCTTTAATTTCACCCTTAGCTGGAGCTTTTGTTATATTTATATTTTCTATGATAACACTTTTAATTGTCTTCTCTTCACCTTTATAATTTTCATTTTTATCTATATAAAAATATACATCATTATTTTGCTCTACATTAAAATTCCATCTTTCGTCACTTTTTTCTTCTTCATCTTCTGTTTCATTTCCTTCTGCCGTACTTATTAGTATTATTTTTGATAAATTAAAAGGCATGTTTTTATCACCTTCAACCTGATATCTTATCATTATTGTAGCAACTAATATAATAATAATAGCAAAGGTAATTATAGCAACACATAATTTAATTATTTGTTTTTTCCTTTCTTTTTCCATTTTTCCTCCTTAATTTGGCGGAGTGAGTGGGATTCGAACCCACGTGGCATTATTCATACCTAACTGATTTCGAATCAGCCTCGTTATGACCTCTTCGATATCACTCCATATTCTTTTTTAATTTTCTTAATTCCACAAAAAATCCTTTCAATAATTTTTCACATTCTTCTTTTAAAACACCATTTTCTAATTCTACTATGTGGTTAAATTTATAATCTTTAAATAAATTTAAAACAGAGCCACATGCTCCTGTTTTTTCATCCATTGTACCAATATATACTTTTTTCATTCTTGACTGAATTATAGCTCCTGCACACATTGAACAAGGTTCTAAAGTTACATACATTTCACAATCATTTAATCTCCAATTATCTAATTTTTTGCTTGCTTTTTGTATAGCTATAATTTCAGCATGTTTTGTTGTGTCTTTTTTTTCTTCTTTTATATTGTGACCTCTTGCTATAATCTTTCCGTCCTTAACTATAACTGCTCCTACAGGTATTTCTAACTTATCATATGCTTTTTTAGCTTCTTTTAAAGCTTCTCTCATATATTGTTCTTTCTCGTTCATATTCTCCTCTATAAAAAAATTTTTGGTGTTCCAGAGAGGAATCGAACCTCCGACCTTTCCCTTAGGAGGGGAACGC
The DNA here is from genome assembly GCA_944392455.1 of uncultured Clostridia bacterium. Taxonomy (GTDB): domain Bacteria; phylum Bacillota; class Clostridia; order TANB77; family CAG-508; genus CALXVA01. The sequence goes on from CALXWP010000010.1 coordinate 23,575, forward strand.
TCTATCCAACTGAGCTACTGAAACATATTCAATGTAATATGCTAATATATTTTATATTATTTTAATAAATTAATCAAGTCTTTTTATTTATTCTTACTTGACATAAATGTTATAATATTGCTTGTATTAATTACATATTATTTATTTTAGAGGTATATTATGCAAAAAATATTAGGTTTTTTAAGAAAAGCAATAGAACATTACAATATGATTCAAGATGGAGATAAAATAGCTGTGGCTTTATCAGGCGGAAAAGATTCTATAACTTTACTTATGGGATTAAAAGCTCTACAAAGATTTTATCCACACCACTTTGAATTAGTTGCCATAAGCGTTAATCCAGGTTTTGAATTTTTTGATACACATTTTCTAGAAGAAACTTGTAAAAATATTGGAGTTGAATTTATAGAAGCCAAAAGTAATATAAAAGAAATAGTATTTGATATTAGAAAAGAAAAAAATCCCTGTTCTTTATGTGCCAATTTACGTAGAGGCATATTAAACTCAACTGCAATAGAACATGGTTGTAATAAATTAGCTTTAGGACATAATGAAGATGATGTATTAGAAACTTTCTTTCTAAATATGTTATACGCTGGTAATTTATCCACATTTGCACCAGTAAGCTATATGGATAGATCACAAATAACATTAATAAGACCCTTAATATATGCTTCAGAAAAAGAAATCAAGAAATTTATAAAAAGAAACAATATTCCTATAATGAACAAAAACTGTCCCATGGATGGTGTATCAAAAAGAGAATCCATGAAAGATTTACTTTATAAATTTACTGTAGAAATTCCAAACGTCAGAGCTAACTTAATGGGAGCTATTAAGAGAGCCAATATAAATGGATGGAAAGATATTAAGTAAGATAATAAAAGATGTGGATAATTTTTTATGTTTTATCCACATCTTTCTCATTATGTATTTTAATTGTTTAGTTATATATTTATTTTTGAGCATTCTCGGCCATTTCTTTTATTGCCACTTCTAATTTTTGAAGCTCGTCATCTGCGTTTTTCATACTATCCCCACAAACTCCCATATAAAATTTTATTTTTGGTTCTGTTCCTGATGGACGTACACAAACCCAAGCATTTTTTTCTAAATCAAAATACAATACATTTGATTTTGGAAGCCCTGTAGATGTTTTATTTCCATTTTTATCTACTATTTCTTGTTTATCATAATCCCCAAAAGATATAACTTCTAATCCGGCTATTTCTTTTACAGGGTTGTTTCTCATATTTTCCATCATTTTTTTGATTTGAGCTGCTCCTTCAGATCCCTTTAATGTAATTGACATTTGTTTTTCTTTATAGTATCCATACTTTTCATATATCTTATTCATTTGATCCCATAAAGTTAATCCTTGTTTTTTATAGTATGCTGCTGCTTCACAAACAGTCATTACTGCAACTATTCCGTCTTTATCTCTTGCATGTGTACCTATAATACATCCATAGCTTTCTTCATATGAGAATAGGCATTCATATGAATGATCTTGTTCAAATCCTCTAATAATTTTAGCAATATTTTTAAATCCAGTAAGTGTTGAAAATAATTTCACACCATATTCTTTAGCTATAGCATCTGTTAAATTTGATGATACTATTGTTTTAATAACAGCACCGTTTACTGGTAATTCATTTTTAGCTTTCTTTTGCGAAAGGATATATTCACATACTAAATTTCCTGTCATATTTCCATTAAATTGTATATATTCACCTGTTTTTGTATCTTTAACATATACACCTAATCTATCAGCATCAGGATCATTAGCTAAAATTATATCAGCATCTACTTCTTTTGCTAGTTTTAAGGCAAGTTCAAATGCTTTTGGATCTTCTGGATTTGGATAACTTACTGTTGAAAAATGTCCATCTGGCATCTCCTGCTCTTTCACAACATAAACATTTTCAAATCCTATTTCTTTTAAAATTCTTTGTACAGGTACATTTCCTGTTCCATGTAATGGTGTATATACAATTTTAATATCTTTTTGCATCTCTTTTATAACATCACCATGAACAACTAATTTTTTTAATTCTGCTATATATTTATCATCTACTTCTTTTCCTATTGTATGATATAAACCTTTTGAAATGGCTTCTTCTTTCTCCATTGTTTTTATTGTAGCAAAATCTGTAATATTATTTACTTCATTTATTATATCTTTATCTGTTGGTTCAACAATTTGTGCTCCGTCTTCCCAATATACTTTGTAGCCATTATACTCTGGAGGATTATGACTTGCTGTTACAACAATTCCTGCAATACAACCAAGTTCTCTTACGGCATATGAAAGTTCTGGAGTTGGTCTTAAATCTTCAAATCTATATGTTTTTATTCCATTTGCATTTAAACAAAGTGCTGCTTCATCACTAAATTCTTTTGACATTATTCTACAGTCATATGCAATTGCAACACCTCTATTTTGTCCATTTTGTTTAATTATATAATTTGCTAAACCTTGAGTTGCTTTTGTTACTGTATATTTATTCATTCTATTAGTTCCAACACCAATAATACCTCTTAGCCCAGCTGTTCCAAATTCTAGATCTTTATAAAATCTATCTTCTATTTCCGCATCATTTTCTTTAATTGACTCTAATTCTTTTTTTGTTTCTTCATCAAATATTGGGTTATTTAACCATTCATTATATTTTACTTCATATTCTTTCATATTTTTCTTTATCCTTTCTGAAATATTTAAGCGGAATAAGTCATTAGATTGTAATGGCATATCCCGCTTATTTTTTTAATTATATATCTAATGATTTAATAAATTTAATTAAATCGTCTCTTAATTCAGGTCTTCTTAATGTTTCATCTATTGATGCTTTTACAAATCCTAGCTTATCTCCTGAATCAAATCTTGTTGCTTCATAAAGATATGCATATACACCTTCTTTTGTATTTACCATACTATTATATGCATCTGTTACTTGGATCTCCCCACCCTTTCCAGGTTTTGTTTTCTCTAAGAAATCAAATAAATCTGGCATTAAAACATGTCTATCTGATATTGCCAAGTTTGATTTTGTTTCTTCTACTTTTGGCTTTTCTTGCATTTTTTCAACTTTATATAATCTATCTGTAACAGCTTCTCCAGAAACATTTCCGTATTTTGGAACATCTTTCCAGTCTACTCTCTCTACACCTATTACTGAAGAACCTAATTTTTCGTGTTGCTCAATAATTTCTTTTAAACAAGGCTTTTTACCTTGCATGATTACATCTCCATACATTATAGCAAATGGTTCATTTCCAACAAAATCTTTTGCCATATATATAGCATGGCCTAAGCCTTTTGCTCCACCTTCTTCAACTATAAAATGTATTTTTGCTTTGCCTGATAAATTAGTTACTTGTGGAATGAAGCTCTCTTTTCCTCTTTCTATTAAAAAGTCTTCTAATTCTTTGTCTTCTGAGAAATAGTCTTCAACAACTTCTTTTTTTCTTCCTACTACCAATAGTATTTCTTCTATTCCTGATGCAACTGCTTCATCTACTAAATACTGGATTATTGGTTTGTCTAATATTGTAAGCATACATTTTGGTAAACTTTTGCATGCAGGTAAGAATCTTGTTGCAAATCCTGCTACCGGTATTACTGCTTTTCTTACACTCATCGTTTTTCTTTTCCTCCTAAAATATTTAATTTTTATTCCTACTATAAATAAAAATAACATAGAATATTTGTATTCTATATTATTTTATATAAAAAATCAAGTATGTTTTTAGGGAATTTTAAACTCTATCGCTTAAATTAATTATTTATTATGCATAACCTTCAAATACCTCATTAATTTTTCTCTCTCCAGATGTATTTAATATCTTATCATGACTATGCAATATTTCTTGCATATTTAAATTAAAATCACCAACTTCAAAGCAATTTATAATTTTTATATTTACTTTTTCATCTTTTTTATTACTTTGTTTTTCTGATTGTTTTCTAAAATCTTTTAAATATTTCTCAATATTTTTATTAATTATGTCTACATAATTTTTATTTCCGTTAATAAATATTATATTTTTTATATCTTCATTTTTTAGACTTTTCATTAAATTTTTTATTTCTGAATATTTTATAACTTTCTTTGTTTTCCAGTCTAAATTTAATATTTCTTCTTCATTTTTCAAATTTAATTTAGAAACTAATGTTTTTACGTTTTCTTCTATATTATTTTCTAATATTGTTATAATGTTGGCTTTTTCATTTATTTGTTTATTTATGTATGGAAGTAACATTGTAACTAGATGCCAATCACTCACATAAAAACTACATAATTTCTCAATGTTATTTTTTAATATTTCCATATTAAAAGCCTCCTTTATTTTCAATATGGTAAATTTTACCATCTGTATTTCCGTAAGTCAACCTAAATCGTATGCTCTTATTCGACATACATATTTTAAAATCTTGGAAAATATGTATAAAATTTTTAAAAATGCTAATAATTTTAGTACAAGTAAAATTTAATAACGGAGGTTTTTAATGAAAAAAATATTTAAATTTTTTAACTTTACATGTTTTAAACGCTTTTTAATTGTACTAATTTTATTTTCATTTTTTGTTTTTATTTCTGCTCTTTCATATGTAAATGCTGTCTCTAGTGATATTTCTGATAGTGTTTTTAGACTTCATGTTATAGCCAATAGTGATAGCAAAGAAGACCAAGAATTAAAATATAAAGTAAGAGACGCACTATTAGAATACATGAATAAAATATCTATAGATTGTTCTTCTAAGGAAGATGTCATTTCACTTGCAGAAAAGCATAAAGATGATTTTTATAAAATAGCAAAACAAACTATTGAAGAAAATGGTTATGACTATTCTGTTAATATTAGTATAGGTAATTTTGAGTTTCCTACAAAAACATATGGTGATATATCTTTACCTGCAGGATTTTATGATGCTTTAAAAATAGAAATCGGAGAAGCTTCAGGCCAGAATTGGTGGTGTGTAATGTTTCCTCCTCTATGCTTTGTAGATGTCTCATCTGGTGTTGTTCCTGATGAATCTAAACAAATAATGCAAAATAATTTAACTGATGAAGAATATGAATTAATTAGTGATACTGAATCTAGTGATGTAAAATTTAAATTTAGTTTAATTGAACTTTTTAAAAATATAAATTTTGCTAAAGTATCAGATTAATCTGACTTAACTATGTTTTGTTAGTACTATTGTATTTTATTTAAAAGTATGTTATATATAATAGATAGAGTTTAAATAAATTAAACTCTTCTTTTAATTTATTTAATTATTTTAATAGTTTTAGTAAGAAATTAATTTATAAAAAATAAAGATATACATTAAATATGGAGGGGAAATAACTTGGAAAAATTAGTAATAACTGGTGGCACAAGATTAAAAGGTGAAGTAGTAATAAGTGGAGCAAAAAATGCAGCAGTAGCAATATTACCTGCAACTCTATTATTAAAAGGTGTATATACTATTAGTAACTTACCTAATATTAGTGATGTAAAAATAACATGTGATATATTGCAAGATCTAGGCGCTAAAATAACTTGGAAATCTAGAAATGAAATTGTAATTGATACTAGAGAAATCGATGGTAATGAGGCACCTATAGATAAAACTAGTAAATTTAGAGCATCTTATTACATAATAGGTGCAATGCTTGGAAGATGTGGTCAAATAGAAGTTGGCTTGCCTGGTGGCTGTAATTTAGGTTCAAGACCAATAGATCAACATATAAAAGGTTTTGAGGCACTTGGTGCAAAAGTAGAAGTTGGACAAGGAAAAATTTCTGCTAAAGCAAAAAAATTAGTAGGAACATCTATATATATGGATGTTGTATCTGTTGGTGCCACAATTAATGTTATGCTTGCTAGTGTTTTAGCTGAAGGAACTACTACTATTGATAATGCAGCTAAAGAACCTCATATTGTCGACGTAGCAAACTTTTTAAATACAATGGGAGCAGACATTCGTGGTGCTGGTACAGATGTTATAAAAATTAATGGTGTTAAATCCTTAAAACGTGAGGGTTCTTATTCAATAGTTCCTGATCAAATTGAAGCTGGTACATTTATGGCTGCAGCTATAGCTACAAGAGGAGATATATTAATAAAAAACTGTATATCTGAGCATTTAGACTGTATTACAGCAAAAATATTAGAAATAGGTGGACATGTTGAAGATCTAGGAGATACTATTAGAGTTTGGTCTAATAAACGTCCAACAAAAGCAAATATTAAAACTCTTCCTTATCCTGGATTTCCTACGGACATGCAACCTCAAATGGGTGTTGTATTATCAATTGCAGATGGTACAAGCATAATAAATGAAAGTATTTGGGAATCAAGATTTCAATATACAAATGAACTTAATAATATGGGAGCACATATAACTGCACAAGGTAAAACAGCAGTTGTTGAAGGTGTTAAGGAACTTTCTGGGGCTCCTGTTTATGCCAGTGATTTAAGAGCTGGTGCAGCTCTTCTTATAGCAGGAATTGTAGCAAAAGGAACAACAGAATTATATAATATCAATCATATTGATAGAGGATATGAACAAATTGAAGAGAAATTCAGAAAACTTGGAGCTAATATTCTAAGAATAACTGAATAGTTGAGGTTATTATGTTTAATTTTTATAGTTTATACAGTGGAAGTTCTGGAAACTGTTTGTTAGTAGAAACTTCCAATACTAAAATTTTAATAGATGCTGGAGAAAGTGCCAAAAAAATATCTTCTGCACTTTCTTCTATTGATATAGATCCATCAAATATAGATGCTATTCTTGTTACTCATGAACATTCTGACCATATAAAAGGTCTCGGAACATTATCAAAAAAATATAATATCCCAGTTTATGCAAATTCAAAAACATGGGATGCAATGGAAGAACAATCTGCAAAAATTGAAGAGAAAAACATAAAAAAATTTACAATTGAAGAAAATTTTGAGATAGGTGATTTAAAAGTTCATCCTTTTAAAATACCTCATGATGCAGCAAATCCATGCGGTTTCAATATTTTCTTTAATAATAAAAAAATCAGTATTGCAACAGATATTGGTCACATGACATCAAATATAGTACATAAGTTAGAAGATAGTTCATTTATCTTATTAGAATCAAATTATGATCCTAACATATTAAAATGTTCTTCATATCCATATTTACTAAAACAAAGAATAGCAGGACCAAATGGACATTTACCTAATGAAGAAGCTGGAAAAACTATATCTTTTTTAACACATAGTGGATTAGAATCAGTAATGCTTGGTCATTTAAGCAAAGAAAATAATTTTCCAGAGCTTGCATATAAAACTGTAGTAGATGAATTAATACAAAACAATTATAATGAAAATTCTTTAAAAATATCTGTTGCTAAAAGAGATTCACTATCTTTTCATGAAATTTTAAGTTAGGATATTATTTTTATTAGGGTGATCAAATGTTAAATATAAATATTATCTGTGTTGGAAAAGTAAAAGAAAAATATTTAAAAGATGCTATTTTAGAATATTCAAAAAGGTTATCAAAATATTGTAAATTAAATATTACAGAAATTGCTGATGAACCCATTCCCTCAAATTTAAGTGATAAACTTGCTGAAAACATAAAAGATGTAGAAGGAAATAAAATATTAAATAGTATAAAAAATAGTTTTATTATATCTTTAGATTTAAATGGAAAAGAATATTCATCAGAAAAATTTGCTGAAAAAATTAACAATATATCTTTAAATAGTAGTAACATTACATTTATTATTGGTGGTTCTCTTGGATTATCAAAAGAAGTTATCAACAACTCAAATGAACTAATCTGTTTTTCAAAAATGACTTTTCCACATCAATTAATAAGAGTATTTTTATTAGAGCAAATCTTTAGAGCTTTTAAAATAAATAATAATGAAACTTATCATAGATAATAATTACATAAACTTCATTAATATATAATTCTTTTGAATTATATATTTTTTATTATTATTAATTTTTTATTTAATATATATATATTGTAGAGGAAATAAAAATATAAATTATAATATGGATTATTTGAAATATTTTAGAAATAATTATTATTGAAAAGTAAAATGTTTAGAATAAATTATGAGGAATGATATTTATAAATAACATATCAGAATTATATTTTTTAATTATTTACTTTTTTAATTTTTTCTTTTTCGGGGGCGAAATAATTAAAAAGAATTTCCTCTACAAGATTAAAATCATTGAATAAAATTACTACCGAATCAATTAAAATTTAATGTCTGATTAACTGCTTTCTATTTTAATCCCTTTTTCTACACTTGTCAACAAAAACTTTACGACAACATTCGACAAATAAAAACAGATATTACCATTCCTGCTATATCTGCAGCTAAAGCTGCGAATAATACTCCTCTTGTTTTTTTTATTCTCACACAACTTGTATAAATAGCAATTGTATAAAGCGTAGTTTCTGTCGATCCCATTATAACAGAGGTTATCATTCCCACTAAAGTATCTACTCCGTAGTTATTCATTATATTAACAGCTACTGCCATAGAAGCACTTCCTGATATAGGTCTTAATAGTGCAAGTGGCATAACTTGACTTGGAAATTTAATCAATTCTGTAAGAGGTGTTAACAAATCAACTATAAAATCTATTATTCCTGAACTTCTTAGTAGCCCAATTGCTAAAAAAAGACCTAATAAAGTAGGAAGCATTTTGACAACAATTTCTATTCCTTCTTTAGCACCTGAAAGAAATACATCAAAAGTTTTTTTCTTTTCTTTTAAACCATAAAGAATAATTATCATCATAGTTAATGGAATTGCTAAACTAGATATATAATTAATATTATTAATCATTTTTTTCCCTTCTTTATCAAAAACTTAACAAATAAAACACCTACAATTGCTGCAACTATACTTGATATCCATACTGGGATAATTATAGAAGTAGGATTGCTTGAACCTAATGATGTTCTAATTGCGATCACATTAGTCGGTATTAGTTGGAGTGATGCTGTATTTAATAAAATAAACATCATCATAGAATTTGAAAGTTCATCGTTCTTTTTATTATCTTCTTGCATTGTCTTCATAGCCTTAATTCCTAGTGGAGTAGCAGCATTTCCAAGACCTAATATATTAGCAATAATGTTTATTGATATTTCTTGATTAGCCTTTTCATTATGTTTTAATTCAGGAAATAATCTTTTTATAAATGGTTTTAATATATTAGTTAGTTTATTAATCAATGATGTATTTTTCGCAATCTCCATTATTCCATTCCATAAGCTAATTGTTCCTAAAAAAGTAATAGAAAGTTCCACTGCACTTTCTAAAGCATCAAAAATCCCATTATTTACCTCATTAACTTTTCCAGTAATTATTGCATATATAAATGATAAAATAATAAAAACTGGCCATAATATATTTAACATATTTTTCACCTAATTATAGTTATTCATTTTTTTAATTTTTATTACTTAAATAATTCTGATTTTGCCTAAATTATTTGCTAGTTTCTTTTTTCTTTTTCCTTGCGTTTTATATCGATTTATGCTATTATATTTATAGATTTGTCGAATTTTATTTTATTATAGGGGAGGATTTTATGAAATCAACAGGAATTGTTAGAAGAGTTGACGAACTCGGCCGAGTTGTTATTCCAATTGAAATACGTAATAAATTTGGAATTGCTGAAAAAGATCCAATTGAAATATATGTTGAAGGTTCTAATATCGTTTTAAAAAAACATGAGCAAAGTTGCATTTTTTGTGGAAATACAAAAAACTTATCAGAATACAAAGGAAAATTAATTTGTGATAAATGTTCTGAACAAATTGCACAAAAAAACAAATAGCATTATACATCCATTAATTTAATAGATACATTACTTAAATAAAAAACTTCTAAGTCTTAAACTTAAAAGTTTTTTATTTTTATATAAACATTTGATATATTTCATTTTTTGGAACATTTTTATTTTTTGCTATTGTTTTAATTATATCCTTCTTATCCATTCCTTTATTTTTGTAAAATTCATATTGTTCCTCTATACTCTTTTCAGCAATATCTAAACTATCTTTTATTATATTATTATTAAGATCTAATATTATTATATATTCTCCTTTAGGCTCATTGATTTGTTCTAATATTCTTGAAATATTATCTCTTAAAAATTCTTCATGTATTTTTGTTATTTCTTTCGCTATAACACAATTAATATCGCCTATAGTTTCTAATATATCTTGTAATGTTTTTATAATTTTATGAGGAGCTTCATATAATATTATTGTTTTATCTTCTCTTTTTATTCTTTCTAAAACATTTTTTCTATTCTTTTTATTTAATGGTAAAAAACCGTAAAATGCAAATTCTTTTGTATTAAGCCCAGATGTAATTAATGCATTTACTAATGCACATGCTCCTGGTATCGGTATTACTTCTATACTATTTTTTATTGCTTCTTTTACTATCTCTTCCCCTGGATCAGAAATTCCTGGTGTTCCTGCATCAGTTATAATAGCGATATTCTCTCCATTTATTAACTTATTTATTAACATTTCCGTTTTTACTTCTTCATTATGTCTATGATAGCTGATTAATGGTTTATTAATTTCATAATAATTTAATAGTTTTAAACTATGTCTTGTGTCTTCTGCTGCTATTACATCTACATTTTTTAAAACATTAATAGCTCTAAAGGTAATATCCTCTAAGTTGCCTATTGGTGTAGCCACTAAATATAACTTACCTGACATATGTTAATTCTCCTTTTCTTTATTATATATTTTATAAATTTCATCTGTATATTCTCCATTTTCATTATATATAATTAATGGTTTATCTATTTTTAAAAATGCTTTTGCATTCTTTATAGCTTTTATTAACACTAAACTTGCTTCTTTATTAATTGTAGAATGCACCATTCTTATTTTTTTAGGTTCTATTTTATATTTTCTCATTAATTCTATAATATCTGCTAACCTTTCTGGCCTATGAACCATATATAAGCTTCCTTTATCTTTTAATAAATATTTTGATGCTTTTATAAAGTCTTCTAAATTTGCACTACACTCATGCCTAGAAATATATTTATATTCATTTTCATTTACTTTTCCGGTATCAAGTTTTTTATATGGAGGATTAGTAATAACAAAATCTAAGCTTTCTCTTTTAAATTTTTCTTCAACATTTTTTATATTAATATTTATTACTTCAAATTTTTCTTCAAGTCTATTTAAACTTATACTTCTTTTTGCCATATCTGCAATATCCTCTTGAACTTCTATTCCTATTATCTTTTTAAGTTTTGTTTTAGCACTTAATAATATTCCTATTATACCTGTTCCCGTTCCCAAGTCTGCACCAATGGAGTTATTTCTTACATCTTTTGCAAAATCAGAAAGTATTACACTATCAATACCAAAACAAAACCCTTTTATATTTTGTATTATTTTTAAGTTCTTATATTCTAAATTATCAATTCTTTCATTTTCCTTTAATTTCATCACTTATTCCCTCTTCTTTACATATTATATTATATATTAATTTATATATTAAATCAATTCACTAAAAATAAAAGGTGTGTATTATATGAAAAATGAAAAAAATGATAAAACTAAAAAAAGTAAAATATTATTAGAAAAAAAAGAAAATGCAATCTCTTCATTATTTGAAGTAGAGCATTTTCTATGTAATCTAAAGAAAATATTTAATACAATTTCCCTATATCATATTTTAAAATAATACTTGATACTCTGTCTTTTATTTATTAATTATATTACTATTTTCCTCAGATCCATTTTCATTTGTATCATTCTCTTTTATTACTACAAATGGATCATCAAATTTAATTAAATTATCTTTAAATGCCATATCTTGATTTCCATCTATCAATATTTTTATTGAATTTACTTCAGTAAGATTAGTCATTGTATTTACTATAGAATATATAGTAGCACTTTCTTTTTCTTCCCCACCTTCATGATTTTCTATAAATTCACTTGATAAATCAAGATATAATATATCACCTTTTAATTCTACTTTATTTATTTTTGTACCCTCTGGAATTGTTTTACTTAAACTTTGATTTTCAGGTCCTTGTATTAATAACTCCATTAACTTCTGATAAGGATTTTCTAATAAATTTTTTACATCTATTAATCTTCCTTCTGATACTAATTCTTTTGTATCATTATTATAAAAATATAACGATACTATAGTTTGTCTCATTTGCTCTTCAGATATTTCTTCTTCTGGAATTATTTCATTACTTTCTTCATTATTGTTATTCTTTATAAAAAAGTATCCTCCTACTAAAATACCAATTATTAAAAGAATAATTATTAATATAATTATTTTCTTTTTCATATTACCTCTCCTCTCTTTTTTCATTATCATATAATATTATAGACAAGTATGTTTTAGAACCATCATTCGAGTATTATTTTTTTCGTTAATTTTTATATTTTTTTATTTCCATTTTATGCTTGTTTTTTCTAGCCAAAATCCACATTTTGCACATATTTTCCATTTGACAAATTACCTATTTCCGTATACAATAAAGAATGTATTATTAGATTTAAACATAAGTTTTATATGGATTTACGAAAGGATTTGGTTTTAATATGAAAAATATATTACATGTTGGTTTAGATGTCGGTTCAACAACTGTAAAAATAATAGTAATGAATGACAAATTAGACACAATATATAGAGATTATCAAAGACATTTTTCAGATACGAAAAATACAGTATGTAATGTTTTAGAGGGCTTAGCAGAAAAATATCCAAACTCTGAATTCACTATTGCATTAACAGGATCTGGAGCAATGTCTGCAGCTAAATTTTTAGACTTGCCTTTTATTCAAGAAGTTGTATCTTGTAAAAGAGCTGTAGAAAAATACATACCAAAAACAGATGTAGTTATAGAACTTGGTGGAGAAGACGCTAAAATAATATATTTTGATAAATCAATTGAACAACGTATGAACGGTACTTGTGCTGGTGGAACTGGTGCATTTATTGATCAAATGGCTTCACTTTTAAACACTGATCCAACCGGTCTAAATGAGCTTGCTAAAAACTATAAAATGATTTATCCAATAGCTTCACGTTGTGGTGTTTTTGCCAAAACAGACATACAACCATTATTAAATGAAGGAGCTGCCAAAGAAGATATTGCAGTTTCTATATTTCAAGCTGTAGTTAACCAAACTATTAGTGGGCTTGCATGTGGTAGACCAATTAGAGGCAACGTTGCTTTTCTAGGAGGACCACTTAATTATTTATCTGAATTAAGAAAAAGATTTATAGAAACATTACATTTAACAGATGATGAAATAATTGTTCCAGAGGAAGCACATCTTTTAGTAGCTAAAGGAGCTGCTTTAGATTCTATAGAAGAAGCTAAACCTATTACAGTTGAAAAATTAAGAAGTAAAATCCAAGTATTAAGGGTATCTCATGATGATACTTCTAATCCTCTTGCACCTTTGTTTTCAATTGATGCAGATTATGAAGAGTTTAAGGAAAGACACAATAAAGACAAAGTAGAAAGAGCTGACTTAAAAACATTCGAAGGAGATTGTTATGTTGGTATTGACGCTGGTTCAACTACAACAAAATTAACATTAATAGACAATGAAGGAAGATTACTATATTCACTTTATGGAAGTAATGAAGGTAATCCTCTTCAGAGTGTCATAAAAATGCTAAAAAAACTTTATTCAGAACTTCCAGAAAAAGCTATTATTAGATATAGCGGTGTTACTGGATATGGTGAAAAATTAATTCAAACTGCTTTAAATGTTGATTTAAATGAAATTGAGACAATAGCCCATTATACTGCTGCTAAAAAATTCATGCCTAATGTTACAAGTATTGTTGACATCGGCGGTCAAGATATGAAGTATATAAAAATGAAAAATGGTGCAATAGACAATATTATGCTTAATGAAGCTTGTTCTTCTGGCTGTGGATCTTTTATCGAAACATTTGCTAAAAGTTTGAACTTATCAATTGAAGATTTTGTAAAAGCAGCAATTGAATCTAGAAGGCCTGTGGACTTAGGTTCAAGATGTACTGTATTTATGAATTCTAAAATAAAACAAGCCCAAAAAGAAGGTTATTCTGTAGGAGATATATCTGCAGGACTTTCATATTCTGTAATAAAAAATGCTATACAGAAAGTTATGAAAGTTAGAGATGTTAAAAAACTAGGTGCACATATTGTAGTTCAAGGTGGTACTTTCTATAATGATGCTGTATTAAGAGCTTTTGAATTAATTGTAGGAAGAAATGTCGTAAGACCTGATATAGCTGGGCTTATGGGAGCTTATGGTGTAGCATTACTTGCTAAAGAACAATACGAAGCTAATTTAGATATGGAATATAGAACACATCTTACTAAATTAGAAGACTTAGATAAATTAAAAATAGAAACATCACATGTACGTTGTAATGGTTGTGAAAATCATTGCTTACTTACAATAAATAAATTTAGTAATGGTTCAAGACATATTTCAGGTAATCGTTGTGAAAAAGGTGCTGGAATTGTAGGAGAAAAGACTGAGCTTCCTAATTTAGTAAAATACAAATATGAGAGAATATTTAATTATACTCCTTTAGATGAAAAAGATGCACCAAGAGGAACAATAGGAGTCCCTAGAGTCCTTAATATGTACGAAGATTATCCTTTCTGGTTCACATTCTTAACTAATTTAGGTTTTAGAGTAATACTTTCTGAAAAAAGTAATAGAAAAACATATGAGAAAGGTATGGAATCAATGCCTTCAGAATCAGTATGTTATCCAGCTAAATTATCTCATGGGCATATCATTGGTTTAATAAAAAAAGGTATTAAAACTATTTTTTATCCTTGTATGCCATATTCAAGAAAAGAATATGAAAAAGCTGATAATCATTATAACTGCCCTATAGTAATATCTTATTCAGAAGTATTAAAAAATAACGTTGAGGAATTAAAAGAAACTAATATTAAATTTTTAAATCCTTTCTTACCATTTGACAGCAAAAATCTAGCCAAAACAATATTAGAATTGCCAGAATTTAAAGAATATAACTTTACTAAAAAAGAATTAATCAATGCAGCTGAAAAGGCTGAGGCAGAATATCAAAAATGTAAAGATGATATTCATAAAAAAGGTCAAGAAACTATTGAGTATATTGAAAAGAATAACTTAAAAGGCATTGTCCTTGTAGGAAGACCATATCATGTTGATCCAGAAGTTAATCATGGTATAGATACATTAATAACAAGTCTAGGTCTATGCGTTCTTACTGAAGATAGTATTTCTAATCAAACAGAAGTTAAAAGACCAATTAGAGTTGTTGATCAGTGGGTATTTCATGCAAGATTATATGCAGCTGCTGATTTTGTTGGAAAACATGATAACTTAGAATTAGTACAATTAAACTCCTTTGGTTGTGGTGTAGATGCCGTAACAACAGATCAAGTTGAAGAGATTTTAACAAGTTATGGTAAGATGTACACATTAATAAAAATAGATGAAATAAACAATTTAGGAGCAATAAGAATACGTATTCGTTCACTTTTAGCTAGCATGAACAAACGTCTAGCTAATAAGGATGATCTAAAAGGTGACGGAAATTATGAAGTAAATAAAAAAATATTCACCAAAGACATGAAGGACGATTACACAATATTAATTCCTCAAATGGCTCCAATTCATTTTGAACTATTAGAAGCTGCTGTTCGTTCTTCAGGTTACAAAGTTGAATTACTAAGGGATTGTACAGATCATACCGTTGAAACTGGACTTAAATATGTAAATAATGATGCATGTTATCCATCTATACTTGTAACAGGCCAAATGATTGAAGCATTACAATCAGGAAAATATGATTTAAATAAAACAGCTTTAATAATGTCTCAAACGGGTGGTGGATGTAGAGCAACAAACTATATTGGGTTTATACGTAAGGCTTTAAAAGATGCAGGATTTGAAAATATTCCAGTAATTTCATTCAATGTAGTTGGAATGGAGAAAATGCCTGGATTTAAGATTACATTACCTTTAATAGAACGTTTATTAAAAATGGTAGTATATGCTGATTTATTACAAAAAATGCTAACAAAAAATAGAGCATATGAAATACATAAGGGTGAAACGCAAAAATTATTTGATGAATGGATGGAAAAATGTAAAAAACTATTAGAAAAATCAAACATGAAAGAATTTAAACAAAGCATATATGATATGGTAAATGATTTTGAAAAGATTGAATTAGATACTTCAAAAGTAAAACCTAAAGTAGGTATTGTTGGAGAAGTATTAATAAAATATCATCCATTTGGTAATAACTTTATTGCAAATAAATTAGAAGAAGAAGGCGCTGAAGTTGTCTTACCAGATTTTATGGGATTTATAAAATTTATTGCAACACATAAGATAACATTTAATCAATTAATAAAAACAGATAAAATGAAAGCCAAATTATTTAAGGCTGCCATAAAATTAATTGATATACTAGAAAAAGATTCTAGAATAGCTTTAGCTAATTCTAAAAAAGGATACTTACCACCTTGCGATATCTGGGAATTAGAAGATAAGGTAAAAAATATTTTATCTATTGGTAACCAAACTGGTGAGGGATGGTTTTTAACAGCTGAAATGATAGAATACATAGAAAACGGTATTCCTAATATTGCTTGTGTCCAACCTTTTGCATGTTTACCAAACCATGTTGTTGGTAAAGGAGTTATTAAAACTATTAGAAATGAATTTCCAGAGGCAAATATTTCTGCTATTGATTATGATCCAGGAGCCAGTGAAGCAAATCAAACAAACAGAATAAAACTTTTAATGACTGTTGCAAAAGACAATTTAAAACGTCAAGAAAAAGAAAAAGAGAAAATACAACAAGAAAATATAAATTCTACAACAAAAAAATCAGAAAAAACAAAAGTGTAAAATAAAAAATAAATTCTAATTATTAATTTAATTAGAATTTATTTTTTTATAATATTTATTAATTAAAAAAATAATTAATAATATTTGAATTATTTTTTTAATTATTTAATTTATAAATAATATATATTTTTCTATTATTTTTATTTATTTTATTATTTAATATATTAATTTTATTTAATTTTTAAAAATTATTTATTTTGCCTTTTAGGTATTTTTATAAATACTTTTATAATTTTCAAATTTATAATACAACATAAAGTTGCTTTTTAGTTTTTTCGCCTTAAGACTTTTTTAATCTTATGTATACTTTGCTGTTTAAGTAATTTACTTTATTCTTTATTCAACAAATACTATTATTCCGTTATATTATATCCATATTCTTTATTACTTTTTCATGATTTCATAATTTAATTTTTAATGCATTTTAGTTTACATTATATTATCATATATTTTTATAATTTATTTCTTGTAATGACTTCAATCTAAATTTAAATAAATTAGAATAACTTTTTGACAAATTTTCGTTAATGATTTTATGATTCTATTATTATATATGTATTTTTTTATATTTTTATAACATAAGACTTTTAAATAAAAAATCTTCCTTTATTTTTTTATATTTTATAAAATTTTAATTATTATATTTTCTTTTTTTATAAAATTAATTATTAATCTTATATTTATATATAATAATTTTATAATTTATTAATAATTAATATTTATTTTTTTTATTTAATTATTTTATTTTTTTATATTAATTTTAATAATATATTATTTTTTTATTTATTTTTTTTAATAACTATTTTTCTATTTATTTCTTATTTTATTTTTAAATTTTTATTTAATTATTTTTATAAATAATATATTTGTTTATTACTTTTTTATAAAAATATAATTTTTTATCATTTAACTTTCATTTGATTTGTTTTTTTTTTATTATTTACTCAATCTATATATTTTGTCTTTTTGGTATTTTTATTAGTTATTTCATAGTATTAGTATTTTTATAATATGCAAATTTATTATATCTGCTTTTTCATCTTAATATCCTATGATCTTATGTATACCATACTGTTTAAGTAACTTTGTCTACTCTTTGTTTTATAAATACTATTATTCCGCTATGTTTTATATATAATTTTTATTAGTTTTTCTTAATTCTATAATTTATTTTTAATGCACGTTAGTTTACATTAAATTATCTTTTATTTTATAATTTAATTCTTATATTGACTTCAATCTAATTTTTAATATATTCAAACTACTTTTTGACAAATTTTTATTAATAATATTATCACTTTATTATAATATATATTCTTTAATTACATAAGATTTATTAATTAAAAATCTTCCTTTATTTTTTAATTAATTATTATCTATTTTTTATATTTTATTAATTTTAAATTATTATTTTTTTGCTTTTTATAAAAATAATAATTTATTTTATTTTTTTATCTAATATTTTATAATTTATTAATAATTAATATTTATTTTTTTGTTTAATTATTTTATTTAATTATTATATTTTTTATATATTATAATTTTAATAAAATATTATTTTTTTATTTATTTTTTTAATAACTATTTTTCTATTTATTTCTTATTTTATTTTTTAATTTTTATTTAATTTGTTTTATATGCTAATATATAATTTTTATATTTTTTATAAAAATGTTTTTTTGATCATTTAAATTTTTGAATTTCATTTATTCTTCTTAATTTCTTTGAAATTATTTATTCATTCTTTATTTTGTCTTTTAGGTATTTTTACTAATTCTTTTATAATATTCTTCTTTTTATAATATAAACTCCTCTTCTTTCTTCACTTCTTTTTATATATTCTTTACTTTTTATGTATACTTTATTGCTTAAAGATCTATGTTCTTTTATATCTAATGTATATTATTATTCCGATATATTTCGTAATTAATTTCTGTTGGTTTTTCATAATTTCACAATTTAATTTATAACGTATACTAGTTTACATTATATTATCTTTTATTTTTATCATTTTATTTTTATATTGACTTCAATCTAATTTTAAATATGTTTAAACTACTTTTTGACAAGTTGCTATTAACGATCTTATTATTTTATCGTTTAGTAGCAATATATATATTATTTCTCTTTTATTAAATTTTATTTATTTACTTTTTTTATTGTCCATTATTTTAATAATATTTAAAATAATTTTTTTCTTAAATTTTATTTAATTTATTTTTATCTAATATTTTTTCAATTTATTTATAAATAATATTTATTTTATTATTTATTTTATTATTTATTTTATTAATTTTAATAAAATATTATATTTTTTATTTTTAAACAATTAATTTTTTATTTATTTATTCTTATTATTTACTTTATTATTATTTTAATAATTTTAAAAATTGTTTTTATTCTTTTTATATATTTTATTTATTTTTAAATTAATATATTTTTTTCTATTATTTATTATTTTTTTATTTGATTTTTGCTCCATCTTTTTTATTTTTTTAAATTATATATCAAATTTTTATCTTGTCTCTTAGGTATCTTTATTAATCCTTTCATAGTCTTTATCTATATTATAATATAAACTCTTCTTCTTTCTTCACTTTTTTTTATATATTCTTTATTGTTTATGTATACTTTATTGTTTAAAGATCTTTTTTTCTTTATATCTAATGTATACTATTATTCCGATATATTTTATATTTAATTTCTATTAGTTTTTCATAATTTCACAATTTAATTTTAATGTATACTAGTTTACATTGTATTATTTTTTAATTTTATCGTTTAATTCTTATATTGACATAAATCTAATTTTAAATATATTAAAACTACTTTTTGACAAATTTTCATTAATGATTTTATCATTCTATTATTATATATGTATTTTTTTATTATTTTTATAATATAAGACTTTTTAATGAAAAATCTTCTTTTATTTTTTATATATAAAATATTAAATTTTAAATTTAATATTTTATATTTATTTTTATTAATGATATTTATTTTTAATTAAATATTATATTTTATATTTTATTTTATATTTTTATAAAATTATTTATTAATCTTATTTTTTTATTTTATTTTTTATCTAATACTTTTATAATTTATTAATAATTAATATTTTTTTTATTTATTTAATTGTTTTATTTTTATATATTAATTTTAATAAAATATTATTTTTTTAATATTTATATTTTTTTTAATAAATTTTTTTATTTTAATTTTTTATTTTTTTTTATTTTAATTACTACTTTATTTTCTTTTTTATTTATCAATTTTTATTCTTATATAGCTATATTTTTTATCTTTAAGATTTTGTCTTTTTGATATATTCAACATTTTATATCATGCTTTTTATTGCTAAACGTAAATATGAAAATTTTTTCCATTATTTTTTTTATTTATTATCAGCTTTTATGTATACTTCATTTTTTAGTTAATCTAAACTATATCATATTTGATAAACATTACTATTCCGATGCATTTATATAAAAATTACTTACTTTTTTTGTATTTTTTATATATTATATTTGACTGTTCAGCAGTTAACTTTTAATTATCAATAAATTTCTTTATTTATATATCATAAATATTTAAATTGCTAATAGATAATATAAAAAATACTTTTTGACAATTTCTACTTAATTATTTTTATTGTACTCAATCATTTAATTATTATTTAAAATTTATTTATCTATTATGATATAATATTTTTAATAAAAATTAATTTTTAATATTTAATTTATATTTTTTTATAATTTATTATTATTTAACTAATAACTAATTATTTATATTTATTTCTTTTTACTATAATATATTTTAATTTAATAAATAAAATATTTATTGTTAAGATTTTTTATTTATTACAATATTAAAAATAATTTAATTTTTTATTATAAATAATATTCATTACTATATTTATGCTAATTAAATTTATATTATAAAAATTAAATTTAATAAAATTTTGTACTTATTTTTATTACCTACAATTTTAATATTAAAAAAAACGTGTTCTTATTTTTGTTTTTAAGCGTTTTTTTTTATTAAATAATATAATTTATTATCTATAATTATATTTCAATAAAAAAAACACAATATATAAATTTAATTTATATATTGTGTTTTTTTGGCGGAAGCTGAGGGATTTGAACCCTCGCGGCCCTTACGAACCCTAACAGTTTAGCAAACTGTCCCCTTCAACCACTTGGGTAAGCCTCCATATAATTATAGAAGTTAGATAATTAATCTAGTTCTAACTTCTATTAAATATTGGCGGAGAGGGTGGGATTCGAACCCACGGTAGGCTACAAACCTACGCCAATTTTCAAGACTGGTGCCATAAACCAACTCGACCACCTCTCCAAAATTATTACTTTCTGCAGTAACAATATATATATTACCATATATTTTATTTATTTGTCAATAGCTATAGTTAATTTTCATTTATTTTATTTTATAGTACTAATATATATACTTTTTATTATATTATTTATACTACATTAATAATAATTAAAAAAATTTTTTTAATTATTATTAATTATTTATTCAATAAAATGTTTCTTCATTTTTTTTTCAATTTAATTAAATTTTAAATTTTTATTAATTTCAAATCTGTAATAATATATTTTTTGTATTACTTTTTTACAAAAATATTATTTTTGATCATTTAATATTCTTTATTTTTTTAATTATTTACTCAATCTATATTTTGTCTTTTAGGCATTTTTATTAATACTTTCTTAGTATTAGTATTTTTTTTAATATGCAAATTTATTATATCTGCCTTTTCATCTTAACATCCTATAATCTTATGTATACCATGTTGTTTAAGTAACTTTGTCTACTCTTTGTTTTATAAATACTATTATTCCGCTATGTTTTATATATAATTTTTATTAGTTTTTCTTAATTCTATAATTTATTTTTAATGCACGTTAGTTTACATTAAATTATCTTTTATTTTATAATTTAATTCTTATATTGACTTCAATCTAATTTTTAATATATTCAAACTACTTTTTGACAAATTTTTATTAATAATATTATCATTCTATTATAATATATATTCTTTAATTACATAAGATTTATTAATTAAAAATTTTCTTTTATTTTTTTAATTAATTATTATCTATTTTTTATATTTTATTAATTTTAAATTATTATTTTTTTGCTTTTTATAAAATTAATAATTTATTTTATCTAATATTTTATAATTTATTAATAATTAATTTTTATTTTTTTATTTAATTATTTCATTTTTTATATATTAATTTTTATAATATATTATTTTTTTATTTATTTTTTTTAATAACTATTTTTCTATTTATTTCTTATTTTATTTTTTAATTTTTATTTAATTTGTTTTATATGCTAATATATAATTTTTATATTTTTTATAAAAATGTTTTTTTGATCATTTAAATTTTTGAATTTCATTTATTCTTCTTAATTTCTTTGAAATTATTTATTCATTCTTTATTTTGTCTTTTAGGTATTTTTACTAATTCTTTTATAATATTCTTCTTTTTATAATATAAACTCCTCTTCTTTCTTCACTTCTTTTTATATATTCTTTACTTTTTATGTATACTTTATTGCTTAAAGATCTATGTTCTTTTATATCTAATGTATATTATTATTCCGATATATTTCGTAATTAATTTCTGTTGGTTTTTCATAATTTCACAATTTAATTTATAACGTATACTAGTTTACATTATATTATCTTTTATTTTTATCATTTTATTTTTATATTGACTTCAATCTAATTTTAAATATGTTTAAACTACTTTTTGACAAGTTGCTATTAACGATCTTATTATTTTATCGTTTAGTAGCAATATATATATTATTTCTCTTTTATTAAATTTTATTTAATTTATTTTTATCTAATATTTTTTCAATTTATTTATAAATAATTATTTATTTTATTATTTATTTTATTAATTTTAACAAAATATTATATTTTTTATTTTTAAACAATTAATTTTTTATTTATTTATTCTTATTATTTACTTTATTATTATTTTA
>CALXWP010000011.1 GCA_944392455.1 uncultured Clostridia bacterium
TTCCATCAATAGTAAAGATGGATTATTATCTAATAGAGCCAGAGATAATAAAGGATTTATATCAAATGGAACAAGTATTAGTAGAAAATATAACAATTATGAAAAAGAAAGTACAAGATACACAGGAAAAGTTATTAAAGGACAATATTCGAATGAACGAGGAAATGAAAAAATTGGTAGAGGAAAAATTGAAAGATCAATTTTACAACTTGAAACAAGAATTAAAAGAAACGGAAGAGGAACAGAAAAGCAAGATTTCCAAAATAAAATGGAAAACAGGGTTAATAACATTCTTGGTGGGGTTATTGCTATCAGCAATATGGTTTCTAACTCACAAATAAATCATAGACCTAAAAGAAAAATTAGGAGATATAAGACTTTATCAAAACAAGCTATGAAAGAATATGCAATGAAGAAAGCTAATTCTAGTGGTTTCGATTGGTTTGAAGATGAGGAAGAAATGTGAATACATTAATTAATATACTTAAGTAATACAACTAAAGTTCATTGAAATTTTGCTAAAAATGTGATATATTATTAACATAGATTTAGCTAATAAGCTAATTAATTTTATAATCTCCTTTAGGAGTTGACATAGATAACACGTAAACAGCTTAATTAATATTAGGAGGTATAATATGAAGCAAAAAAATGAGACAAACTCAATACTTGAAAGATTCTCAAAATTACATGAGGCATGTTCAAGGTATCCAATAATTGTTTTAGGTACAGTAGGTAATAAACCTAAAATATATAAAGAACCACAAGGACATGCAAAAGACGGTTTCATAGAAAAATTTTGCAAATAACTCGTAAACTGATTAGTTAAGGAGGTAATTAAATTGAAAAAGCATGAATTAACTTTAAAGACAACAGTAATACTTTCAATAGCTTCAGGTCTGTTATTTGGACTAATGTTATTTATTTTAAGTAATAATCTTCTACCAAGAGATAACAAAATACTTTATATCATAAATGTTATTATATGTGTTGTACTTTTAGTTGATGGATTTATTGGGTTTATTGTATTTTCAGAAGGATTATTATTTACAATTGTATTAAATAAAAAAACGAAAAAATATCATAAAAAAATGCTAATAAAAATTCATAAATTTTTATCAACTAAATATTTTTCTGAAATAACATTAAAAAGGCATGATGATAGTATTATACCGTTAGAGAAATTTATCTGTAAGGCAAAATTAGATGAAGATGGTAATATCATCTATAATATTTCTCTTAATTTTGAATCAGAAACAGATGATTATGAAAATTTCTTAAAACATTTTTCCATTGAGAATACAGATAAATTTAGTAATTAATAATGCTTTTTTCAAAATGTCCCAGGCTGTTGCTTGGGATATTTTGAATGCAATTATTACATTCAAAATATTTTAGCTGAATGCAATATTGAATGCAATAACATGAATATAGAGAAATTTTGAAAAAGTTTGAGAAAAGAAAAAAGGCTAAAAATAGCCTAAAAACAATTTAAGGAGCTTGTAAAAAGCTCCTTTTTCTGGTCGAGGTGAGTTGCCTCTAACCGATACTATTTTCTTTGATATTTCAACCTTTTCAGGTAATAATTTGTGATTTGCGGAACAATTTTGCAGAACATTTAAACTTTAATATATTTTAAATTCTGCAAAGTTCCAAGATATTATCTTTAGTTTTATAAAATGCTTTATGCAACATCGGATTTTGGAAGTTCTACTCCAAAGATATTTTTATCTATTAAATACTGTATTGCATTATCAGTTTCAGATTCAATAAATGATCCATCTACATCAATATAGTATTTCATAGTTACAGAAATATCTTTATGTCCTAGTATTTGTTTTAATACTATTGGAGCAATTTTAGCTTCTGCACATCTTGTAGCAAAAGTACCTCTAAGCATATGAGTATGAACATCAGTCTTTTTAACAGTTTTACCTTTTGTGTTAGGTTCTTCAAAAATACCTATTCCTAACTTTAATGCAATTCTTTTTAAACAACTATTTATTGTGTTTTCAAGAATCATAGTACCATCTTTTTTACAAAATAATAGATTGTTTTTATTTTTGACCTTGTGTTCTAAAGCTTTTTGCATTATTTGTTTGCTAATATTATTCATTGTTAGAGTACGCCTACCATTATCCGTTTTCGTTGTTTCACCAATTATTATATTGCCATTTTCATCTTTTGTTTGGGTCCTTTTAATATCAACTTTATTTGCAGATAATGAAATATCATTTTTATAATCTAAAACTAAAGTTTCCCCAATTCTCATACCCGTTGTTAATTGCCATAAAAGTAAGTACTTGTATGAACACTTTTCATAGCTAACATCCATTAAATAATCAACAAGTTTTCTTTCTTCTTGTATTGTTAAGGATTTTCGCTTATGAGAAACATACTCGCTTTTGGGTTTAATTATTCTTTTATATCCAGTCATAAAGTTTTCTTGAATAATTTTTTGATATTCTGCTTCACCAAATCCCATACATAATAATTCATAATTTTGTTTAATTGTTGATTCAGAATATTTTGACAAACTAGATAAATAGCTTACAACTTCTTCTCTCGTAACTTTAGCAATTGGTTTGTTAGCAAATGAAGCTTTTGAAATTTGTTTCAATGTATCCATCTTTCTTTTTAAAGTTGATTTATCAATTTTATTTAGCATAAATTGTTCATTTATACATGGATTTAATAATTCTACTAAAGTTTTATTACTCTTTGTAATTATTCTAGGTCCACCATTCTTGTCTAAATCAAGTTTATATTGTAAAGCTTCTGCTAAGGCTTGTTCTTCTGTATTTGCAACAAATGTCTTTCTATTAGTTTTTCCAGTTGTTTGATCTCGTCCAATTGTTAATAATGCTTTGCAACTTTTTGAAACATAGCATTTTTCACACCCTTTGCATAAATCATATTCTTTTTCTTTGTCAATGTTCTTACTTCGTTGTATTTTTGCGTTAATTTCACAATTTGCACATACATTTTTTTCTTTATTATTTTTAGATTTTCTTGAAATGTACGTACCCACAGTAATTCCCTTAAATTCCATATTTTGAACTCTCCTTTTTTGATTAAATTTAAGGAAAACTATTGCTATATTTGGATTTTATGCTATAATTATAACAGTTAAGGGAACTTATAGCAATAGTTTTCTTTTCAGTTTAAGAATTTATGAAGGTTTAAATGTCGGTTATTTAAATCTTCTTATTTTTTATTCACTTGCTATATTTTTAGATTTAAAATAGTCTTTAAATGATTCTTCCATAACTAGCCATGATTTGCCTATCTTTTTGGCTGGAAAATCTTTTTGATGAAATAAATCTAAGCATGTTTGATTTCCTATTTTTAATGCTTTTCTAATATCTTTAGTTTCTAAAAATGTTATTCCGTTTAATATTTTCATAGATTTTTCCTCCTATATTTTAAATTTTAAGATTTATCTGTAATAGTTGTTTTTCATATGTTATTTTGTCTCTTCTCCTACATTGGGATTTCACCAGTCCGATAATATCCGACTTACCCTCAATACGTGCGACGGCTCATCAGTCGATTACTCTGATTTCAACGCTCAAGTTATGACTAGGTAAAAGTTTCATTAAATGTTGTTTAATATTTTATGATGTTCCTTAAATCTAGAACATATTTGTCAAAGTACAAAATATTACTAGTTTCTCTTGACTGATATAATAAAATGTTTTATAATTATAGTGAGAAAAATGTAAATACTTTTCAAATTCATTTGCATTATACTATGATATTTTAAAAATGTCAATGAATTTTGTAAAATATTTTATTTTTCTAACATAAATATAAAGGAGTAAGACATGAATATTTTTAATATAAGTGTTCCAAAAGATTGTATATCAATGATTTTTGACGCATTTGGTAATGTAGAAAATTATAGTACAACATTATATTTACACAAATCAAAAATCACATTAGCTGAAGAAGAAAATTTATATTCTGCTCAATTAGAAATTGATTTTGATCAAGATACAAAAAAAGATAAAATGGTTAGACAAACATTAAATAAAGAGTATGGAACTTTTATACTTACATTTTTAAATGCAGATTTTTCAAGCGCAGAAAATGCATATAATACTTTTTTTATTTACTATGGACTTGAAGGACTTAATTTTATAGATGAAATAAAAGAAAAATATCCAATAGAATATACAGCTAGATATGTATCAACAAAGAAATTTTTAGATTATTATAATAAAGCTTTTGAATTAGTAAAAACTGATTATATAAAATTTCAAAAAGATATTAGTAATACTGTAGATTATGTATTTAATTTACATGGAAGTCAAAGTCCAGCAGATTTAGACAGAGTTTCAAAATTTATGGCATATTCTACTGCTGCCAATTTACTTGGACAATTTACTTCGGAAATACGATTAGGAATTGTAAAATCATTTTCCGAAGATATACCATCAAAATTTACAAATATTAAGCAAGTAGAAAATTTAGCTTATGATATTGCTAACAAAAAAATAAGTAATACAGTTGGCTATCTTTATGAGAGCAAATCTCATTTTGCTTTAGCTTATATTGCATTAAATGATCTAATACAAAATTCAAAAAGAAATATTAGTATTTGTCAAAATTGTGGAAGATATTATTTACAGTATTCTGGAAAAGAAGTTTATTGTGAATTGCCTAATATAGATGGAAGTCCAACTTGTAAATCATATGCTTCTCGAAAAGCTTATGATAATAAAATAGAAGAAGACATCGCTGAACTAACATATAAAAGAGAATATCAAAGAAGAATTACACAAGTATATCGTGCTGATTCTATTAAGAAATCAAAAATGAAAAAAGATTTTAAAAACTGGAAATCTAAAGCTAGAGAAAAGTTAAAACTTTATAGAGAAAATAAAATCTCTAGTGAAGAATTTTGTGATTGGATAGAAGAAAATAAAAATTAGTGTAATTGCCACCATAACATAATAGTTGCAGTGGCAATTAGTTTAATTCTAATTTAACTATAAAACTGAATTTAATACATTGTTTCAGTGTCATAATAAAACAATTGAACCAATCTACTTCACAAGTAATGGATATTAAATGGAAAAAATTAAAAAATTTCAAAAAAATTAAAAAAAAGAAAAAATTAACAATATTATTTTATTTGGTTGACTATTACACTGAAAGAATGATATAATTTCAGTGTGAGGGTAAAATTATGAAAAGTTATGAAAAAATAGTAAATTTTGTAAATAAAAAAAATAATGTAATAACAACTAAAGAATTTAAAGACGCTAAAATTGGATTTTATCATATAAATAAACTTATTGAAGATAATTATATATCTAGGATAGGAAAAGGGCTTTATGGAAAAACAGATAGTTTTGAAGATGAATATTTTATAACTCAGAATAGATATAAAAATGCAATATTTTCTTATAATACTGCTCTATTCTTTTTAAACAAAACAGAAGTAACTCCAAATATAATAGATATAACAATACCAAATGATTATAATGTTAGTTCGATAAATACTAAACAAATAAGAGTTCATTATGCTAGTAGAGAAAATATAGAACTGGGTGTGATAAAAATAAAATCACCTTTTGGAAATACTATAAAATCTTATAATCTTGAAAGGACAATTTGTGATATTGTAAAAAATGAAAATAAATGTGGACTAGATATAGAGCAAAGAAATAAAATTATTAAAAATGCTTTTGCAAATAATGAAATTGACGGAGCAAAGTTAGTACAGTATGCAAAACAACTAAAATGTGAGAAAAAAATAAGAGCAATAATGGAGGTAATGATATGATAAAAAATATCCAATCTTTAATGGATAAATCTAAAAATTTTGCAAAGGAAAATGGGTTATCTGTTCAAGAAGTATTACAAAATTATATGTTTGAAAGATTTTTGGAAAGATTATCAAAATCAGAATATAATGAAAAGTTTATTATAAAAGGACGGATTTTTATTATCTTCTATAATGGGAATTAATATGAGAACAACAATGGATATAGATGCCAATATTACAGGAATGGATTTTGAAAAAAGTACAATTGAAGAAATGATAAATAAAATTATTACTTTAGAAATAGAAGACGATGTAACTTTTGAAATAGATAAAAATATGCCAATAAAAGAAGATAATGAATATGGTGGTTATAGATTTAAACTAATTGCAAAATTAAGAAATTTAAGAATACCTTTTGGGGTAGATATCTCAACAGGAGATTTAATTACACCAAGAGCAATAGAATATAATTATAAAACGATATTAGAAAATGATAATATTAACTTATATACATATAATTATGAAACAATAATTGCTGAGAAATTAGAAACAATTTTAAAAAGAAATACTGCTAATAGTAGAATGAAAGATTATTATGATTTATATTATTTTGCAACTTATAAATGGAAAGATATAGATATAAATACATTAAAATCAGCTATTCATACAACTTTCAATCACAGAAATTCTGAAGAATATTTAAAAAGGTTTAATACAATAATAAAAAATATTTTAGAAGATGAAACTTTAACAGCTAGATGGGACAAGTATAGAAAAGAACACGAATATGCAAAAGAAATTGAATTTAATGATACAATTAGAACAATTAAAAAAATATATGATGCATTATAATTTAAGTACTCAAAGAAAAATTCTAAACTTTAAAAAGCAGAAAGTTTGAAGTTGAAAGCACAAGATGTTGGAATTTTAACTGAAAATGTTTCTTTATGATGTAATTACAAAACTCAATAATAGTCAATGAAAAATTTATACTAATCAAAAAATTAATATGAGGAGGAATATGATGAAAGTATTAATTGCCACAAAAAATCAAGGGAAAATAGAAGGAGCTAAAAAGGCTTTAGAACATTATTTTAAAGATATTGAAATTGTTGGGATATCTGTTGAATCTGAAGTTCCAGATCAACTTTTAAATAAAGAAATTTATAATGGAGCTAAAAATAGAGTTAGAAATTTAAAAAACTATGCAAAAGTAAATCATATAAAAGCTGATTTGTTTTTAGGAATTGAAAGTGGAATAAATGATTTATTAGGAAGATGGATGATTACTAATGTTGCAGTAATTGAAGATAATAAAGATTTTGAAAGCTATGGTACAAGCCCTTCATTCCCAGTTCCAGATAATTTAGTGCAAAAAGTTTTAGATACAAATCTAAGTGAAGCAATGGATACTGTTTTAGGAGAAGATAAAGAAAGACATAATCATAGTGGAGGAATTCAATTATTAACACATAATGAAATTTCAAGAATAGATTTAACAGAATATGCTTTTATAATGGCTTTAACAAAATATATTAATGGAGAGAAATGGAGATAAGAAATGAAAATAGGAATTGATATTGATGATACAACTTTTTTAACAGTTAAATCAATGCTTAAATATGCAGATATATTTGAAGAAGAAATATCTGGAGTACCAACTAATCGAGATAGTTTTGGTTTGATAAAAAATAGATATTATTTAAAAGCTTTGTATGGTTGGGATGAAAAAACTAAATTTGCTTTTTTTGATAAATATTATAAAAGAGTATTAGAAGAATGTACAATGCTTCCTAATGCAGATAAGACAATTCAAAAATTAAAAGAAGAAGGAAATACTATACATTTTATTACAGCAAGATTAATGAATATTAAAAATTGTGATACAGAAGCAATCACTAGAAGAAGCTTGGATAATTTTAATATTCCTTATGATAGTTTGAATTTACATATTAGTGATAAATTAACATTTTGTAAGGAACATGGAATTGACGTATTAATTGAAGATAGTTATGAAACTTGTAGAGAACTAACTGATTATGGTATTAAGTCAATTTTAATGACAACTAAAATGAATAGTAACATAGAGGATAAAGAAATATTAAGAGTAAATAATTGGGATGAAATTTATAAAGAAATAATAAATATAAAATGTTAGAAATTTAAGATGAATGAGACTTATAATTTTAATATAAGTTAAAGGTAGGTATAATTATGCAAGTTATAGAAAAACACATACAAGTTAACGATTATTTAACAAAATCTAATTTACCAGCTAGTGATTATGTAATAAATCCTTATGTTGGTTGCCCTCATGGATGCAAATATTGTTATGCAAGTTTTATGAAAAGGTTTACAGGGCATAAAGAAGATTGGGGAACTTTTATTGATATAAAACACTGTGATAAAAAAATTAGTGTAAATAAGCTAAAAAATAAAAGTGTGTTTTTATCATCGGTTACAGATTGTTATAATAAATTTGAAGAAAAATATGAATTAACAAGAAATATATTAAAACAACTAGTAGATGTAGATTGTGAATTAAATATTTCAACTAAATCAAAGTTGATTTTAAGAGATATGGACTTATTAAAGCAAATGAAAAACTTAATAGTATCAATGTCTATTAATACATTAGACGAGAACTTTAAAAATGACATGGATAATGCTAGTTCGATACAAGAAAGGTTACAGACTTTAAAAGAACTTCATAATAATGGAATATATACAGTTTTGTTTATGTCGCCAATATTTCCATATATAACAAATTTTAAAGAAATTATAGAAGCAAGTAAACAATATGTTAATGAATACTGGTTTGAAAATTTAAATTTAAGAGGAGATTATAAAACAAAGATATTATTTTATATCCAAGAAAAATATCCTGAATTAATAGATAAATATAATAATATTTATATTAGGGGAAATAAACAATATTGGTATGATTTATCAAAAGAAATTCAAGAATATTGCGAAAAAAATAATGTAAAATATATAAACTACTTTTATCATGAAGAATTAGTGCAAAATAAGAAAAAACAGATTTAAAATTAGGAGAATTTTATAATGGAAAAAGAGAGAATATCACATTTAGACTCAACAGCTTGTTATTTAAAAAAAGACAATAAAGTATTGATGATTAAGTTTTCAAAAAAATGGGGACAAGTATATGCACCTCCTGGTGGAAAGTTCAAAACTGGAGAAACACCGTTAGATTGTATAACCAGAGAATATTATGAAGAAACGGGGTTGACTTTAATAAATCCAAAACTTCAAGGAATTTCCTATTGGAAAAATAAAACTGAAGGAATTATATTTATATACACTGCAGAAAAATATAAAGGATTATTAAAAGAATCCTCTGAAGAAGGAATCTTAGAATGGATAAATATTGATGACCTAAACAAAATAAGGCAATTTGACCAAAATCAAAAGTTTACACCATATTTATTTAAAAACAACATTTTTGAAGGAAAATTTATTATAGATAATAGTTGCAAAGTAAAAGAGTATATTATTAGAAATATATAAAGTTAGGAGTTGAAAATATGATAGATATTACTAAAGCAAAGCTTGAATTAAAAAAGTATTTAGATAAATATGAAGATAAAAGTGATTTAAGTTTCAATTTAAAAGTTACACATACATATCATGTTGCAGAAAATTCAAAAAATATTGCAGAAAAATTAAACTTAAGTAAAGAAGATATAGAGCTTGCAGAACTAATTGGATTACTTCATGATATAGGAAGATTTGAAGAATTAAAAATTACAAAAGAGCTAAATAGTGTAAAATTTGATCATGCAACTCATGGATCTAAAATGTTATTTGAAAAAGGAATGATTAGAAATTTTGTAGAGGATAGTCAATATGACGAGATAATAAAAAAAGCAATAGAGAATCATAGTAAATTAGCAATAGAAAAAGGATTAAATGAAAGAGAGTTATTACATTCAAAAATAATCAGAGATGCAGATAAATTAGATAATTATAGAGTAAAACAAGAAGAAAAAATTCCTAAAAGAGTAAATAGAAAAGAAGATATGGAAGAAAGTTTAGTAAGTGATAAAGTATATAAAGCCGTATTAAATAGAAAGTGTGTTAACATCTATGATAGAATAACACCATTAGACTTTTGGGTTTGTGTATTAGCATTTACATTTGATTTGAACTTTGATGTAACATATAATATGGTAAGAGAAAAAGACTATATCAATATATTAATAGATAGATTTGATTATAAAAATAAAGAAACAAAAAACAGGATGGAAAATATAAGAAATATATTAAATAAGTATGTAGGTGAAAAAATAACAAATTTTAAATGATAGGGAGATAAGATGATATTAATAAATGATAGAATTAAAGGACTATCCAACTGCTCTGCCAGTGACTTATACATACTAACAGATTTTGATGGAACTATCACGAAAAATTCTAGTGATAGTTCTTGGGCTAGCATTTTCAAAAATCCCAATGTAACAGATGAATTCGTTCAAGAGTGTATAAGAATATTTAATTATTACCATAAATATGAAATTGACGCAAGCATTCCGCTAGAAAAAAAGATGGTAATTATGAGTGAATGGTATAACAAAAACATAGAAACATTAAAAAATTTTGGTATTACTGAACAGACAATAAATTACTCAGCTAATAATGAGAGTATAATGTCTTTTAGAGATGGTGCAAAAGAATTCTTACAAGAAATGAATGATAGAGGTATTCCAATAATAGTAATATCAGCTGGAGTAGGAAATATTATACAACAATTTTTAATCAATAATGACTGTAATTTTCCAAATATTTATATTTGCTCAAATTTCTTGGAATATGAAGATGGCATTATTCGAAGCATTAGAGATAATAATTTAATACATCCATTAAATAAAAATGAAATTTCATTGCCTACACATATTCAAGAAAAAGTAGCTAATAGAAATACTATTATACTTCTTGGAAATAGTATCTCAGATATTAATATGACAAACGATAGAAAGAAAACCTATAGAATAGGATTTTTAGATGAAAAAATAGAAGAGAGACTATCTGCATTTCAAGAGCACTATGATGTAGTGTGTACAGATAACACATCATATTATGAATTAGGAAAGAGAATATCAGAACATTTAAATAGAGCAACGGATAAAGAAGAAAGATAGTATATAGTTAATTTATATGCAAAATTAGATAGGTACTAATCCACCTATCTAATTCTCTTTTTATCCTTATTTTTTGCAATTTCTTTTTTGCTTTTGAGTCTATTACCTTCTACCCTTTTCTTGATTAAGAAATTCTCCTTTTCTCCTTTTTCAGCTGTAGCTATAATTCTTTTGCAAGTTTGTATTTTTGAATTTATTTTATCAATATCTTTTGTAATATTATTTATTTTATATTCAAGAAAAGACATATCAGTTTCATTGGTAGATTTCCTATATAATTGCCTTAATTTTTCTCGTTCTGACTTTAAAGGTGTAACTTCTTCAATATATTTTATTCTTAATTTTTGAGTATCTTCCTTTGAGTTTAGATTATAAGTACATATTAAACTCATTTCATCAGCTAATTTATTAAATTTATCTATTTCTTGATAATATTCTTTTGTTCTTTCTTCATAGTGAATTTTAGGTGGTAACTTTCCGAACAGATACAAATAATGCACATATAATCTATAAAAAGATGATATCTCTAATTTTCCTTTATCAATTTTAATACCGTCATATATTCTTACTTTATATACTTTTTCCTGTTTGTTTGCATTTTTATATTCATATAATTCACTATTATATATTCTAGTTTTAATATTGTCGAAAGTATAGTCTTCTCCAAATGCTCTTGCAAGTCTTATATTTCTATTATAATACGGAGATGAAATAGAGATAGAGTTTCCAGATTTTTTAGTATAATAACCTTTATAATTTAATATGTCTACAAACTCTTGGTATTTTGTAGCTTCATTAATAGCTTCATCAATATCAGCTTTTATAAGTTCCATTTTTCCAGAATTACGATTATAATTTGCAATTCTACTTTTAGATATATCACTTACTTGAGTGGCTTTTGTACTTTTAACTATGGATAATCCATATTTTCTGCAAATATCATCATTCGTTTCTTTCATTAAAGCAATCTCAACATTTGAATTATGATATTTAATTCCATCTACAAATGATACAGAATTAAAGACAATATGATTATGGACATTTTCTTTATTTATATGAGTACAAATTATAATTTGATATTTATCTCCCCATAACTCTTCTGCAAGTTCTTTTCCAATTTGATTACATTTTTCTGGGGATATTTCTTTACCTTCAAAAGACTGTATTATATGATAACCAAGTCTACCATCTTCTTTATGAAAAGCCTTTTTAGTAAGCATCATTTGAGAATAAGCTGTTTCTGGTAAACAATTTATTGTAGATACTAAAATACCATTTTCAGTTTTCTCTCCATTTATTGCATAATTTATTACAGCATCTAAGTTTTTATTAATAACTATATATTTTGTAATTGACATTTTATACCTCCTTATTTTTGTCTAGAATAAATCTTTCTTTCAAATCTTAAAATGAAATCAGCTAAAGTTTTTGAGATATATTCGAAATTATCGTGAGAAACACTATATCTAGAATTAGCAATTCTAGCAATTTGATTTATATTATTAGCTATTCCATAAAGTTCTCTTTGAAATAATTTTATTTCTTCAGTTGGTATCGCTTTTATTCTATAACCTTTAATTAAACTTCTAATAAATTCGGATTCACTTAAACCTGCTTCTTTTGATTTTCTTTTTAATAAATCATCCTCTTTTACATCTAACCATATTTGTTTTTTTATATTTCTTTTTCTCATAGTTTTCATTCTCCTTTTTCAAAAAATTGACAGTCTATTTTTTTAAAGACTGTCAGAAAATACATAATATTATAAAAGGGTTTGGGAAAGAATTTCCCATCATTCAGTTTTGTGTCAAAACTGACAAGCTGTATTTATACGGGAGTATAAATGCGATGCTTGCTTTCAAAATATCGTAAAGTTATAAAGTAGTTAAAATACAGCAAAAAAGAGAAGAAAGTTTTAAATTTCTCCTCTTAAATAAGTTATTTTATTCTTTAATAATTCCTAAATTTTTAAAATAAAAATAATTTTCACGTGCTCCTAAAAAGAAAATTTTTCTATCCTCATATTGACTCATTTGCAAATAAAGTGATACTAATTCTTGTAACTTTTTGCATTCTTCTTCGTTTAATTTCATCACTTTATTATCTTCTAAAAGTAATTGCAAATTAGGAAAGTTATCCATAATTTCGTTAACTTCATTTCTTAGTTTTTTATACTCAGAATTATTATTTTTAAGTTCAACTCTTGCAGTATCTATTAACTCATTAAATTCCGTTGAATCTATATCATATAATTTAATATCTTCCATTATAATTACCTCTTTTCTATACATAAATTAATTCCTTTAAAACAATTTCTTCAGCTTGATTTTTAAAATTATTCATCATTCCAACCCAATAAAGTTGGTCAGTGTTTTTCATTTCTTCTGTTAAATTACTTTTCTCCTTTAGTGATTGTATAATTTCTTCTACTCTTTTAGATGCAGTTTCTTGTACTTCTTCTAGATGATCTATCAATTTGTTATCCATAAAAAGAATTGTATATTCTGCTTTTTTATGTTTTTTTAAATATTCTAATCTTAAATGCCCATATTTATTTAATTGTATTTTTTTTTGATCTGCTAATACTAGATTTGGTAAATAATAATCGCCATTTCTTATATATTCTATTCCTGTTTTTTCATCAATAAATTTATCCTTTAATTCTATATTTTTCATATTATTAAATCTCCTTTTCTATATATTGCAATATAATTTATTTAATTCTTCTTGTGTATAAACTCTTTGTTCATAATTTGAATATAAATTTTTTCTTTGAGTCATATTACTATAATTAGTCTTATTATATTTATTATTATTACATCGTAAATTCTCCGATTCTTGAACCGTAAAATTTCCGTTTCTTGAATCGTAATTTTTACGACTCATAATTTTTTCGGTGGATATATGATTTATTTTTCCAACATAGATAATATTATTTTTTCTAAAACCCTGTCTTTTTTCATATATCAATTTAACAGATGTCAATTGCTTAAATGCTTTGGTAACAGTCTTGTCTGACAAGTTTAATTTTTCTTGTGCTTCTTTTCTTGAAAATACTAAAAATATATTTCCATCTTCATCAATCCATTGATTTTTCATTGAAACAGATAATCTATCAAGTAAAAGTGCATAAAGTAATTTACTATCTGAAGATAAATTTTTGTAATAAGGATTTATAAATAATTCTTTTGGAATCTGATAGAAAATATTTTCAAGACATTCATTTGCTTTATAAGGTATAAAATCCATAGCAATAGTTCTCCTTTCAGTTTTTTTGAATTTTACTGAAAGTGTTGAAATATCAATTGAATTTGCTTTGCGGAACATTGCGGAACATTTTTTTATAGCTAAAATTGTTTTGCGGAACATTTTGCGGAACAAAATTATCGGATTTTTAAGAATTTTTTGAAATTTTTTAGAATTAAAGTAAAAAGATACTATTCTCTAAAATCCTAGAAAATAGTATCTTTTAATATTAAAAGCTGTTTTCAAGTTCTCTTAAATTTTCTTGAAAACAGCTACATTTCTGGTCGAGGTGACAGGGATCGAACCTGCGACCTCATGGTCCCAAACCACGCGCGCTACCAACTGCGCTACACCTCGATTTATTCAACGTTATATATAATAGCATACTTTTTTTTAATTTGCAAGTTTTTTTTGAATTTTCTATTGAATTTTTTTTAAATTCCAAGTATAATAATAAATAGTTTTGCAACTGTAGCTTAGTTGGATAGAGCGTTCGGCTACGAACCGGAAGGTCGGGGGTTCGAATCCCTCCAGTTGCACCATACTCTTAAGAAGCCAAGCTCTAAAGTTTGGTTTTTATTTTTATATAATATTTAATATTATTTTTTATATTATTATGTTATAATCAGATTAGTTTTGAAGTACAAAATATAATTAAAAGGGGGAATTATATGGAAATTAAAAAAATCAAATTGTTTACTATAGTAATTTTATTAATAACTATAATTTTTTTAATAATTATACCTACAGTTTCAAATGCATATGATACTGTGAGTCCAGAAGATTATAGACCAGAAACACCAAGTACCATACAATCAGATTTAGATTCTATAGCATCAACATCAACTATGATAATATCTATTCTATCAACCATAATGATGGTATTGATAATATCTGCTTTCTTTTTAATTTAAATATTAACTTATTTAAAAATTTTAATGAACGAGGTAACAAATGAGTAAAAGAAGTAAAAAAAATAATCTAACTAAATTTATAATAGCTTTAATTCTACTAATTATTATTGGAATAATTGGATATATAAATCCTGAATTTCAAGAATTTATACTTGGAGATTTAAATGAACAAAATAGCAATACATCAGTTCAAAGTGAACTATCATATACAACTTCTTTTGATTTAAATTCTATCCCTGAATTTAAAGATGTTCCATATGTTGTACTAAATGATAATAAACCAAACTTTGACGAAAGTAATCTTACAACCGACTCTTTTGAAAAATATAGTGAATTAGATTCTTTTGGTAGATGCGGTATAGCTTTTGCAAATATAAGCTTAGACACAATGCCTGATGAAGATGAAGAAAGAGAAAGTATATCTAGTGTAGAACCTTCTGGTTGGTTAAATAAAAAATATGATATAGTTGATGGTGGATATTTATATAATCGTTGCCATTTGATTGGGTATCAGTTAAGTGCTGAAAATGCAAATGAATTAAATCTTATAACAGGTACTAGATATATGAATACAGAAGGCATGCTTCTATTTGAGAATCAAATAGCTGATTATATTAAAGAAACTAGAAACCATGTTTTATACAGAGTAACACCAATTTATGAAGGAAATAACTTAGTTGCAAGTGGAGTTCAATTAGAAGCAATGTCTATAGAAGACAATGGTGCTGGTATATGTTTTAATGTATATTGCTATAATGTACAACCTGGAATTACAATAGATTACTCTACTGGAGAAAGTAAAGAAAATGCTTAATATGCATTTTCTTTACTTTTCCTTTAATCTTCGATTCTTTCATATTCTCCATTTTTATATATAAATTTGTTTCCTTCTTTTGCTTCATTTAATAATTGTCTGGGAAAGTTTACTTCTTCTATTTCAAAATCTGGTTTAGATGTTGTATCCCATAAAAATATTCTATTATTAATATCTTCTGTTACTACATATATATGTCCTTCTTTTCTATACTCTTGTAATTCCCTATCTTGTCTATCTAATATTTCTTCTGCTTTTTTGTATATCTTATTCAAAACATTTTCTGTTCCAATCTCATCTAGCTCAAATATTCCATCTTTTAATCTCATTACTTGATTCAGCCCGCTTCCTTCTGATAATTCGTTAACATTTACTTTTAAAGTAGTATCTATATCTTTTCCCATTTGTATAACTCTATAATCATCACTATCCTTGATCTTATTAAAAATGAAATATAAATCTCCTTTATCCGTAGTGTTTTTAGCATATTCTCTTAGTATCTCATCTCTTGCTTTCATAATGCTATTTTCCGATGATAAACTAGTTGTTCTTGCTGTTGTAATTTCAGACACAATATCTAAATTATTATTTTCATTATCATTTAGTCTATCTGATACTTCTGTTAAAAAATCCTGTATTCCTTCTGTTATATTAGATATAACTTCATTATTACTAAGATTCTCTTTTAAATTATTAAAAAAATCCAAACTCATAGACTTCCTCCTTTTTACACTAAATAAAATTCTTATAATTACATATTGAAGATTTGTATAGAATTATACAAGAAATTAAAATATATAAATCAAATAAAATAAGTAAGATAAAATTTAATGTTATTATATAGTATAAGAAATATTATTTCAATATCCAAATAACTTTTTATAAAAAAACAAGAATTTTATTAAAAATTCTTGTTTTTTTATTATTTTATATTTTTTTCATTTCTTCTTCTACTTTATCTTCACTTTCTCTCATGGCTAAGATCGTTTTTTCAAATAATTCATCTAATGACCATCCTAGTCTTTCTGCCCCCTCTTTTATTGTATCTCTTGAACATCCTGCTGCAAATTTTTTATCTTTAAATTTTTTCTTAAGACTTGATACTTCCATATCTTTTGTACTTTTTGAAGGTCTCATTTTTGCAGCTGCCCATATTAATCCTGTTAGTTCATCTACCGCAAATAATATTTTTTCCATTTCATGTTCTGGCTCTATATCTGAGCATATTCCATATCCGTGGCTACATATAGCTCTTACCATTTCTTCAGGTGCACTTATTTCTTTTAATAACTCTGGCGCCTTTTTACAATGTTCTTCTGGGTATTTTTCAAAATCTATATCATGTAATAACCCAACAATTCCCCAAAATTCTTCATCATGTCCTAATTCTTTAGCAAAATATCTCATAACATTTTCTACTGTATATGCATGCCTAATGTGAAATTCCTCTTGGTTATATTTTTTTAATAATTCTATAGCATCTCTTTTCTCCATAAATTAGTCCTCCTTTTTTTGTATTTGAATTATATCACATGTTATTATTTTATACATGATTTTTACTATATTTATTAAATATTTTTTCTCTAATCTAAATTTTTTACACTAGGCGAATATAGTAAATTACCTTTATAATCATATCTAGATCCATGACATGGGCAATCCCATGTTTTGTCTAGATTGTTCCAAGTAAGTTCACAACCTAAATGTTTACAGATTGGATTAATTATATATATTTTTTCACTATTTTCTTTATAAACTCCTATTTTCTCTCCATTAATTTCTACAATTTTACCTTCTCCATCTTGAATTTGATTAATTTCCTCTTCTGGTAATTTTATCTTTTTTATAACTAATCCGTTTAGGCTTTCCTTTACCATATTTGTTACCTCTTTTATATTTTTTATAGGTTCAAATCTTGTCGATTTAAATATATCTTCATATTTATTTTTTCTTTTTAAAATCATATCCGCTATAATACTTGCCGCAATATTTGAAGTAGTCATTCCCCATTTATTAAAACCTGTCGCTACATATGCATTATCCCAAAGACTAGAAAACTTACCTATATATGGTATTTTATCTAAGGTTATACAATCTTCTGTATTCCAACGATATTTTATCTTACCATTAGGACATATATTCTTAGCTATCTCCTCTAAATATTTATATGAATCACTTAAATCTTTATCTTCTCCTGTTCTATTATCAAAACCAGCTACTATTAGCATATAGTTTTCTCTATATTTTGCCATTCTTAAAGATATTGTTGGTTTCTCAGAACTTATATACATTCCATCAAATAACTTTTTTTCCGTTTCCATCCCTATTACAAAACTTGTTGATTGATACATTTTCATAAAATAAAATCCTGGTATATTAATTATTGGATATTTGGTTGCTAATACCAAATATTTGGTATTTATAACACATCCATCCTCTGTAATTATTTCATATTTTCCTTCATTTTCATTAACTTCGATCACTTTTGTATTTTCATATATGTTAACTCCTGATTCTTTGCAAACTTTAGCTAAAGATATAAGATATTTGTATGGATTAAACTCTGCTTGTTTTTCAAATTTTATTCCTGCAATCGACTTTATTGGGATAATACTTTTTATTTTTTCTTTCACTATATTTTTTTCATTGTTAAGATCAGTATTATTTTTATTAAATGAATTATCCACAGCTATGTTTAATTTTTCATTATGGTTATCCACAGTTTGCACAGCTTTTATTTTATTTATTTCAATATTACTACCATCTATAAATTCTGCTTTTCCGCCAAATTCATTAATAGCTGTAACTTCATCCTTAATTTTTTCTACTTTTTGAACCTTTTGTGTAAAAACATATGCAGGTTGATATTCAAAATCACAATCTATATTTTCGTTTTTTATTATATTACTAATATTCTCTATTGCCTCTTCATTTGCTTTATAGTAATTAAACGCAAAATCTTTTCCTTTCGAATCTAATAAATATTTATATATTAATCCATGCTGACTTGTAACTTTAGCTGTACTGTAACCGCTTGTACTTTCTCCAATCTTATCTTTTTCTATAACTACTGTTTTTAGTTTTTCATCTCTCAAATTATATGCTGTACTGATTCCAACAAGTCCGCCTCCTATAATGCAAACATCTACATTTAAATTTAAATTTGAATTTAATTTGGAATATTTTTCTCTGTTTTTTACACAATCTAACCAATATGATTTCATTTTCTCACTCTCCTAAAAAAACTAATTATAGTATTACCCATAATTAGTTTTTTTAATCTTTTTATATACAAATTACTCTTATTTATAATTTTTATCTTAATTTTTAACCTTTCCACATTTAATAAAATTATCCACATCTCCATAAATATAAAAACTACCAATAATAAATGTTACTGTCTTTTTTTCTTTTAAATTCATAATATCTTTTATAGCTGTTTTCAATGTTTTAGCATATATCTTCTGATTTTTATTTTTATATTTTTCAGCCACATTATATAATATATCCTTTGAAGTATATCTTTCTTCATTATTACCAGATGTAAATATAAATCTCGAATTATCATCTTCTTCTAAAATCATTTGTATAATTTTTTCATAATCTTTTCTTTTTAAAATAGATATAACATATATTTTTTCAAACTCATTGTAATACATTTTTATTGAATGTTTTAGATTATTTATTGCTTGTTCGTTATGTCCTCCATCATAAATAATTAGCGGATCTTTATTTATCTCTTCAAATCTTCCCCTGTGGATAACTGTTGAAAGACCTTTTCTAATGCTATCTTCAGAAACTTTAACCCCTAACCCATTTAATAGTTCCATACATTTAATAGATATAATTGCATTATGTGGTTGACAAATTCCTTTTAGATTAATTGATATATTTTTATAATTTTCAAAATCAAAATGCTGAAAATTTTGATCATAATTATAATTTTTTATATCACTCTTTTTTAATATATATAACTTATTTTTTTTGGTTTTACATGTATTTATAAAAATTTCATTCACTTCTTTATTATTTTCAAAAATAATTGTATTTGAATTTTCTTTTATTATTCCTGCTTTTTGAATTGCAATTTCTTCTAATGAATTTCCTAATATTTGAACATGATCATATCCTATAGATGTTATTATAGATACAAGTGGTTTTGTTATAATATTAGTACAATCATATAATCCACCAAGTCCTGTTTCTAAAACAACAAAGTCAACATTATTTCTATAAAAATATAATAGCCCCATTATTGTTTCTAATTCAAATAATGTAATGTCAATATTATTCAACTTATTGTATTTCTTTATTTTTGGTTCTAATTCATTTATTAAACTTATTAAATCTTCATCTGAAATATTTCTTCCATTTATACTTATTCTTTCATTATATTTGATTAAATGTGGTGATAAAAATTTTCCTACTTTATACCCTTGCTTAACAAGAATGTTAGAAATCATTTCTGTACAACTACCTTTTCCATTAGTTCCTGCAATATGGATAAATTTCATTTCTTTTTCAAAATTATTATACTCACTCATAAAAAATTTCATAGCATATAATGATGGATTTTTTGTGCCTTTTAAAAAATTATTTAAATATTCTTCTACATTTTTCATCATAATTGATATCCCTTTTATTCTTATTTTTAATAAATTTTATTATATTACAATATGCATGCTTTTTTCAATATATCCATTGTTAATTATTATTAATTTATTTTCTTTTTAGTGTTGCTTCTATTTCAATTTGTTTATAATTTCTTTGTATTATTAATTTAACCTTATCTCCTGGTTTTTTTGTATAAATATAGCATCTTAAATCACACATTCTCTCCAATTTGTTATCATCTATACTTAAAATAATATCTCCTTCTTTTAATCCTGCTTCTTTGGCAGCAGAATTAGTATTTATACTTTCTATATAAATTCCATTATTAAATCTTAAGCTATCATCAATATAACCTAATACATTTTTGTCAAAAGCAAATACCCCCAGACTTGCCTCTTCAAATTTTCCATTTTCTTTAAAACTTTTTATAACACTTTTTACAGAATTTATAGGAATAGCAAAACTAATACCTTCTGCAGATGTTATTTTTACTCCATTTATACCTATAATCTCTCCATCTAGGTTTATTAAGGGTCCTCCACTATTACCTGGATTTATTGTCGCATCAGTTTGGATAAGATCTTCCATATATGTTTCTTCTCCATCTTCTTCAAACTTTATTGTTCTATTTAAAGCACTTATTATTCCTGCTGTCACTGTTCTTTGAAATTCGAATCCAATTGGATTTCCTATTGCATATACACTCTCTCCAACTTGAATTTCATCAGAATTTCCTAAATTTACTTCTTTTAATCCTGTTTTGTTTATTTTTACTATTGACATATCTATGTCAGTATTTGACCATACAACATTACCGTTATATGTTTTACCATCTATAAGCGTTATATAGCAAGTACTATATTTTTCTCCGACTCACATGTGCATTTGTCAATATATATCCATCTTCTGCCACAATAACTCCTGTACCTAGCCCTAAATCCGAAATATTTTCTTCTGAAAATATACTATTTCCTGTATCTT
This sequence comes from uncultured Clostridia bacterium, assembly GCA_944392455.1. Classification (GTDB taxonomy): domain Bacteria; phylum Bacillota; class Clostridia; order TANB77; family CAG-508; genus CALXVA01. The sequence continues at coordinate 21,508 of CALXWP010000011.1, forward strand.
TTACTTTAGATATTCCAACAATACTTTCATTAATATTTTGTATCATTTCTATAACTGTTTCATCTTTTTCTTTAGTTTCTCCTATAGTTTGTATAGTTTTCTCTATTACTATATTTTCATTATTTTCACCCTCACTTATATTAATACTGTCATATATTATGTATGATAAAATTAAACATAAAAAGACTAAAAGGATTATTAATATTTTTAACAAATTTCCCTTTAGTCTTCTCTTTTTATCTTCTTTTAAATAGTCACTCATTTATATACCTCCAGCAAAAAACATTTATCTTTGATTATATTTTTGCCAGATTTATCTGTTTTTAAACTATTTATTTACTTGTTTATACTATTTTGTCATCTTTTTTATTTCTACATATCTTTTAACTTTTTGTGTTGTTGTTTTCTCTAATGGCTCATCTGTAAGTGTAATCTCTTTTATATGTTTAAAAGTAGGTAATTCTTTATTGATATTTTTAATATCTTCCCATATTAACTTTTTATATTCGTCCTCTTTCTTTTCTCCAAAATGTTCCACTATTGTCTCTTTGTTATACACAATTTTTGCACATAATAAAGTATCTGTTTTTGTCTTATTTCTTGCATATACTATATTTTCTTCAACATATGGTAATTTATTTATTAGAAACTCTATTTCTTGTGGATAAATATTTTTTCCGTTTTTTAATACTATAATGTCACTTTGTCTTCCTGTAATATATATATATCCATCTTTATCAATATATCCATAATCTCCTGTATGTAGCCATCCATCTTCTAAAGCTTTTTTTGTTGCCTCTTCATTTTCATAATATCCGAGCATTATATTTGGTCCTTTTCCTAATATTTCTCCTACTCCATCTTTATCTGGATTGTCAATCTTTATTTGCACATTTTTTAGAGGTATACCTATTGATCCTGCTCTTTTTCTTTCAGAGGATTCCGCTGTAAGTACTGGTGAGCTTTCTGTTAAGCCATAACCTTGGATTAGTTCAATTCCCAAATCATTATACCACTCTATAGTCTCTTTATCCATTGGTGCTGCACCATATAATACTACCCTTAAATATTCATCGAATTGTTTTAAAACTGGTTTAAATAGTTTTTTTCTTACATCTATATGGCATTTTAATAATCCATGTGATAATTTAGTTATAGCATTTATCATTCCCTGCTTTCCACTGTCTGCAATTGCTTTTTTTATTTTTTTAGACATTGTTTCAAGTACAAGAGGTACTGCTACAAACACTGAAATTTTATATTCTTTTAGATTGTTTGCTATATATCTTAATCCTTCACAAAATGCAATTGTCGCCCCACAAAATGTTCCATAAAGAAATGTAATACTACATTCAAATGTATGGTGTATTGGTAAAAATGATAATAAAGTATCTGTAGTGTACATTCTAAAATTATATTGATAGTTTGATATATTTTTACAAATATTTTCTTGAGATAACATAACAGCTTTAGGCTCATTTGTTGTTCCTGAAGTAAATAGCATAATATACATTTCATTTTCTTTTAATTTTACTTCATTATACTTACTTTCACCCTTTTTAATTATTTCTTGTCCATCTTTAAGTACTTGCTCAAATGAAATTACTCCTTCTGTTTCAGTTTTATCCATACATATTTGATACTTTATATCACAACCTTGCTGTATTGCTTCATTTACTGCCTCTTGATATTTTTCTTCATAAACTATAGCATCTGCCCTGCTTCTTTTTAATAATTTTTCTATTTCAATTTTAGTTAGAGCTTTATCCAATGGTACGATTATTCTTCCTGCAGTAGTCACACCTAGATAGGTTACACACCATTCATATCTATTATTTCCTATAACAGCAACTCTTTTAACATCAGATGCTATTACTCTTTCTGCTACTTTTTTTATATCTTCTATAAATTCATTATATTTTATTTCATGTATTGTTCCGTCTTTTTTATATTTAAATGCAGTATTTTCTCCATATTCTTCATACCTTTTAACAAGTTGTCTAAAATTTGATACTTCAGCAAGATATTCCTTATTTTCCATTAGATTACCTCCTATATCTTATTTTTCCCTAATTTTATAATAAATTGGTAAAATATTCAACAATTTATTGATTTTTAATTTCTTTAAGTATATAATTTTTTTAAAGTTTTTTTTAAGGTGATTTTATGGACAATATTAAACTATATGATTTGACTATACCTCAAAAGTCAATTTATTTAACAGAACAATATGCTTCTGGAACAACTATCAATCTAATAAGTGGAGATGTAGTTTTTGAAGAAAATGTAAATCTAAGTTTGATAGAAAAAGCTTTGAACATTTATATTAAGAAAAATAACTCAATGAGAATAAGGATTTGTATGTTAGATGGACATCCTAAACAATACATAAGTGAATACAAACCTTTTAAACTAAATATTATAGACATTTCTGATAATGATGAATTAGAAAAATATAAGGAAAAGATTATTAATACTCCAATCAAATTTTTTGATTCGGATTTGTTTTCTTTTACTCTTTTTAATATAAAAAATGAAAGATTTGTTCTAAATGTAACTTTTCATCACATTATTTCTGATGCATGGACTATGAGTTTATTTGTTAAGAAGTTCATGCCTATATATTCATCTCTTTTAAAAGGTGAAGAGATTGATTTTTGTGAGGACTTCTCTTATTTAGACTTTATTAGTAGTGAAAATAACTATATAAATAGTTCTCGTTTCCAAAAAGATAGAGATTTTTGGAATAATTTCTTTGACTTCGAGCCAGAACAATCTTTAATATCTGACAAAAAAGAAAATATTATAAATACATCTGCTAAAAGAAAAATTTATTCATTAGATCAAAATTTATATTCTAATATTATAGAATTTTGCAAAAATAAAAAATGTTCAGTTTACACTTTTTTTATGGCTATTTATTCTCTTTACTTAGCAAGAATAAATAATGCAGATTCTTCCACTATAGGAACTCCCGTATTAAATAGAACGAATTTTAAAGAAAAGAATACTGTAGGTATGTATATTAGTACTATACCTTTTTACATAAAAATAAACTATGAAGATAGTTTTAATTTGTTTTTAAAAAATGTATCTTCAAATCAAATGGCTTTTTATAGACATCAAAGATATCCATATTCTAATTTGCTAGAAGATTTAAAAGCTAAATATGATTTTTCATACAATCTTTATGATATAGCTATTTCTTATCAAAATGCTAGGGATGAAAGAGATTCCTTTGATATAAAATTCCATACTGATTGGGCTTTTAATTATAATTCTTCAGACACATTACAAATTCATTTTTATGATATGGATGATACTGGAATAATTCAAATTTATTACGACTATCAAATATCAAAACTTTCTGAAAAGGATATTGAAAATATACATAATAGAATATTAAATATAATAAAACAAATTTTACAAAATCCTGATACTACGCTTAAAAATATAGATTTAGTATCTGAAAAAGAAAAAAATAAAATTTTAACAGAATTTAATTATTCTTATGTAGAACATCCAAGCAATATCGGAGTTCATGAATTAATAGAAAACGTTGCTAAAAAGTATCCTAACAATATTGCAGTTACATATAATTCTGATAAAATTACATATCAAGAATTAATACATAAATCCACAATTATAGCTCAAGATCTTATAAAAAAAGGAGTAAAAAATAAGGATTGTGTTTCTGTATTATTTAAAGAAAAAGATATAAACCTTATCTGTTCTTTATTAGGAATATTAAAAGCAGGTGCTACATTTTTGGCTATTTATTCTGATTATCCTGATGAGAGAATTCAATATATATTAAAAAATAGTAAATCTAAATTACTAATTACGGAAAATAGATTTAACGATAAAAACTTTGATATTCCAGTTTTATATATAGAGGATATAAAAGGAGACACAAATATTAATAATTTTCCAAAAGTCGCTTCAGATGACAATGCTTATATTATATACACATCTGGATCTACTGGAAATCCTAAAGGAACTATGCAAACACATAATAATCTTATTAATTTTGTATATTCTTTTAATAATTATTTAGATAATTCATTAACAGAAAATGATGTATTTTTGTCTGTTACTAATATATGTTTTGATGTAAGTATGGCTGAAATTTTTACTTCACTTATGTTTGGTTCAAATTTACATTTATATAGAGATTTGAACTATAGTAGTACTAGTGAACTTGCAAAATATATTATAGATAATAAAATTACTTTTGCTTATTTTCCACCATCAATGTTACATGATGTATATGAAGAATTAAAAAAATATAAAAAAATTAGTTTAAACAAAATGCTTGTAGGTGTAGAGCCAATTAAAGCTATAACTTTAAAGAATTATTTATCATTAAATCCTAACATGAAGATTATAAATGGTTATGGTCCTTCTGAAACAACTATTTGTTGTACAATGTATAAATTTAATGATAACTTACCTGATGATTTTATAACTCCTATTGGTTCACCTATAGGTAATTCTAAAATTCTTATTTATGATAAAATGAAAAAATTGGTTCCTGTAGGAGTAGTAGGAGAAATATATGTACAAGGTGAATGTGTTGGTAATGGATACTTAAATAATCCAGAAAAAACTGCCGAAAGTTTTGATATAACAAATAAAATTTATAAAACTGGTGATTCTGCAAAATGGCTTCCAGATGGTTCTATATTATTTATAGGCAGAAATGATAATCAAATAAAATATAGAGGTTATAGAATTGATATAGGAGAAATAGAAGCTACAATAAGAAAAATTCCAGGTGTAAAAAATTGCATTGTATTACTTAATAAAACAAATAGCAATTCTTCACTAGTTGCATTTATAATATTAGATAATTTAAAATTAACTGAAGAAAAATTTAGGAATATCTTAGTTACAAAACTTCCCCACTATATGCTTCCTAGTCAGTTCATATTCTTAAATGAATTTCCTTTAAATACTAGTGGAAAAATTGATAGAAAAGAATTAATTAAATTACTAGAGAAATTTGCAAGATCTAAATATATTGCCCCTAGAAATAAAATAGAGCAAATACTTTCAGATATTTGGTCTAAAACTTTATGTATTCCAAAAGTAGGTATAGAAGACAATTTCTTTAGTATAGGTGGAGATTCTTTAAGTGCAATAAAAATTGTTGCTACAGCATCAAAATATGGAATTAATCTTTCTGCACAAAGTTTTTATAAATATCCTACTATTAATCTTTTGGTTAAGTATGCTATTGATAAAAAGGATGTGGATTTTTCTGATAATATATATTCTGTAAAGAAAATTCCTTTAAAAAAAGATACGGTATCTAATATAAAAGGTGATATTTTATTAGTTGGCGCTACAGGATTTTTAGGTTCACATATATTATATGAATTATTACACAAAACGAATTTCAAAATTTATTGTTTAATAAGAGGAAAATCAGAATCTCATGCTAGAAAACGTTTAAAAGATAGATTAAATTTTTATTTTAATGATACTTTAGATCAATATTTTGATAATAGGATTATTACTTTAAAAGGTGATTTTTCTGAAGATTTATTAGGATTGTCAGAAGATATATATAATAACTTATTAAATAATATAAAAACTGTTATCAATACTGCCGCTACAGTTAAGCATTTAGGTGATTATAATTATTTTGAAAAAATAAATGTTACAAGTGTAAAGAAACTTATTGATTTTTGTAAAAAATCACCTGATATTCAATTAGTGCATACATCTACATTATCAATATCAGGAAATAGTAAAAATATAGATGAAAATTCTACTTTTACTGAAGAAAATTTATATATTAATCAAGATTTTAATGATAATGTCTATATAAAAACAAAATTTATGGCTGAAAAACTATTAGTTGATGCTATAGAAAGTGGTCTAAATATTACTATATTTAGACTTGGTAACATCACATGGAGAAGTTCTGATGGTATATTCCAATATAACCGTAATGACAACTTATTTTACAATCTAATGAAATATATTGTAAAAATAAAAGTATTACCAGAAGCAATAAAAAATAAAACATTTAATATAAGTCCTGTAGAAGATTGTTCTAATCTGATTGTATCTATACTATTAAATGATAATAAAAATAATGTTTATCATATCTATAACCATAATAAACTAACTATTTCACAAATAGTAAATTATTTAAATACTTATGGATTAAATATAAAATTCGGAGATAATCAATCTTCTATGATGACATTAGAAAAAAGTTTTGATAAAATTGAATTATCTGCATATATCTATGAATTAGTTAATTCTAATGATAAAAATATAAATATTGAAGTTTCTAATCCATATACTATGCAAATTTTAAATGAACTTAATTTTAAATGGTCAGAAATAAATTCAACTTATTTATATAAAGGATTGGGGGAACTTTTCGATGAAAAATCTAACTAAACATTGGATAAAATTAGTTTTGGTTTATAACATTGTATGTATTGTTGTTTCACTACTATTTTACTTTTTTAAATTAGTACCAAACTTATTATGTTATCCACCAAACTCTATAGATAACGACTTTCAAGTGATAATAAATGGTCTAACATATACTCAGCAATACGTTATGATTGTTTTATCTAGTATAGTTTTTGAAAATATTATATTAATATATAGTTTGAAAAAAACTAATAAATTAAGATTAAAACTTATAAACTGTCCTAAATCAGATTCATCTAAAGCATATTATGAATTATCAAAAAGTATTTTGAAAATACCGAAATTAATATATGTTATACAAGTAATAGTACCTATAATTATGATTGCAATAACATTTAGTTTACTAAAAGGAGATTTATTTATTACTTTAAAGGTATGTCTATTATTCTTCTCTATGTTAACATTAATTGCAAGTATAGCATATATATTCTCTAAAAAGACTTTTCAAAATATATTAGTTGATATATTTTACGAATTATCAGATTATACAGAAATAGATAGTAACTTTAATAATTATGTTAAAAGATCTAGTGTTAAAAATACTATTTTTATTGTTACAGTTCCAATGTTCATTGTTACTGCAATATTAATAGCTTTATCTGGATATGCATCTGTAATTAATGAGACTGGTGATTTAACATATATTTTCTATAACCAACAATTAAATACTCTTTCTATACCAGATACTTCAGAGAATCCAACTAATGATTTAATGAATATTCTTTCAGAAATAAATTATAGAAAAGATTTAGACACATATTTTATTATTTCTCCTGATAATCAAATTATTACATCAAATAATGAAGAATTATCTGAATTTTTCACTATATATTTAGAGCAATTATCACCTACTCAACCAGAAAAAAATAGAATATATGATTTTTATGGTGATGATTCACAAGGTGTCTTTAGAAAAGTTAATATAAATGGACAAGATTGGACTATTGGAGTAAGATATAATTTAGTCTCTACAGATATTCTTATTGATATATTAACAATGATTGTTATATTGTTTATTACAAATATTGTTTTATTAAGATACTTTGCTAATTATTTAATGGGAGAATTAAAAAGAATTTCTAATGCATTATTAAATATTGCAAAAGAAAATGATATAAATTCCAATAAAAAATTACCTGTCGTATCTAATGACGAATTGGGTGATTTGGTTAATGCTTTTAATGAAATTCAAGAATTAACCCAAAATAATATAGATCAAATACATAAAAATCAAAATATGCTTATGGAAAGAGAGCGTTTGGCTTCACTTGGACAATTAATTGGAGGAATTGCACATAACTTAAAAACACCTATAATGTCAATTTCAGGCGCATCAGAAGGTTTAACTGATCTAATCAAAGAGTATGATGCATCTATTGGAGATCCAGAGGTAACCTATAAAGATCATCATGCTATTGCAAAAGATATGTATGATTGGGTTAGCAAAATTAAATCTTACTCTGAATATATGTCTGATGTAATTACTGCTGTTAAAGGTCAAGCTGTAACATTATCAGAAAATGAAACTACTTCTTTTGATATAAATGAACTTGTAAAAAGAGTAAACATCTTGATGAAACATGAATTAAAAAATGCTTTAATAACACTTAATGTTCAATTAAATGTAGATAAAGAAACTACTCTTAATGGTGATATAACCAGTTTAGTACAAGTTATAAATAATATGATTTCAAATAGTATTCAATCTTATAATGGTGAACCAAATAAATCTATAGATTTAATTATAGATAAAAAAGGTAATAATATAATTATTTCTATAAAAGATTATGGTTCTGGATTGCCAGATGCAGTTAAAGAAAAACTATTTAAAGAAATGATAACAACAAAAGGAAAAAATGGCACTGGTTTAGGTTTATTTATGTCATATTCTACTATAAAAGCACATTTTAATGGCAATATAACATTTGATACTGAAAAAGGTAAAGGTACAACTTTTCACATTATTTTACCTTTATAAAATAATAATATATGCCTGTTTTATGCATAGAACTATACTTAAAAAATTTATTGAGTATAGTTCTATTTTTATATATTCTCTGTATTTTTTATAATACCTAACTAGTAAACATTAACCATTTTTTATTTTTTTATTAAAACTTACTTGATTTTTTATATAACAATTAATATAATTAGTGTATCTTGTAAAAAAAGGTGATGTTATGAGAAAAAATGAACATTTAGTACAATCAAATGGATATAAAATAATAGCAGTAGATGATGAAGAAGGAATTGTTGATTCACTTTCTATATTTCTAAAAAGATCTGGTTATGAATTTACAGGTGTCACAAATCCTTTAGAAGCTATCGAAAGAGTTAGAAATGAACATTTTGATTTAATGATACTAGATTTTATTATGGATCCTATTCATGGTGATACTGTTGTTGAAGAAATTCGTAAATTTGATAAAGAATTATATATATTACTACTTACTGGTCATAAAGACTTAGCTCCACCTCTTGAAACAATTAAAAGATTAGATATTCAAGGTTATTGCGAAAAAAGTGATAAGTTTGACCAATTACTACTTTTAATTGAATCTGGAATTAAATCTATAAAGCAAATGAACGAAATAAAAAGAATAAATCAAGAATTATCTGAAACATATGAGAAATTAGAAAAAGCATATTTGGATAGTATTGAAACCTTGAGATATACTGTTGAAGCAAAAGATCCATATACCAGAGGTCATTCAGATAGAGTTTCTGAATATTCAGTCCTTATTGGTAAAAAACTTGGATTATCTGAAGATATGTTAAAAACATTAAGAGTTGGTGGATTATTCCATGATATTGGTAAAATTGGTATTCCGGACAGTATATTATTAAAGGAATCAAAATTAACAGACGATGAATATTCTGAAATTAAGAATCATCCTTCAATTGGTGCTCATATTTTATGTAATGCTGAAGTTTTTCAAGATATAATTCCTATAGTAAAGCATCATCATGAAAGATATGACGGAAGAGGTTATCCATCTCAACTAAAAGGTGAAGATATTCCTTATCTTGCAAGAATTACTGCAGTTGCAGATGCGTTTGATGCAATGACTTCAAAAAGAACTTATAGAAACTCTTTACCATTAGATATTGTAAAAGAAGAAATAGATAAAAATTTAGGTACACAATTTGATCCTGAATTAGGTAAAGTATTTTTAGATATATTAAATAATCAATATGAAGAAATTCAAGAAATTCAAAAAAAATACTTGAATAATTAAATATATAAATATAAAATATAAAAAGCTAAAACCTCTTTTATTTATATAGGTTTTAGTTTTTTTATAGGATATTATGAGTTTTTCTGAAATAAAAAAAATATCTTTAATAAATATGAAAAATCATTGGATAAAATTATCTTTAATAACTTTAATATATTTACTTTTTAATTTTTCTATTAATCTTATTCCAATAGTCGGTTTTGTATTTATGTTTATATTTTCTACACCCATTTCTTATGGATATATCTTGTCTTTAATAAAGACTATTAATAATGAAAAGATATCTGTGATTGATTTTCTAATTTTAGGTTTTAAAAATACTGGCAAGGCTTGGCGTATAATAGGAAATGTATTTGTCAGATTATTTATTCCTATTCTCATTCTTTTTGGTTTTGCTGTACTTGTTGCATATAATTCCTTACCAATTTTAGAAGCTTTAATAAATAATACTTTAACTTTAGACATAGAAATATCACCATTTATTACTATTGGTCTTTTGGGATATATAGTAACATTAATATATATTGCATATAAGTTTCTTTCATATTCTTTATGTTTTTATTTAATGATAGATTACCCTCAAGAAAATGGCTCTTTTATTGTAAAGAAAAGTACTATGTTTATGAAAGGTAAAATACTAAAACTAATTGGCTTCTTTCTATCATTTATAGGTTGGATTATTTTATCTATATTAACTTTTGGAATCGGATTTGTTCTTTTAATTCCATATATTTATATTTCTTTATATTATTTCTATAAAAACATATCTCCAGAAACAGTATAATATTTCTGGAGATATACTTTTATTTTTATTTATCATATAATTACTTTTATATTTTCATGCTTAATTTAACTTTTTGTCTTTCATTGTCAATTCCTATAACCTTTACTTTTACAACATCGCCAACTGATACTATATCAGATGGATTCTTCACATAACTATTACTCATTTCTGATATATGTACTAAACCATCATGTTTTACACCTACATCCACAAAAGCTCCAAAATCTGTAACATTTCTTACTGTACCTGTTAAAATTTGTCCGTCTCTTAAATCTTCAAATTTTAACACATCATTACGAAGAATTGGTTTTGGCATTTCTTCCCTAGGATCTCTACCAGGTTTTGAAAGTTCTTCTATGATATCTTTTAGTGTCATTTCTCCTACATTTAATTCTTTATATATTTCAGAAACATCTAATTTTGATAATTTTAATTTTATTTCTTTTAATTTATCTTTATCAATTAAATCTTCTTTTCCATATCCTATATCATTTAATATTTTTTCAGCTATTTCATAACTTTCTGGATGTACTGCCGTAGTTTCTAATGGATTTTTCCCATCCATAATACGTATAAAACCAGCACATTGTTCAAAAGTTGCTTTTCCAAGTTTTGGTACTTTCAATAATTCTTTTCTTTCTTTTATCTTTCCATTTTCATCTCTGTATTTTACAATATTATTTGCAATAGTCTTATTTATTCCAGAGATATACTGTAATAATGATGGAGTTGCTGTGTTAATATCTACTCCTACTTTGTTTACAGCGTCTTCTACAACCCCAGTCAAACTTTCAGATAACATTTTTTGGTCTACATCATGTTGATATTGTCCAACACCTATTGATTTAGGATCTATTTTTACAAGTTCAGCTAGCGGATCTTGCAATCTTCTTGCTATTGAAATGGCTCCCCTCAAAGAAACATTTATATCAGGATATTCTTCTGTTGCAAGTTTTGAAGCAGAATATACAGATGCTCCTGCTTCTGATACAATTGCATAATGAACATCTTTTTTTAATTCTTCTTTAGCTTTTCTTATAACATCAGCCACAAACATTTCTGACTCTCTTGATGCAGTTCCATTACCTATTGCAAACATATTAACATCATATTTTTTTATTAATTCTAAAAGCTTTTTAGTAGAGTTTTCTATATCATTTTGAGGTTCTGTTGGATATATTGTAGTTGTTTCCAATAGCTTTCCTGTTTCATCTATTACAGCAATCTTACACCCTGTTCTATAAGCAGGATCAAAACCTATGACTGTCAAATTTTTTATAGGTGCTCCTAAAAGTAATTGTTTTGCATTTTTTCCAAATACCTTTATAGCTTTTTCTTCTGCTTTTTCTGTTAAATCCGAGCGTATTTCTCTATCAATGGATGGCTCAATTAATCTCTTCCAGCTATCTTGTATTGTATTTTTTAAGTAATTCTCATATTGTGTATGTTCTTTTATTATATCTCTTTCTATATAATCTATAATTTTATCTTCTTTCTTCTCTATTTTTACTTTTAAAAATTCTTCTTTTTCTCCTCTATTAATTGCTAAAATTCTATGACTCGGTAATCTATTAATGCTTTCATTAAAATCATAATACATATCATAGCTAGACTTTTCTTCTGGTTTTGTCGCTTTTACTTCAATGATTCCTTCTCTATAGCAAATACTTTTTATTCTTTTTCTGTATTTAGGATTATCTGATATATTTTCTGCAATAATATCTAATGCTCCTGAAATAGCTTCTTCTGTATTTGAAACAATTTTATCTTTATCTACATTAGAATCATCTTTTGTAACAAATTCTTCTGCTATTTCTTCTATTGGTCTTTTGTCTTCTTGTTTAAATATAATATCTGCTAGAGGTTCTAATCCCTTTGATTTTGCAATTGTTGCCCTTGTTTTCTTTTTAGGCTTATATGGTCTATATATGTCTTCTACTTCCGCTAAAGTTTTAGCTTCTTCTAAAGATTTTATTATTTCTTCACTTAATTTTCCTTGCTCATCTATTGATTTAGTTACTTCTTCTTTTCTCTTTTCCAAATTTCTTAGATAACTAAGCCTTTCACCAAATTCTCTTAATATCTCATCAGAAAGACCTCCAGTTATTTCTTTTCTATAACGAGCTATAAATGGTATTGTATTTCCCTCATCTATTAATTTTATAGTAGCTTCTACTTGTGCAACTTTTATATTTAATTCTTCAGCTATAATATTTGTAACCTTATCCATATTATTTTCCTTCCTTATTTTAAAATATTTATTTTTAAGTATTTATTGGTTATTTTTTCACCATATATTCTTTGAATTATATCTTTTAATTTTTCATCTGATATATTTTTTTGTTGTATATGATATATAAGTATATCATATATATTACCAAATAATCTATAATCTATTTTACTATATTTTATAAATCCTGATTTTAAATAAAAATTTTGCCTTCTAATTATTGTATCTAACTCTTCTTTATTTGTTGCCATTTTTTCAGATTCTACTTCAACTATTAATAAATTTTTATCATAAAAAAATTCTTCTATATTTTTTAAAAATTCTTTTCCTAATCCTTTTCCTCTAAATTCTTTTATTACTGCAAGATGAGTAATAAGTATGAATTTATCTACTTCCATTGTTATAAAATATGCTACTTTTTTATTTTCTTTTTTAAATATATATACTTTAGACTTCTCTTCTTCTATTAGTTTTATAAAATCATCTAATTCTGGTATCTCATTTTCCTTAAAATCTTGACTCATATATTTTTCATATATTTCTTTTGATTCACTTAATTTGACTTTTTCTATCATATTTATCTCCTCTCCATTTATAATTTAATACTATTATATATTTTCTTGTTGTATTTAATACTAAAATATTATATAATGTCAATATATATTAATATATTTAATAAAGGAGGGAGTATTATGGGAATCGCTTCATTTGTAGTCGGTTTATCATGTTTGATATTATCACCATTTTTAAGTGTATTTCTTATTTTACCATCCATACTAGGACTAATTTTAGGAATAATCGATACAGTTTTAAAATGTAAGAAAAATGAATCTAAAGGACTTTCTGTTGCTGGTATAGTTCTTTCAACAATATCTTTGGCAATATGTATTTTAATTACAATAGGAATATATATTTATGCTTCAAATAATATTTCTAGTGATCTTTCCATAGATAATATTTTTTCTAATACTACAGGTGAAATACTTTCATCAGACGTAATATGTAATATTGGTGACTCAGCCACATTAGATAATATTAAAGTAACATTTAAAGATGCCGATTTGAATTTCAAAAATTATGAAGATTATGCATATCTTCCTGATGGTTATTCAGTTTTAAAAGCTGATTTTGAATTTGAAAACACAGGAAATTCATATGAATATATTACTTATTATGACTTTGAATGTTTTGCAGATAAGTTCTCTTGTGATACATTTTATTATGTAGATGATTATTATTTTTCAGAGTCTTTAGAACCAGGAGAAAAATTGACAGCTTCTGTCTATTTTGAAATTCCTCAAAATGCTGATTCAATAGAACTGGAATATGATTCAAATTCTTACGATGAAGGAAAGATAATATTTAACTTAGAAGATGAAAATAAATAATATCCTATATAAATTTATAAAAATCTATTTACTTATTTTAGGTAAATAGATTTTTATTTTATCATTTTATTCAATTCCTAAATATTCATCATATGTTAATTCTCTATCAACTAATTTATCCTTCTTTAGATCTATTATTCTATTTGCAACAGTTTGAGTTAATTGATGGTCATGTGATGTGAATAATAGAATTCCTTTATACTTAATTAATCCCTCATTTAAAGCTGTTATGCTTTCCATATCTAAATGATTTGTAGGCTCATCAAATATAAGTAAGTTTGCTCCTGAAAGCATCATTTTTGAAAGTACACATCTTACTTTCTCTCCTCCAGATAATACACTAACTTTCTTTAAAGCTTCTTCTCCTGAAAATAACATTCTTCCTAAAAAGCTTCTTACATAAGTTTCATCTGGATCTTTTGAATACCCTCTTAACCAATCAGTTATTGATAAATCAGATTCAAATAAATAATTATTGTCTTTAGGGAAATAGTTTGTTGTTATTGTAGTTCCATATTTAATTGATCCTGAATCTGGCTCCATCTCTCCTGCCAAAATTTGAAATAATACTGTTTTTGCATTTTCATTATCTGCTAAAAATGCTATTTTATCATTTGGCTTTACTACAAAAGATATTTTATCCAATATTTTTTCGCCATTTATCGTTTTTGATATATTTCTAACTTCTAAAATATCCTTTCCTGGTTCTCTATCAGGTTTAAAATCAATATATGGATATCTTCTATTTGAAGGCTTTATTTCATCTAGTTCTATTTTTTCTAATGACTTCTTTCTAGATGTTGCTTGTTTTGATTTTGAAGCGTTTGCACTAAATCTAGCAATAAATTCTTGAAGTTCTTTAATTTTTTCTTCTTTTTTCTTATTAGCCTCTTTCATTTGTTTTAATGCAAGTTGACTAGATTCATACCAGAAATCATAATTTCCAGGATATACTTTTATCTTTCCAAAGTCTACATCCGCTATATGTGTACATACTTTATTTAAGAAATATCTATCATGTGATACAACAATAACAGTATTTTCAAAATTTATTAAAAATTCTTCTAACCATTTAATGCTTTTTAAGTCCAAGTCATTTGTAGGCTCGTCAAGAAGTAATATATCTGGATTTCCAAATAAAGCTTGTGCTAGTAAAACTTTTACTTTATCTTTTGGTTCTATTTCTTTCATTAATTTATAATGTTTTTCAGTATCTAATCCTAGATCATTTAAAAGTACTGCACCATCAGATTCTGCATTCCACCCATCTAATTCTGCAAATCTTTCTTCTAATTTTGCAGCCTTCATACCATCTTCTTCAGAAAAATCTGGTTTTGAATAAATAGCTTCTTTTTCTTTCATTATATTGTATAATTCTTGATTTCCCATAATAACAGTATCTATTACTGTTTTATCTTCATAGGCAAAGTGATCTTGTTTTAAAACTGATATTCTTTCTTGTTTTTCTTTTGAAACTTCTCCTTTACTAGGTTCTATCTCTCCAGATAAAACTTTTAAGAAAGTAGATTTTCCTGCTCCATTTGCGCCTATAATTCCGTAGCAACATCCTTTGTTAAATTTAATGTTTACATCTTCAAATAATGTTCTTTTTCCAAATCTAATTGTAACTCCAGTTGCAGTTAACATCTTTTACCTCCTTATTACTTAGATTTATATATGATTTTTTTATCTATATTTTAATCTAACATTCCCTTTTTCTTTAACCATATACTTGCAATTACACCTATCAATATAGAAAATACAACTATTAATACAAATCCGAACGGATTATTTTGTAAAGGTACTCCTACATTCATTCCCCAATAACTTGCAATCATTGTAGGTATAGCCAATATAATTGTAATTGATGTCAAATATTTCATAACTCCATTTAAGTTATTAGAAATAATTGAAGCATATGCATCCATTGTTCCTGCTAATATATCCCTATATATTTTTGCCATTTCTATAGCCTGTTTATTTTCTATAATTGAATCTTCTAAAATATCTTCATCTTCTTCATATAATTTTATTAAATTTCCCCTCATTGTCTTTTCCATTACAACTTCATTTGATTTTAGTGATGTTGTAAAATAAACAAGACCTTTTTCTAAACTTAATAATTTTAAAAGTTCTTTGTTTTTCATAGAATTTTTTAATACATTTTCGGCTATTTCTGTTTCTTTATTTATTTTCTTTAATAAATTTAAAAACATCTCTGAATTAGAATAAAATATCTGTAATAACATTCTACTTTTTTTGTATGTTATTATAGATTTCATTTTATTTTTTATTAAGTTCTCTAATATAGGATTTTTATGTAATGAAACTGTTATAATGTAATCGTCTCTTACAAAAATTATTCCTATAGGCATAGTACTATATACTTTTGCACCAGATTCAATCTCCATTATGGGTGTATCTATAATGAATAATATTGTATTATCATCATCTTCTATATCAATTCTGACTTTTTCTTCTGGGTCAAGTGCATATCTAATAAAATCTTCTTGTATATTTATACTTTCACATACATTTTTTATTTCTTCATCACTCGGTGAAACCATGTTTATCCAGTTTCCCCTCATGTATTTTGTTGTTTCTGTAGTTATATTTGTTTCTAAATCAGTATTATACATTTTAAACATAGTTATCACCTCTTCAAGACAATATATTAACATAAATTAGAAATAATTACAACTAAATTAGAAAAAATGTTGACAAAAAGTGCCTTTAGACTTATAATATTAATGTTATTATTTATTTTATGCGCCATTAGCTCAGTTGGTAGAGCAGTTGACTCTTAATCAAATGGTCGGAGGTTCGAATCCTCTATGGCGCACCATAATAATAAATAAAAGAAGAACTATTAATAGTTCTTCTTTTATTTATTATTCAATTTCTATTTTACTTTCTTCATGATTTTTTCTTTTGTTTTATTCGGTCTTTTGATTATCTTTTTTATTTGTTTTATATGCTGTTAAAAAGAAAAATATGGATAATATAATAAATATTAGTCCAGAAAATATGTCTTGATCAGTAATAAAACTAATTCCAATAAAAGTAAAAATAGCTCCAATTATTATAATTATTAAAGTAACAAATGTTCCCCCTGTTTTTAATACTGTATTAGAAAAGTCGTCTTTAATATTTTCTTGTTTTTCATTATTATATTGTATATTATCTATTTCTTGATTATCATAATCACTCTCAAGTAATTTTTCTAAAATACTTTTATAAAATATGTAATCTCTATCTCTTATATAAAAACATACTTGTTCATTAGGATTATATACTTGACGGTGATTAACTGTTTCTGTCCATGCTCCTTCAATTTCTATTTTATATGGTATATTATTCTCTTCTAATACCATAATTATTGAATCACAATCCACAAAGTTTTGTATATTCTGAGAATTAATCTCAAATTTAGGGTTTCTTTTATTTTCTTTTTGTATCATGTTTTTTTCAGTATCTGTTATTACTGTACTATATACTTTAACATTATATCCCATGTCATCTTCCATTTATTTTCCTCCGGCTCATTTATATGAGTATTTTATCATAAAAAAATATAAAAGAAAAGATATAAGCGTCTATAATATCAATCCTTTTATATTATTTAGTATTATTATATTCCCTTTCTTATAATTCTAGTTAAAGGATCATAGGTATCTTTTGATAAAAGTGTTTTAGAAACAATTTTACCATTTAATTTAAGTATTCTGTATGATTCACTTATACATCCTTTATATCCTGCTTGCTCTATTATCTCTTCTCCTTTTTCTATACTAGAATCAATTTCATATTCTGTAGAATATGGAATATATGATTTTATTTCAGATTCAATAATAACTTCATATTCAGTTTTCTCCTTTATTCCGTAAATACACATTGTACACACTCCATTTTTTGCTTCTGATATTATTTTTATCGGGTATGATCTAGTGTTTTTAAACTTAAAGTCAATTCCTCCCCATGTTACTGTAGCATCTCTTCCAGCATCAACATATGATGTTAAAAATTGATGATTAGTTCTATCAACTATTTCTAGATTAGCAAGTAATGCTGCATTATATAGTGTTGATGATGTTTGACATATTCCTCCTCCTACATCTTGAATGACCTTTCCTTCAGCATAAGCCCCTGCTTGTTTATAACCATTGCTTATGGTTCTTTCACCAACTGTTTGATTATATGAAAAAGTTTCTCCAGGCATTAAAATAGTTCCACTAATTTTTTCAGCTGAAATTTCTATATTATTACTTCTGTTCTTATTTATAGTATTATATCTTGTAGAATATGATGCAATTTTATTTGGGAAGGCTTCTTTTCCTAGGTCAGATAATGTTTTGGCTGGCTTTGTTATTTTCAAAGGTATTATATACTCATCTTTTGATTCTGATAATATTTTTTCTGCCTCTTGAATTGAAATACCAAAATCAATTCCTTTTACATCAGCATGAACTATTGTAGGTTTTTCTGAAATATATGCATCTTTTGCTTCTTTATATATTTCATTTCTTATTTCATTTAAATCTATATCATTAGGTTCTACTATCTCTACTGGTATTTCTATAATATTATCATTTATATTTATATTTTTTAAATTACTTATTATTTTATCTTTTAAATCATCTCCTTGTATTTTTAATCCTTCTTTTCCTCTTACTATTATCAATTTATCTTCTTCTATATAGTAACTATTATTTACAAGCGCTCTTGGTAATTTCGAAGATATATCTGTTATTATTTTACTTAAAGATTCTTCATCATAATTTAATTCACATTTTATTTCTCTATCTACAAATATTGTAGATAATATAATATAATTGTTGGTTATAATATTTCCATCTCTTCCTATATTATATGCTTCGTTTACTGCTTCATCTATATTAAAAGTTGCATTTATTTGATCATAATTCATATTTGTTTCATAATCATCTTTTTTTAAAATTAATTCTATACCCAATTTTCTATTAATAATTTCACTTACTACATCTTTTGCTTCATCTATAGTTAAATTACTTACATTAATACCCATAATATAAATATTATTTAATATTTTTTCATTATTTATATTTATTAAAGCAAATATTACTGAGAAAAATACTATAACTAATAAAAAAATCCCAATTACTGCAGGTGCAAATGTATTATTTTTTATCTTTTTTATAGTATTATTAATTTTTTTCATAATGTTTTTAATTATATATATTATATAAATTTCTTTTTTAGGCATAAAATATTTCTCCTTCTATACATTCTATCCGTATTAGTATGATAATATTACTTTACTTCTATACTTTTATATAATTATTTTCTCCATTATTTTACAAAAAAACTTATTTTTCTCTAGACTTTTTTTCCCTTTTTATGTATAATAAAATAAATTTTAAGAAAGAGGTTGATACAAATGATAGGTTATATGATATCTAGAATAAGAAATGACAAAAATGTTGCTAAATCAGAGCTTTCTAGACGTACAAATATTAATATTGGACATATTTCTCATATAGAAAAAGAAGAAAGAAATCCAAGTCATAGAGCTCTAAAATCAATTTGTAGAGCACTTGAGGTACCATATCAACCTTTAATGTATACTTATGATAAAATTTTTACAGAAGAGCAAAAAAATTTAAATATGGAAAACCATATTTCATATGATAAAGTTTTGGCTGTGAGCTCATTAGACTCATTTATTAAATGTCCTCTAGATTTACCTAGCGCATCACTTGCTGTAAAAATAAATGATAAATCTATGGAACCAAGGTTAGAAGAAGGTTCTTATGCTTTTGTTGAATTTAATTCACCATTAGATAATAAGGATATTGGAATTTTTGAATATGATAATAAAGTAATTATAAGAAGATATGTTATAAGAAAAGATACATTAGTTTTACGTGCTGATAATAAAGAATTCTCTGATATAGTTTTAAATCCAGAAGATGATTATACAATTATTGGTAAAATTATAGGTACAAGTACTGGTTTAATTTTTTAATTCAATTTTTACAAAAATTTTTATATTTTTTGTAAAAAACTATTGAATATTTTGTTTTTTAATAATATAATTTAGTATATTATATAACATTTTGTTAACAAGAGATAAAAGGAGTTTAAAATGGAGTTAGTTAAGAATATATTTTTTAATACAGATAAATTAATAGAGAATACAATTGTTAAAATTTCATACACAGGTAAATTATTTCAAGAGGATTCAGAAGAAGTATTTATTCATTATGGATTTGGACCTAATTGGGATAATTTAAATGAAATTAAAATGGAAAAAACTGAATTAGGATTTCAAGCAGAAATCGAATTAATTTCTAGCGAATGTTTAAATTTATGTTTTAGAAATTCAAACAATGAATGGGATAACAACGATTCTCAAAATTATACTTTTGACATAGAAAAACAAGAAGAATTAGCATTAGTTGTAAAAGAAGATACAAGTATTGCAACTCCTCGTAGATTAAGAAAAACCTATTTATGGAGTAAAAAAATTCGTCTTGCAGTATATAAAATTATAACTTATTTACCAAAAATAATATCTGGAAATTATAAGAGAAAAGTTAATAATGATAATAATGATTAGTTTAATAAATAATAATATAAATAAAAAATAAAGAAGATCTATTAAAATATAGATCTTCTTTATTTTTATATATACCATCCGCCATTTATAGATATTACTTCACCTGTTGTGTAATTATCTTCTATTAACCAACTTACGCATTTAGCTATATTTTCTGCGTCTCCAATTCTTTCTAACGGTATTTCCTTCTCTATTTCTTGAATATTTTCTATTGAATATTCTTTATTCATATCTGTATTTATTATTCCTGGTGCTATTGCATTCACTCTAATATTAGATGGTCCGTAATTCTTTAGCCAATGCCTTAGTAAACCCTATTAATCCAGCTTTTGCAGTTGAATAATGAACCTCACAACTACTACCTGTTATCCCCCAGATTGAAGAAATATTTATAATTAATCCTGATTTATTATGAATCATGTTTTTAGCTGCCTCTCTAGAACAATAAAATGCAGATGTTAAATTATTGTCAATCATATTTTTCCAATCTTCATCAGTTATATCTGTAAATAATTTTGTTTGCGATATTCCTGCATTATTTATTAATACATCTATTCTTCCATATTTTTTCTCAGTAAATTGTATTAAACTATCGGCCTCTTCTCTTTTTGAGACATCTGCTCTAAAAATATCTACAGCAATCCCTTCGTCTTTTAGTTCGTTTTCCACATTTTTAGCACACTTTTCCGATTTATTATAGTTTAATATTACTTTATATCCAATTCTTGCTAGTTTTTTAACTATTTCTGACCCTATTCCTCTAGATCCTCCAGTTACAACAATAACTTTATTTACTATATTTTTTTCTTGATTTTCTACCATTATATAGATTCGCTCCTTTATATGTAGATGTTAAAGAATGACAATTAGCACAGATCACATGCCACTTATCCTTTCTAAAAAAAGAAGAACTAGAAATTCCAGTTCTTCTTTTGGTTTGGAGCCACTTGTCCGACTTGAACGGACGACCTACTGATTACAAGTCAGTTGCTCTACCAACTGAGCTAAAGTGG
>CALXWP010000012.1 GCA_944392455.1 uncultured Clostridia bacterium
AACGCAGTCATATGTTTTGATATTTCAAAGTATATATTTTTTAATAAATTGTGACACATCATTGACTAACCTACAATCGAAACAGATAATATTTTTCTTATATATAGATAAATACGATAAAATGTAGTATAATAGAAAGAGAGGTTGATTTTATGCTAAAATTATATTTAGATACTTGTTGTTATAATAGACCATTTGATGATTTAGAACAAGAAAAAATAAACCTAGAGGCAAATGCAATAGAGAATATATTTAGAAAGCATATAAATAAAGAAGTAGAAATTTATAAAAGTATGGTAATAGATTTTGAAATATCCAAAATCAAATTAGATAATAAAAGACGACAAGTAGAAGATTTATATGACGCAATGGAATTATCACAAATTACTTATACACCAGAAATTAAACAAAGAGCATTAGAATTAAAGCAATTTAATATAAAAGATATGGATGCATTACATTTATCTTTTGCAGAGAGTGCAGATATAGATTATTTTATTACAACTGACAGGTTGTTAATAAATGCTTCAAAAAGAGCAAATTTAAGAATTAAAGTTATAAATCCAATAGAATTTATTATGGAGGTGATTTAAATGGCTGTAACAGTAAGAGAGTTAGAAAGAATAAGACGAGAAGGTCTTAAAGCTTTAAAAGATAAATTAGGTGTTGAAGGTATGATAAAATTTATACAAATGTATAGTGATGGAAAAGGAGATTATACAAAGGAAAAATATGAAAACAATGAAGAATTGACAATAGAAGATTTTGAAAAATATTTAGCTGAAAACAACTAATCAAATGTTAATCGCAACCCTATTTGCGTAATATAAATGCATAGGTGAACAGATGTAACTCTTTGGCTCTACTTGCGACAAATAAATGCGTAGATGAACAAATTATAAAAAGCTATTCCTAAATGCAGGAGTAGTTTTTTTATGCGTTTTATTGCTTTTTTATAACTTATATGCTAAAATGTAACAGAACGGATATGAAGTTACCGACATAAAACAACATATAAGAAAGTGAGAAATTAAGTTATGAAAATTGCAGCATATTGTAGAGTTTCAACTGAAAAGGAAGCACAAATAGACTCTCTTGAAAAGCAAATAGAGTTTTTTAATGAATTTACAAAAAAGAATGGCTATGAGTTGTACAAGCTATATGCAGATGAAGGAATTTCTGGAAAACAAATAAAACACAGAAAGCAATTCCAACAAATGATGAAAGACGCAAAGGCAAAAAAATTTGAAAGAGTAGTTGTAAAAGATGTAAGCCGTTTTGCAAGAAATACAGTAGATTTATTACAAAGTATAAGAGAATTAAAATCTTATGGAATACAAGTAGACTTTTTAAATAATGGCGAAGTTATGGAAGGTGGATCTGAATTTATACTAACAATTTTAGGTGCAATGGCACAACAGGAAAGTGCCAATATGTCTAAAAGAGTTAAATTTGGAAAAGACATTACTGCTAAAAAAGGAAGAGTACCTAATTTGGTATTTGGTTATGACAAAATACCAGGTGAAAAATATACATTAAAAATAAACGAAGAAGAAGCAAAAATTGTAAAAGAAATATTTGAAAGCTATGTATATAAAGGTACTGGTACAACAAAAATTGCTTGGGAATTAAATGATAGAGGAATAAGAACAAAGAAAACAAAGTCAAAATGGGTCCAAACTTCTATTGTAAGAATGCTAAAAAATCCAATATATACAGGCAGAGTAACAAATAAGAAATCAGAAATTACTGACTTTATAACAGGAGCAAGAAAAGAGCTACCAGAAGAAGATTGGCTTATTTCTGACAAACCAGAAATGAGAATTATATCAGATGAATTGTTTAATAGAGCACAAGATATTTTAAAACAAAGGTCAAATGAATTTAAACTAAACAATAAAAGAGAAAAAACAGAATATGTATTTAGTACACTTATCTATTGTAAACATTGTGGTTATTCATTTAGAAGGATAAGAAGGAAATATACAGAAGAAGGTAAAGAATATATAAGATGGGTATGTAGTGGAAGAAATTCGATGGGTGTAAACCATTGCCCTAATACAACTGTTATAGATGAAGAAGAACTTTTAAATGCTATTAAAGAATATCTTAAAAGTATAATTTCAAATAAAAAGAACTTTATGAAAGCTGTAGAAAAAGAATTTGAAAAAATAACAGCTTTAAGAGAAAGCAATGAAAGAAGTGAAGAAAGCCTACTTAAAGAAATAGAAAAAGTAACAGTTAAAAAACAAAAATATATGGAAATGTTCCAAAATGAAGTAATCAATATGCAAGAACTAAAACAATATACAAATCCATTAAATGAAGATATAGCAAGATTAGAAAGAGAACTAAAGCTAATTACTTCTGAAATAAAGGAAAAAGATGTATTAGAAAAAGAACTAACAAAAACAATAGGTACAG
Organism: uncultured Clostridia bacterium; assembly: GCA_944392455.1. GTDB lineage: Bacteria > Bacillota > Clostridia > TANB77 > CAG-508 > CALXVA01. Next base: position 2,425 of record CALXWP010000012.1, read on the forward strand.
TTGATGATATTTTAAATAATGAAACAATTACAAATGCTATGCTTAAAACAATAATAGATGCTATTTACGTAGATAGCGAAGGAAATGTAGAAGTAAGACTAAAATTATTAAATGAAATTGGAAGTCAGCCTACAGTAATTACAAATTTTGAAGATATTAATTCTACCGTTACGAAAAGTAACAACTGTACATAAAGATGTAAGTGAAAGACTACAAAAAATAAGCCCTTATTTAGCTGCAGAAGTAAGAAGCATTTTAGATGAGAATAAAGCTGAGAGACATATTAGAGGTGGTATGGCAACCAAAAGAAAATATAGTCATAAACAAGATAATTCTCAATCAGACAAAGCTGTATAAAAGCTGATAAGTTTAAGTTATCAGCTTTTTATTTCTTTATATTATTTTTTATAATCATTTATTCTAACGCAAATAATTCTCCTATTGGTTTTGCTTCATTTATTCTTTTTATTGCTTCTGCAAAAAGAGGTGCTATTGTTAATACCTTTATTTTATCTATTTGTTTTTCTTTAGGAAGTGGAATAGTATTTGTTATAACTAATTCTTTAATTGGTGAATCCTGTATTCTTTTAACTGCATTTGCTGATAATATCCCATGTGTGCATCCTGCATATATTTCCTTTGCTCCATTTTCTTCTAATATTCTTGCTGTTTCTATTAAAGACCCTGCTGTATCTACTTCATCATCAAATATAATTGCTTCTTTATTTCTTACTTCACCAATAACACTACTTGCAATTGCTCTATCATCATTTCCAGATCTTCTTTTATCTATCAATGCAATTGGACAATTAAAATATTCAGAATATTTATATGCTTTTTTTGAACTACCAGCATCAGTCGCTACTATTACCATATTCTTTAAATTCTTTTCTTTAAAATATTTTTGTAAAATATTTTGAGCAGATAATCTATCACAATTAATATTAAAATATGCTTGTATGGCTGGATTGTGTAAATCACAAGTTATAACTCTTGTAGCTCCTGCTGCTTCTAACAATTCTTGCATTAACTTAGCTGTTACAGGTATTCTTGGTTGATCTTTTTTATCTGATCTAGAATACAAATAATATGGTAATACCACATTTATATTTTTTACAGAAGCTCTTTTTAATGCATCTATTGATATTAAAAGCTCCATTACTCTTTCATTTACTGGTGGCATTGTTGTTTGAACAATATATACATCCTGTTCTCTTACAGTTTCTTCAATTTGTACAAATGTATTGTCATTTTTAAATTTCATAACATTCATTTTTCCCATTGGTATCTTTAAATAATCACATATTTCTTGTGTAAACTTCTCAGCTGTTGGACAAGCAAAAATTTTAATATTTTCCATATTCTACTCCCTTTCCTTTTATATTTTATTTATAATTTTAATATTAATATCAATTCATTTTACATTTCTATCCTATAATACTTTTATATTTTTTTCAATGCTTTATAATTATATATTAGAAAAAGTATATAATTAAAATATAAAAGGATTATTAAAAGTAAAAAACTTAAAATAATCCTTTTTAACTAAATTCCCATTATATTATATCCATTATCTGCATAAATTACTTGACCAGTAATTGCTGAAGACATTTTGCTGAATAAGAAAGAAACAACATCTCCAACTTCTTCAGTTGTAACATTTCTTCTTAAAGGTGCTTTTTCTTCAACTACATCTAATATGCTTCCAAAATCTTTTATTCCTTTTGCAGATAGAGTCTTAATAGGTCCTGCAGAAACTGCATTAACTCTAATATTTTTCTTTCCTAAATTATCTGCTAAATATCTAACACTTGTTTCTAATGCTGCTTTAGCAACTCCCATTACATTATATCCTGGTAATACTTTTGTAGAACCATAATATGTTAAAGAAACTAAACTTGCACCATCATTTAACATATCTAATTCTTCTGCTATTCTAGCTATAGCTACAAATGAATATGCACTTACATCATTAGCATGAGAAAAACCTTCTCTACTTGTTGTAATGAAATCATTTCTTAAATCTTCTGTATTAGCATGAGCTATACTATGTAATATTCCATCTAATTTTCCATTTTCAGATTTAATTTTTTCTAGGCATTCTTTTATTTTTTCATCATCTGAAGCATCACACTCATAAGCTTTTGCTCCTGGAATTTCAGATATTAAATCTTCTACTTTTCCTCTATTTTCTTCTCCCATAAATGTAAATAATACAGTAGCACCATTATCAGCTGCTGATCTTGCAGCTCCCCATGCTATACTCCATTTGTTTCTAATTCCCATAATTAATACTTTTTTGTTTTCTAATAACATTATTTTTTTCCTCCTCTTTCTTAGAAAATAAGTATATTTTATCTTTAATTATTATTTTACATATTTCTAAACTTTTGATATCTTTTTTCTGTTAATTCATCATTATCAATTCCTTGTAACTCTTTAGTTATAGATACTATTCTTTTCTTTATAGTTTCTGACATTTTTTCTACATCTGTTTTTGCATTTCCATTAGGTTCTTTTAAAACTTCGTCAATTACCCCTAATTTTAATAAGTCTTTTGCAGTTAATTTCATCTTTTCTGCTGCTTCTTCAGCTCTAGAACTATCTTTCCAAAGAATACTTGCATATCCTTCTGGCGAAAGAATTGAATATACTGCATTTTCAAGCATTAATACTCTGTCGCCTACGCCAATTGCTAAAGCTCCTCCACTTGAACCTTCTCCTATTACAATTGTTATAATAGGTACTTTTAAATCTGACATTTCCATTAAACTTCTTGCTATTGCTTCACCTTGTCCTCTTTCTTCAGCTCCAAGTCCAGGGTATGCTCCTTTAGTATCTATAAATGTAACAACTGGTCTTCCGAAATTTTTCTGCCTGTTTCATAAATCTTAAAGCTTTTCTATATGCTTCTGGATTTGGCATACCAAAATTCCTTTCAATATTTTCTTTAGTATTTCTACCTTTTTGTTCTCCTATAATTGTATAATTTTGTTTACCAATATTTCCAAGTCCACATACAATTGACTTATCATCTTTAAAATATCTATCACCATGAAGTTCCATAAACTCATCAAAAATGTTTTCTATGTAATCTAATGCTGTTGGTCTATCTGCTTCTCTTGCAATTTTTACTCTATCCCATGCTGTAATTTTACTTGGCATTTTTATTACCTCCTTTATGAAGTAATATTAATTTATATAATGTTTCTTTCATATCTTGTCTGCTTACAATTTTATCAACAAATCCATGTTCTAATAAAAACTCTGCAGTTTGAAAACCTTCTGGTAAGTCTTGCCCAATTGTTTGTTTAATAACTCTTTGTCCTGCAAACCCAATCATTGCATTAGGTTCAGCTAAAATAATATCTCCTAAGCTTGCAAAACTTGCTGTTACTCCTCCATATGTTGGATCTGTTAAAACTGAAATATATAAATTTCCTGCTTTATTTAATTTTTTTACCGCTGCTGATGTTTTTGCCATTTGCATTAAAGAAATAATCCCTTCTTGCATTCTAGCACCACCAGAAGCACAGAATATGATTATTGGAAGTTTTAATTCTATTGCTTTTTCTATAGAATAAGTAATTTTTTCTCCTACTATTTTTCCCATACTTCCCATCATGAAATTACTATCCATAACGCATAGTATTACTTTTTCTGAGTTTATTTTACCAATTCCACATTTTACAGCTTCATCTAATCCAGTTTTTTCTCTTAATGTTTCTAGTTTTTTTATATAATCATCCATCTTTAAAGGATTATCTGTATCTATTTTTAAGTTAAATTCTTTAAATGTTCCTTCATCAATTATTTGATCAACTCTTCTTCTGCTAGATAATCTAAAATGATTTCCACAATTGGGACACACGCTATAATTTTTATGTAAGTCTTCTTTATATAATATCTCCTTACATTTACTACATTTAACCCATTTTCCTACAGGTATATCACTTCGATGCTCTTCTTTTTCTTGTGCTTCATTATCATATTCTATTCTTTTTTTTATTTTATCAATAACCATTTTTCTAACCTTTCTTATATTCAAATTTATTATTGACTTTACATATATTTTTCTATAAATGATGTATCGTAATCATTGTTTATAAAATGTTCATTTGATAATATTCTAAATAGAAAATCTATATTTGTATCTATTCCATCTATAACACATTCTTCTAAAGCTCTCTTCATTTTTGCTATAGCTTCTTTTCTGTTTTCTGCATGTACTATTAGTTTTGCAATCATTGAATCATATACTGGTGGTATTGTATATCCAGTATATACTGCTGTATCTATTCTTACACCATTACCTCCTGGTAAATTTAATTCTGTAATTGTTCCGGGACATGGTCTAAAGTTTTTATCTGGATTCTCTGCATTTATTCTACATTCTATTGCGTGTCCTCTAAATGTAATATCCTTTTGAGTAAATCCTAATGTTTCTCCAGATGCTATTTTTATTTGTTCTTTTACTATATCTATTCCTGTTACCATTTCTGTTACAGGATGCTCTACTTGTATTCTTGTATTCATTTCCATGAAATAGAAATTTTTATCTTTATCTACTAAAAATTCAATTGTTCCTGCATTTGTATAACCTGATGCTTTTACAGCTCTTATTGCTGCTTTTCCCATTTTTGCTCTTAATTCATCTGTAAGTACCATTGATGGACTTTCTTCTAATACTTTTTGATTTCTTCTTTGTACAGAACAATCTCTTTCTCCTAAATGTACAACATTACCATGCTCATCAGCAATCACCTGCATTTCGACATGTCTAGGATTAACTATAAATTTCTCCATATATATAGCATCATCATTAAATGATAATTTTGCTTCTTGTTTTACTAAGTTAAAGGCATTTTCCATTTCTGATTCAAATTCTACTTTTCTAATACCTTTTCCTCCACCGCCAGCTGATGCTTTAAGTAAAACTGGGTATCCTATTTTTTTAGCACATTCTATAGCATCTTTAACATTTTCAATACATCCATCTGATCCAGGAACTACTGGAACTTTTGCATTTTTCATTAATTCTTTACTATGTGATTTATTTCCCATCATATCTATTACTTTATATGATGGTCCTATAAATTTTAAATTACTTTCTTCACACATTTTTGCAAAACTTGCATTTTCTGACAAGAATCCAAAACCCGGATGAACACTATCACAATTTGTAGTACAAGCTGCTTCTAATATATTTTGAATATTTAAATAACTTTTGCTTGATTGAGCAGGTCCTACACATATAGCTTCATCTGCAAGCTTTGTATGAAGTGCATCTTTGTCTGCTTCTGAATATATTGCAACTGTTTTTATATTTAATTCTTTACATGCTCTTATAATTCTTACAGCAATTTCTCCTCTGTTTGCAATTAAAACTTTCTTTAACATGATATTCTCCTTGTAATTATTAATTATTTATGATACAATATTACTTACAACCACTTGAAAGGAGTGTGTATATATGAAAAATGTTACAAGCTACTCTCTGTTCGTAGAGGGTCAGGAAGACGCGCGGATGAATCGTGGCAAAAGACCAAATTCGGTCGAACAGCTCTCGGTCTTCTACAGGCTTGGCTTCTTGTATGAAGCATCTCAAAACAAGCCTACGCGCTTGGAACTTATTGACGAACTCTTGCGGGAATTTACTTTCTGCAGAAGTGAACTTCCAAACCTTGCAGATATCTGCTTGGAAAGTCACTACAGTCACAGGATGTTAAAGCGTACAATGGAAATGATCGGATATGAAGTTCCGGCACGCCCTAATTGTTCCAGCTTTCATGCTTGGAGAGTACGCTAAATATACAAAGTTTTAGTTTCTAACATTTTTTCAGAGCTTGGGAGCGATATTTTGCTCCCCGGCTCATTTTATTTTGCTATTAAATTTTTGTTATTCTTTCTTCTATACAATAGCAAAAGTAAGTTCACCTTTTGCGGCAACTTTACCATCAACTGTCGCTATGGCTTCTCCAACTCCTATTGGTCCTTTTTGTTTAATAATTTTTACTTCTAATTTTAATACATCACCAGGAATAACTTGTTTTTTGAATCTTAATTTATCGATTCCTCCAAACAAAGCATTTTTTCCTTTATTTTCTTCCATTGATAGTATTGCAACAGCTCCTGTTTGAGCCAAAGCTTCAACTATTAATACTCCCGGCATTATTGGTTGCCCTGGAAAATGTCCCTCAAAATGAGGTTCGTTTATACATACATTTTTATATGCAATTGCACTTTCTCCAGGTACATATTCTTCCACTCTATCAATCATTAAAAATGGTGGTCTCTGTGGAATTATTTTCATTATTTCATTTATATCTAACATATGTTAATCTCCTTTGTATTTAGTTTTATGTATCATTTTTATTTAATTCATTACTAATTATTTTATTTTAAATAATGGTTTTCCATAGTCTACCATATCCCCATCATTAACGCAAACTTCAACTATTTCACCATCAAATTCTGATTCAATTTCATTCATTAATTTCATAGCTTCAACTATACAAAGTATATCTCCTTTTTTTACTTTGCTTCCAACTTCTACATATGGATCTGCTGTAGGAGATGACTTTGAATAAAATGTACCAACCATAGGTGATTTAACTATTTTATAGTCTTCTTCATTTTTCTCTTCTGCTTTTTCTGTTTTTTCTACCTTTTTTTCAGGTACAGAAATATATTGTACATTTTCTTGTGGTACCGGAGCTATCCCCGGAGCTTTATTTTTTTTCATACTAATTTTTACTCCATCAGGAAATTCAATACTTAATTCATCAATTTTAGCTTCTCCCATATCATCAATTATTCTTTTAATTTCTTCGTAATTCATAATATTCTCCTTTTATTTATATATTATTTAAATATTATTAGTTTTCATACTTTTTTAATAATATTGTTGCATTATGTCCGCCAAATCCTAATGAATTTGACATTGCATATTTTACATCTACATTTCTTCCTTCATTTGGAACTATATCTAAATCACATTCTTCATCTGGCACTTTATAATTTATTGTAGCTGGTACAAACCCCTCTTCAATAGCTTTTGCACAAATAACTACTTCTACTCCTCCTGCTGCTCCAAGTAAATGACCAATATGACCTTTTGTTGAACTTACCATTACTTTTTTACTTGCTTCTCCAAACGCTGTTTTTATAGCTTGTGTTTCGCATGAATCATTTAAATGTGTTGATGTACCATGAGCATTTATGTATGTAACTTCTTCTGGTTTTACATTTGCTTCTTCCATAGCTACCATCATAGCTCTTGCTCCACCTTCTCCTCCTGGAGCTGGTGATGTAATATGATATGCATCTGATGTAGCTCCATATCCTACTACTTCTGCATATATTTTAGCTCCTCTATTTTTTGCATGTTCTAATTCTTCTAATACAACAAGTCCTGCACCTTCTCCCATTACAAATCCGCTTCTTTCTTTATCAAATGGGATACTTGCTCTATTTTTATCTGTTGCTTGTGAAAGAGCTTTTATATTAGTAAAACCTGCTATTCCTGAAGGTGTTATAGCTGCTTCAGTTCCTCCTGCGATAACTACATCTTGGTATCCGTTTTTTATCATTCTAAAACTTTCCCCTATACAATGTGTTCCTGAAGCACAAGCTGTAACCATTGATATAGATTCACCTTTTGTTCCAAGTTCAATAGCAACATTTCCTGCTGCCATATTTCCAATTATCATAGGTATAAACATTGGAGAAACTCTATCTGGACCTTTTTGTAATAATGTGGAAATTTCTTTTTCTATTGTTTCTAATCCTCCTATTCCAGATCCAAGTATAACTCCTACTCTTGTCATATCTTCTTTCTCTTTATCTAGTTTACTATCATTCCATGCTTCTTTCGCAGCAATGATTGCAAATTGAGAAAATTTATCTAATCTTTTTGCATTTCTTCTATCAAAATATTCTTCTGGATTATATCCTTTTACTTCACCTGCTAACTTAACTTTATAGTCTGTTGTATCAAAGTGTGTTATTTCATCTATACCACATTTTCCTTCTTTAATACCTTTCCAGAATTCTTCTGTATTATTTCCTATTGGAGTTATTGCTCCAAGACCTGTTATAACTACTCTTCTTTCCATTATATTCTCTCCTTTTATTTTTATATGATTACATTACCATTCCACCATCAATATTTATAACTTGACCTGTTATATATGAGCTATCATCTGATGATAAGAATTTAACAACTTTTGCCACTTCTCTAGGTGTTCCCATTCTTCTTAATGGAATTTGTGCATGTATTCCTTCTTTTACTGAATCAGATAATACTTTTGTCATATCTGTATCAATAAATCCAGGTGCTACTGCATTTACTAAGATATTTCTACTTGCTACTTCTTTAGCTAAGCTTTTTGTAAATCCTATTATTCCTGCTTTTGATGCTGAATAATTTGTTTGTCCTGCATTTCCTGCAACACCAACTACTGATGATAAACTAATTATTCTTCCTGATCTTTGTTTAATCATATATGGAATCACATTTCTTGTTACATTAAAAGTACCTGTTAGGTTAACATCTATAACTGATTCAAAATCTTCTTTTTTCATTCTCATTATTAACCCGTCTCTTGTAATACCTGCATTATTTACTAATACATCTATTCTTCCAAATTTTTCTATAGTATCTTTAACCATGCTTTCACATTGTTCAAAATCTGAAACATCAGCCTTAACAAATTCACATCTTACACCATTTTTTTCTATTTCATTTTTCACTTCATCATTTACGTCTTTTTCACTTCTATAATTTATAGCTATATCAAATCCATTTTCTGCAAGTTCTAATGCTATTTCCTTTCCTATACCTCTTGTAGCTCCTGTAATTAAAGCAACTTTGTTTTCACTCATTTCATTTTCTTCCTTTCTATTTGTTTTTCTTTAATTTATCTTTTTATTATTTTAAACTTTGCATTGCATTTTCTAATGTTTCTACATTTTCTATATTTAATATATTAGCTTCAACTTCTTTTTCTTTACATACTTTTTTAACAAATCCAGATAATGTTTTTCCAGGTCCTACTTCAACAAATGTATCAATTCCCATTTCTAACATTGTTTCTATAGATTTTCTAAATTTAACTGGATTTATTACATGGTTTGCTAAAATGTCTACCATATCATCTTCATCTGTATAAGCTGTAGCATCTAAATTTTTAATTACTGATATTTCGCATTTATTAAATGATATTTTTTCTAATTCTTTTCTTAATTCATTAGATGCTTCTTTTAGTTTTTCTGTATGGAAAGGTCCACTTGTTTTTAATTCTATAGCTTTCCTTGCTCCCATTTCTTTTGCAATTTCCATTGCTCGAAGTACTGCTTCTTTTTCACCTGAAACAACTACTTGACCAGGGCAATTATAGTTTACTGCTTTTACAAAACCTTTTTCTACTTTTGAGCAAACTTCTTCTACCTTGTCATCTTCCATTCCTATAATTGCTGCCATTGCCCAATCTCCTTCTGGAGCTAGATCTTGCATTAATCTTCCTCTTGTTCTAACTATTTTTGCTCCATCTTCTATTGAAATTGAATTAGCACATGTTAGTGCAGTATATTCTCCTAAACTTAATCCTGCTGCAGCTTCTGCTTTTATTCTTGCTTTATTAAGAATTTCTAATATTGCTAAACTCATTGTGTATATTGCTATTTGTGTATTTTTTGTTTGATTTAATTCTTCTTGACTTAGGTTATATGTAATATCTTCTATATTTTCACCTAATACATTATCTACTCTTGAATAAATTTCTCTTGCTTCATCATATTTTTCATAAATATCTTTTCCCATACCTACTGTTTGAGTTCCTTGTCCAGGAAAAATATACCCTATTTTCATAAATGAATCTCTCCTTTTGTTTTTAGTTTAATTTCAATTTAATTTTATTTTTATTTTTATCTTTATCTTTATCTTATATTTGTATTAAAATACTTCCTAGGTTAAGACCTCCGCCATATCCTACAAGTATTATTTTATCATTTTCTTTTAATAAGTTATTTTTTATAACTTGATCTAATGCAATTGGTATACTTGCATTAAATATATTTCCTACATCAGATATATTTATATACATTTGCTCTGCAGTAGCACCAATTTTATTTGCCATGCTTTCCATAATTCTAATGTTTGATTGATGTGGAATTATATATTTTATATTCTCTATTGATAAATTTTCTTTTTCTAATAATGCTTTAATATTTTCAGCTACTTTTACTGTTCCAAATTTATATATTTTCTTTCCATCCATCTTAATCTTTTCATTTTCTTTAGATGTTAATATTTCCCCATCTTGACCAATGCTTTCTATATTTTTAGCATATTTTTTATTTTCGGCTTTTCCAAGTAAAGTAGCTCCTGCTCCATCTCCTAAAAGAATTGCTGTATTTATATCATTTTTATCAATATATTTAGATAATTTTTCAACACCTACAACTAAAGCATTATTTACTTCATCTAATTCCAAATATTTTCTAGCAATATCTATAGCATTTATATATCCACTACACCCTGCTGATATATCCATGCACATACATTTATCTATATTAAATGCTTTTTGTATTTCAAATGAAATACCTGGCATTGTAGTTTCATAATTAGTTGAAGCTACTATAATTAGCTCTATTTCATTTATATTAATATTTTCATTAGTTTCTATTAAATTTTGAACTGCTTTAATTGCTAATTCTGATGTTTTTTCATCTTTTGCCCAATATCTATTTTTTATTCCCGTTCTCTGATATATCCAATTATCATCTATATTAAATATATCTTTAAAATAATTATTATCTATCTTTTCTTCAGGTAAATACATTCCACTTGCTAATATCTTTATTGAATTCATATGTATTCCTCACTATTATGTTTTTTTCCTACGATATTATATCATATATATTATTTTTTTGCACTATTTTAGGCTAATATTAAACCAAGTGGTCAAAAAATTTATATGTATTTATTATAAGATAGGCATTTCGCAGGTTCAGTCTCTGAAGCAATGGCGAAATACATGTCCTCGCTTTGCTCGGACGGCCCAAGGTAGCCTAATCTTGTTGTATACGAAAAAATCGCTAAAGATACTGAAATATCAAGTAAAAGTCGATTTTTACTATACAATAAAAATAAGCAGTATCTCTCCTATTTTAGGATCAACTGCTTATTATATTTTTAATTAATTACAGATCAAATCATAATTGCTAATATCAACTACTGTACCTTTTGTAAACTGACCAATTTCTATATTTTTATCAGTATTTAAATATATTATGCCATCAATATCCGGAACATCCATATATGTTCTTCCTATATATGTTTTACCATCAAAAGATTTCTCTTCAACTAATATTTCGACTTCTTTTCCAATTTGTTTTTCTAGATTTTTCTTTGATATTTCCTGTTGCAGACTCATTATCTTATTATATCTACTTTTTTTAGTCATAGGATGTATTTGTTCTTTTATTCTAGCTGCTGGTGTTCCATCCTCTTTTGAATATGCAAAGCAACCTAATTTATCAAACTTCACTTCTTTTAAGAAATTATATAATTCTTCAAAATTCTCTTTTGTCTCTCCTGGGAACCCTACCATAACTGTAGTTCTTATCACTACACCTTGGATCTCTTTTCTTAATTTTTTTATTAAATCTCTTATAGACTTTCCATTACTTTGTCTATTCATTCTTTTTAATACTTGATCTGAAATATGTTGTATTGGTATATCAAAATATTTACATATTTTATCATTTTCTTTTACGCATTTTATAAGATCATCTGTTATTGTTTCTGGATAAGCATATAAAAATCTTACCCAGTGTAAATCTTTTATTTTACAAATTTCATTTAAAAGTTCTACTAATTTTGGCTTTCCATATATATCAGTACCATATTTTGTAGTATCTTGCGCAATTAAAATTAATTCTTTATATCCATCTTTAACTAATCTTTTTGCTTCTTCTATAATATCTTCCATTTTTCTACTTACTTGTGGTCCTCTAATATATGGTATTGCACAATATGTACATCTATTACTACATCCATCAGCAATTTTTAAATACGAATAATTTTCTCCTGTTGAAATAACTCTTTCTTTTACTTCATCAAAATTTTTATATTTATCTATATTTTTACTATCTTTTAATAAATCTTCAATTTGCTTCCATAAAGTATTATATTCACTATATTTTATAAATAAATCTACTTCTGGAATAGCTTTTATTAATTCTTCTTTATATCTTTCTACTAAGCATCCCATTACAATTAAATACTTACATTTATTCTTTTTATATTCTGCCATTTCTAATATAGTATTTATTGCTTCTTCTTTGGCAGACTCTATAAAACCACATGTATTTATTACTATAACATCTGCATCTTCTGGTTTATTTACTATTTGATAATCATTTGCTTTAAAAATTCCTATTGTTTTTTCAGTATCTACTAAATTTTTGCTACAGCCTAATGATACAAACCCTATTTTCATTTCTTATTCCACCTATTCTACATTATTATTTATTCCTAATATTCTATTTAATCTATTTAAACCATTAACTAGATTATCATATACTTCTTTTGTAATTTTATCTGTTTCATCTCCAGTATATGAAGTTGCTGTATTCTTCATATCTATTAGTTCAAATCTATTTTGTTCTCCATCTCCATTATCTAGCATATATATAGGTGTATAATCCACTTTATTTAAATATATTTTACCATCTTTTCCACTTTTTCTTAATTCAATGTTTAAAACTAACTCTGTTTTAGCTTCTTCTTCAGATAATGTTGATATATATGTTCCTAATGAATATGCAATAAAAGCTGTATCTCCATCACTATTTTGTTTGATTTCAATTGGTTGAACACAAGATGGATGTGAACCAATTATTAAATCAACTCCATTATTTACGAAAAAGTCTGCTATTTCTTTTTGTTCATCACTTACTGTTTCTGATATTCCATCATCTCCCCAGTGAATCATGACACAAATATATTCTGCACCTTCTTTTTCTGCATATTCAATATCTTCTTTTGCTTTTTCCTCACTATATATATTTACTGCATTAATTTCATCATCACCTAATTGTCCTTCATTATCTAAAAAACATGTATATGATAAAATCGCAATTTTACTGTTTTTTACTTCTCTTATTACTACAGAATCAGTATCTTTTGTGCTATCTCCTACAACTGTAAATCCTTCTTCTTCAAGATTTTCTTTTGTTTCATTTAATCCGCTTATACCATTATCTAAACTATGATTATTAGCAATTGATATTAAATTTACCCCTGAATTTCTGATTGCTCTTGCAAATTCTATAGGAGCATTTTTATCATTATATTCATTATCTGTTACACTAGTTTCCAATGTTCCCATAACAATATCAGAAACATTTACTAGATTTTTTACATTATTAAACATATGAGAAAAATCATATGAATTATCATTTTCGTTATATGCATCTTCTAACATTTCGTTACTGCATAATATATCTCCTACAGCTGATATTTTTATGCTAACATCTGATTCTGATATATTTTTATTGGTTTCTTCTATATTTTCGCTTATTTGTGAAAATATTTCTTCTGATTGTGCTCTTATTTCTTCTTGTTGTTTTGCTAAAGCTTTTCTTTCTTGATTGTTTCTAAATAAATTAATACCTATACATACAATAATTATAGCAAGTAATATACTTACTATCCTAAAAAAGTTCTTTGAAGTAAGAAATTCCTTTATCCTAGTATTCCTTCTTACATTTCTTCTGTTTCTTGACATATTCTTCATCTCTCTTATAATATATTTTTTCATTTAATATTTTATCATTCTGTCTGCATTTTATCAATACTCCATATTATCTTTTATTTTAAATTTACTAATGTTTTATCAATATATTTATTGTATATTTTATTGAATAATTTCTTAGAATATTGTAAAATATATCCAGTAATCCAATTACAATATATTTTAAGAGGGGTGAATCATGAGCAAATATAAAAGGAAATTATATAACTCATCTAAAATTAATGATTTTAGAGAATTAGTTAATAGATATTCTAATCTATATTCTGACAAAGTAGCATTCGAATATAAAGAAACACCAAATTCAGCCGAACACATTAAAATAACATATAGTCAATTTGCACAAGATATTAAAGCTCTTTCGACTGCACTTTTAGATCTAGGGCTTTCTAAAAAAAGAATAGCAATAATAGCACCTAATAGATATGAATGGTGTACTAGCTATTTAGCTGTTACTACAGGAAATATGATAGTTGTTCCTTTGGACAAATCTCTTCCTGATAATGAAATTGAAGATTTAATAATTAGGAGTAAAACAGAAGCAGTTATTTTTGATAATAAATATTCAAAAATATTTGATAAAATATATAAAGATAAAAAATCCAAATTATCAATATATATTAATATGGATAATACAACAGAAACTAATAATAACTATTTATTTAATTATCACAATTTAGTAGAAAAAGGAAATTTGCTTTTAAAACAGGGTGATGATAAATATGATAATGTAAAAATTAATAATAAAGAAATGTCAATAATGCTATTTACATCTGGAACTACTTCAATCTCAAAAGCAGTTGCACTTTCTCAATCTAATATTTGTGAAGACATATATGCTCTTTCTCAAATGACTGATATAAGAAAAGAAGATACATTTTTATCATTCTTACCATTGCATCACACATTTGAATCTACTTGTACTTTCCTATATGGTACTTTTTCTGGAATAACAGTTGCTTTTTGTGATGGTATAAAATATGTGCAAAAAAATTTAGCCGAATTTAAAGTAACTGGATTTGTTTGTGTTCCTTTAATGCTTGAAATAATGTATAAAAAGATCAAAAAAGGAATCGAAGAAAAAGGTAAAACAAAATTAGTTAATAAAATGACTAAAGTATGTAATGGATTATTAAAAGTAGGTATAGATATTAGAAGAAAAGTATTTAAAGAAGTGCTAGATAATTTAGGTGGTAAAATTAGAATTTTAATTGCTGGTGGAGCTGCTATGAGTAAAGATGCAATTCAAGGCTTTTTAGATTTAGGTATAAACCTACTTCAAGGTTATGGATTAACAGAAACTTCTCCTGTTGTTGCAGGCGAAAATGATAAATTTAAAAGATGTGGTTCTGTTGGTTTTCCTCTTCCTGGAATTGATGTAAAAATAGACAATCCTGATAAAGATGGAATTGGAGAAATAGCTGTAAAGGCTCCTACTGTAATGCTCGAATATGTAGATAACCCTGAAGCTACAAAAAATGTTTTAAAAGATGATTGGTTTTATACTGGTGATTTAGGATATTTTGATAAAGATGGTTTCTTATTTATTACAGGTAGAAAAAAAGATGTTATAGTTTTAAAAAATGGAAAAAATATATTCCCAGAAGAATTGGAAATTCTTATTAATAAATTACCTTATGTTTCTGAAAGTATGGTATTTGGAAAACCCTTAGAAGATGGTGATTATAAAATATGTGCAAAAATTGTATATAATAAAGATCATTTTGATGATACTCATAAAAATGTTTCAAGTCCAGAAGAAATTAAAAATATAATTTGGAATGATATAAAAAATGAAGTAAATCATAAAATGCCAGCATACAAATATATTAGAGAAATTATTATTACAGAAGTTCCTTTAATTAAAACAACAACTCAAAAAGTAAAAAGACATGAAGAATTAAAACTTATACTTGGAGAAGCTTAATTTTGCAATTGAGGACGTGCTTGTAAAAAAAAAATGCAATTGGGGTCAGTTCCCAATTGCATTTTTTTAATCATTACTACAAATGTGTTTACGTGTCATTTCTAATAAATTCAATTTTGAAAATCCCATAATTTGAGTCTTTGATCTATCTTTCTTTAGATTTTCTTTAAATAATTCTATTATTTTTTCTTCACTTTCTTTATTTTGCATATCTATATAGTCTATAATTATTATTCCACCAATATCTCTTAATCTTAATTGTTTTGCTATTTCTATTGTTGCTTCTTTATTTACAGTAAATATTGTTTGTTCTAAGTCTTTTTTCCCTGTATATTTTCCTGAATTAACATCTATAGCTGTTAATGCTTCTGTTTTATCTATTGTAATAAAACCTCCACATTTAAGCCATATTTTTCTATTTTCTAATTCTTCTAATTGCTTTCTTAGATCATATTTATCTATTATATTATCTTCTAATTCAAGTTTTATATCTTTACATTCTTCTTTTATCTTTTTGTCAATCATATTATACGAATCTTTATCATTTGTAACAATACGATATAAATCTTGATCCATTAAATCTGTTAAAAGTCTCTGTACAATATCTTCACTCTTGTACAATAATTTTGAATTTATTTTTTTTCCTTTTTCTAATTCTTTATTATATTCTTTTTGTATATTTTCATATTTACTAATAATCCTTTTTAAATCAGATATTATTTCATCTTCATTTTTATTCTCTGCAGAAGTTCTTATTATAGCTCCATAACCTTTTGGTATATTATTTTTTACTATTTCTTTTAATCTATTTCTTTCATTTTCATCATTTATTTTCTGTGATATAGTAATAAATTTTTCATTTGGCATTAATACTGAAAAACGTCCAGGTATACTTAAATGAGTAGATATTCTAGCACCTTTTTTGTTTGTACTATCTTTCTTTACTTGTACTAATAATGGCATTCCTATTTTCAAATAATCTTTTATATTATATTCTGAAAAATTTTCATTCTTATTTCCTGTTTCTTTACTTACTTTTGGAATAACATCTCTAATATGTATAAAAGTATTCTTGTCCTTACCTATATTCACAAAAGCTGCTTGCATCCCAGGTAAAACATTTTCTACAATTCCTATATATATATTTCCTTCTATTCTTTCTTTGCCATTCTCTTCTTCATATTTTTCTGTCATTTTTCCATTTTCTATTAACATTATTTTTTTATTATTTTCTTTCACATCTACTAATAGTTCCTGCATTCTAAATCCCTTCTTGCCTATCCTTTTATATTAAATTTATTCATCATATTATCTATACCTTTTGTTATCCAGTATTTAACTGCTTCTGCAGCAAGTTTTTCTCCTTTTTGTAAAATGTTATATTCCTCTTCTGGAATATGTCCTATTACATAATTAACTTTATCATACTCTTCTACAGGTTTTCCTATTCCAACACGAATCCTAGCAAATTCTTCTGAATTTAATCTTGATATAACAGATTTCATTCCATTATGTGATCCAGGCCCACCTTTTGCTCTTACTCTAATTTTTGCTTTTTCTGTATCCATATCATCATATATTACAATTAAGTTATCTAATGGTATTTTATAAAAATTAACAAATTGTACTACAGAATCTCCACTAAGATTCATAAATGTTTGAGGTTTTACTAATATTACTTTTTCATCATCTATAATACCTGTACCATATATAGCATTAAATTTAGTTTTATTTAATGCTATACCGTTTTTTTCTGCTAATAGATTAATTACATCAAACCCCATATTATGTCTTGTTCTAGAATATTCTGGCTCTGGATTTCCTAATCCAACAATAATATACATATCTTTATCCTTCTCTAATATCATTTTTAAACTTGTCCCATAAGTCAATTACTCTTAAATATTCTTCATAATGTTTTTCTACCTCTTGATCATATTTGTTTAATTCTCTTATTAAACATGAGAAGTCACAAGTTACAAATTCAGTATTAATTTTTTGTACACTTCTTTTTAATTTATCTCTTGACTCTTCTATTATCTTCTCATAATTATCTCTATCTGTAATATAATATAGTAATGGTTTATATCTTGTCCACCCTATAGTTGCTTTTAAAAATCTTTGTTCAATTTCAGCATCTACTAAAGATATTTTTCCAAGTTTTTTTGGATATCTTCCTTTCATTATTCCTGTATATTGTAGGAATGAATCATGGAAATGATATGTTGGTATTCTCAAAACTTTTGCATCTTTACTTCTTAATGCACATGAGAAAAATGTATCTTCTCCTCTTGCATTTGGTGGATTGTAGAAGGCTGGTATTTTGTCTATATTATCTAAATTAAGACATAATCCTGAGCCTAAAACGAAATTGTCTTTTCCAATTTCTGCTACTGGTTCTGCTTTCTTTTTTCCTCTTGCAATATCTGGATCAGCATATGAAATACTACTTGTATTTTCTCTCATTTTTTGTATTTTTTCCCATGAGATTACTTCATTTTCTAAACCATCTATAAAGTTTTTATAATCTTCTTCTTTTATTTCATCAGTATATTGAATATATGGAATAGGATTCATCATACCACAACGGTATCCCATTGAAACATCAGTATCTTTTATGTTTTTTATATGCTCTAGTATATTTTTTTGTTTTATCCAAAGTAACTGATCATCTTCTAATACATTTGCTACTGGATATTCATCATCATCCCAGAAAAGTATGTAATCCATTTTATGTTGCATAGCACAATATAAAATCGTGTTTCTTGCTTTAGCATATCCTGTTCCAATAAGTAATTTTGCATCTGCATTTGACATTCCAAATCTAGACATCAATATTTTTTGATATTCTATAACATTTTCTGGAGTTATATATTTTATCCTCATATTCTTATATGCTTTTGGCAAAATACCATAGAAGTCTGTTCTTATTGTATGTTGATAATTTAAGTCATAAAGTATATAAATTGTAATATCAACTTCTATATCTAAGTCTTTAACTTGCTCAACCATAAATTGTTCATAATTATTAATGATTTTACATACATTAGGTCTACCACTTATAAAGCCTATTCCAAAATTTATTTTCTGTTTCATAAGATCCTCTCTCTTTTTTAATCAATATATAATTGATTTGTACTAATATAAATACTAGAATATTATATCACATATTTATTTTTTTGTCACTTTTTCTGCAAATTCTGACAATATTTAACAATTAGTCCATAATTCTAGCAATTATTTCTTTCTCATATTTTTCATCTTTAATATCTTGAATATCGTTTTCTCCATTTTTTACTTCTGTTACATATTTAGTTTCAATCTTTATTTTCTCTGTAGCCTTTCTTAAAAACCATTCGTATTCAATGTCTACATGTCCTATGTCTATTGCTCTATATCCAGCCTTAAATAAGTCATAGGCTAATACTGTAGCTGTTGGGCCAAGTGCTAACATTATCATTTTATTTTTATCTATTTTTAATATTTCATTTAATATCTTGTCATATATTTCAAAAGCATTTTCTGATGGGCAAATTATTCTTTGAATTGATTTCATATTATCAAATAAGTCATTTCCTACACCTAATCTACTATATTCTCCTTCTATAATGACAACATTTTGATTATTCCATATTCTTTTTAAGCTTTTTACATAGTCTCCTACCCATGATTTATCTTTATAGTCTATATAAAATCTTGTAATATTTGAAGAATAATATTGTTTATTTTTTGATAGTAATTTTAAAAGTTTAAATTTATTATCATGAAGCCAACCCTTCCAGAAATTATTAGCAAAATCATTATATTTTTCAGAATATTCTAGGTCTATAACATTATTAATTCCGATCAATAATCCTTTTTCATTACTATCTAAAACTTGTTTTAATCTTTTAGCTAGTTCTTTATTGTATTTTTGGTACTTCATTCCTACTCCACAAATCATATCAAATTCTCCATCTCCAAATCTAGAAATAGAGCATTTATCATTTACTAATTTGTCTATTGTCTCATCTGGACTTGCAATCTTAAATCCTCCTAAAATATCCTTTGTTTTTGCAGTATACTTTCTTTTACTTTTATTAACTTCCATATCAAATTCTCCTTTTTTATATTATATTTTTTCCTTTTTATTTTGTTAATATTATTTCTGCTACCATTAATTTAGTATACTATTATTATATAATTTATAGATATTTATCTATTAGTTTTTCAAAACTAATAGTTTCTAAATCTTTAAAGAATTCTTCTCTTTTTTCATTATAATTTGTTGATTTACTTATACAAGAATTATATTTAATAATATCTTCTATATTTGCTTCTTCAAATATCATATCTTCTTTAATATTTTCAAATATTTCTAATCCTTTTTTTGAATTAACTAGTAAAGCTGATATTCCAGTTTCGTCATTCATTTCTGGCTTAACATTATTTATACCCCAAAAATCCGCAACTGTTATATCGGATTTTCTTTTAATTTTCTTAAATTTACAATTAAAACATGACATTCTTAAAGATAAATTTTTTAAGAATATTTTCATATATGGATCATTATCATGATGATTATTTTCTTCTTTATTAGAATATTTATAACTTACTTGATAATTACTCCATCCCAAAATATCTTTTCTTCTAAAATTAATATTGATTGGATAACTTCCATCATACTTTTTATATTCTAAATATTTTCTCCATACCTTTGGTGAAGGAACCCCATGGCATACAAAATCCTGTGTATATAAATTATCATAGTCCTTTCCTAAATATGTTAATAATCCTTCCACTTGACATGGTGTACCTGTAAATAAAACTTTTTTATTGTTATTTAAAAATTCTCTTACTTTTTTATAACTATCTCCTATATAGCTTTGTACATATTTTGATCCTCTAAACAATCCTATATCATCTATATTTTCAATATAATCATGTACAACTTCTAATAATTCATTAAATCTTGCTCCGAACACTACTCCATTATTTTCTATGATATATTTAGCTATTAGTGTAAATATTCCCCCTGATGAGCTCTTCATTCTTACTTCTTCATTTTTGTTTTTACAAGAATATACTTTTATCTCATTTTCATTTTCTTGTAACTTTGTCAATACAGGGCATACTTTTTTACATAACCCACAATTAATGCACAAATTTTCATCAATTTCTGGATATTTAAAGCCTTCATTATTTTCTTTGATGATAATAGCTTTTTTATGGCATACATTTTTACAAGCCATACAACCTGTACATGTTTTCTTATCCAATTCTTTAATATTATTATTTTTACTATTACTATCTAAAATTTCTTCTTCCATGTTTCCTCTTATTAAATTGTTTTTTATTTATATTATACTATATTTTATTTCCTATTTGTTTTCATTTTTTTATATTTTCTAAATACATTTTTTATAAAACACTTTAAAAAGCTTAGATCTATAAATTTTCTTTATAAAAAAATAAAGAAATCTATTATTATAGATTTTATTCATTAATATGCAAATCATATTTAATTAAAATTCTTATACTTATTTCTAAGTTTTTTAAAATATTTTATATATTTCAGTTTAAAAAATTAATTATTTTACATACCTTTAGTGAAAGGTTATATTATCTAATATTTTTTAATATATCATATAATTTTTATTAACCCCTCCTCTAAAGGTATGTTACTACTACAATCTTCTTCCATAATCTCCTCATTATTCAAAAGCAGTATCTAAAAAATTATTTACTCTCATTTGCTCATTTCTTAAAATTTTATGAGCTTCAGAATAATCATTATCTAAAATATCTGCCGTAATTTTTTTATTAAATACCCTGTTAGGCATTTTAAATGTTTCTAATAATGTTTCAATTCTTGAATACATACTCTTTAAGTCTCCGCCTTCTCTTTCAAATATAACGAAAGGTGTTGAAAATATTATTGAGAATACACATGAATGAAATGAATCTGTTGCTACTAATAAAGCATTTTTTTCTAAATATAAAAATTCAGCCGGTCCCATATCATAATATGGACTGTTTTTATCTGATATATCTATTATTTCACATTCATTATCTTCCGCAATTCTTCTTAATTCTGCCCAAACATCATCAGATACATCTCCCAAAAAACTTTTTAATATAAATTTATCAGTTTTTAAATTTTCTGGTTTTCTCATTACTTGTTCCCATTCAGATTTATCAAGCATCATTGTCGGATCAATTAATACCTCTACATCATCTCTACCTGTTAATTTTTTAACAATCTCTTTTCCAGCATATTCTCTTACAGATATTGATTTCATTTCATTTAATCCGTTTTTACATAAATTATATAATTGACTATCTTCATCTGGTGCATAATTTACTCCAAAACTTGCTGAAAAAGAAACTCTTTTTTCTTTTGGTACAAATGTTCCTAAAGCTTTATCTGAAAAAATTTTATCAAATGTAAAATTCCAGATTTGATCACTTCCCATAACAATGTAATCATAGTCTTCCGAAAATCTTCTTGGTACCTCGTACTCTTTGTATAGAATTTCATCTGCAAATTCTATATTTTCATTAAATTTTTTAAATTTTTTCAATCTGTTTTCATCTTTTTCATTTCTGATAACAGGA
This sequence comes from uncultured Clostridia bacterium, assembly GCA_944392455.1. GTDB lineage: Bacteria > Bacillota > Clostridia > TANB77 > CAG-508 > CALXVA01. The sequence continues at coordinate 24,769 of CALXWP010000012.1, forward strand.
ACGTCATCTTCTAATCCTACGTATTTTATCGTTTCTGCATTTAGTCCTTTTTTTCTTAATACTTGTTGAACCGCATAATTTTGTAATCTATTTCCAAAATTATACTCCCCAAAAAGTGTTACAATTCCTGCTTTTTTCATTTCCTCCTCCCTTCTTTTAGAACTACACTTTTTGTAGTTTTATTAAATTATTTTAACCATCTCATTATATCATAATACATAAAAAAAAGCAATCCTTTTTTAGTCATAGACTGCAAAAGAAAAAATATAAACAAATAGCATTATACTTTTTATGTATACTCTTATTTGTTTATATTTTAAATTTTTCTAATTTATATTCCTTATCTAATTTCTCATTTAGATAGATCTTTCCAATTATTTCTAATTCTTTTATACCATTTTCAGATAAATTAAATGAAAATAGTTTTTTAGGAGGAGCTAGAACAATATATTTTATAGCATTTAAAGTTGCATCAGAAATTTCTATTGCTCCTTTATCCTGTCTACTACATACTTCACATTTTAACCCATTATCTCTAAAACTAAAATAATTTAATTTTTCTTTTTCATTATTACATGCACAACATTTATCAATAATAGGTGTAAAACCTAAAAGACACATAAGTTTAATTTTAAAAATAGATATAACTAAATCCATATTTTTATCTGTTTCAGAAAGTACATATAAAGTATTCAAAAACAATTGTAAAATCCTATATGTATTCTGATTTTCATCTGTTACATCATTTATTATTTTTGTTATATGTGATGCATATTGTAATTTATCAATATCCATCCTTAAATTATAAAAAAGTTCATTAATTTCACATGAATTAATATTATATGAACTTACCCCCTGATATATTAGATAATCTCCAAAGCATAAAAATTGTGTTGCTGCCATAAGCGCACTCTTAGGACGCCTTGCGCCTTTGGCAGCACATCCTATTTTTCCATTTGGAGTTAATATTGTAACCATTTTATCATAATCACTCATATTGTGTTCTGATATTACTATTCCCTTTAACTTCAATATTCCCATTTTGTTTTTCCGCCTCGATAATGTTTTTTTCCATATTTTTTTCTAAGTTTTCTACTTCTACTAACTCTAAAAATGTATTTATATTACCCGTATTCTTAAAAGTATTCCAAGCCATTTGTTTTATCATGTAGACAATCATCTCCATTTCATAAAGTTGATATATATTCTTTTATTAAATATTTTAATTTTTCAGAATATATCTTTATTTTTATCTTTTGCAATTTTATATTTTTTATTCTTTATTCTTTTTTATTTTTTTAATTTCTATATTTTAAAATTTTTAATAAATTTTTCATTATTAATCCAATCTTCTCTTACTTTTACCCATATTTTTAAATTGATTTTTATCCCAAGCATTTTTTCTAGGTCAACTCTTGCATATGTTCCTATCTTTTTAAGCATTGATCCGTTTTTTCCAATAATTATTCCTTTATGAGAATCTCTTAAACAATATATTATAGCTTCTATATTATATATAGGTTCATTTTCCATTGTTTTTCTTTTTTTCATTTTTTCCACTTCAACTAATATTCCATGTGGTACTTCATCATTTAATAATTTTAAAGCTTTTTCTCTTATTGTTTCCTCTACTAATTGTCTTGTTGTTTGATCTGTGTACTCCTCTATATCATAATATGCAGGTCCTTCTTTAAGGTTCTTCTCTATTTCATCTAGTATAGTATCTAAATTAATATTTTTTACTGTAGAAACTGGTATTATACTTGAAAAATCATATTCTTCTTTGTATAAATCAATTAATTTTGCAACTTTTGCCTTGTCTACTAAATCAACTTTATTTATTACTAAAATAGTTTTCTTTTTTGCTTCTTTAATTTTTTCTAGTATTAGTCTATCTCCTTTTCCAATTTCATCAGATGTAGCTTCTATAACAAAAACTACTACATCAACATCTTTTGAAACTTCAAAAGCATTTTCTACCATTACATCTCCTAATTTTGACTTAGGTTTATGTATTCCTGGTGTATCAATAAATATAATTTGTGAATTTTTTCTATTTACTATTGCTTTTATAACTGTTCTTGTTGTTTGAGGTTTATTGGCAATTGCTGCAACCTTTTCTCCTACTAAACTATTTATTATACTAGATTTTCCTACATTAGTTCTTCCTAATATTGATACAAACCCTGATTTAAATTTTTCTTCCATATTTTATCTCCTTGATGTATTTTATTATTATATTTTTTATTAATGTTCATTAATGAATTATAGTACTTTTATAGCACCATTTTTGTAGAAAAAAAGAAATAAATTTTCTTAAATTTTCGTCACATTTTACTTGACATATATATATCACATTTTTACATAAATTTCAATTTACTAAAAAAAGCAATTGGAGTCCCCAATTGCTTTTTTCTTATATTCTATATTCTTCCATCGGAGTATAATGTGTATGTAACAACTCATGAGCTTTATGCTCTCCCGGATTTCCTATATATTCTTTATATATTTGTTTCATTATAGGATTTTCATGTGATTTTCTTATCACACTTCTTTCATCTATTGAATACATAGCTTTAGCTCGTTTTCCAGCCACATCTACTGTCATTCTTGTTTTTGAATTTTTAATAGGTTGACCTCCACCCATTATACATCCGCCTGGGCATGCCATTACTTCTACAAAGCTGTAGTCAGCTATACCATTTTTTATATCTTCCATAACTTTTCTAGCATTTCCAAGTCCATGTGCTACAGCTACTTTTATTTCTTTATCACCTATTTTTACAGAAGCTTTCTTTATTCCTTTTGCTCCTCTTACATCTTCAAACTCTAGCTTTTTTAGTTCCTCTCCTGTAATCAATTCATAAGCAGTACGAAGAGCTGCTTCCATAACTCCTCCTGTTACGCCAAATATTGCTGCTGCACCAGTTGCTTCTCCCATAGGATTATCAAATGTTTCGTCTTCTAATTTATTAAACTCTATATTTGCTTGTTTTATCATTCTTGCAAGTTCACGAGTAGTTATAACGGCATCTACATCCCATAGTCCATTTTCTTTCATTTCTTCTCTTTGTCTTTCATATTTCTTAGCTATACAAGGCATTACTGAAACCACATAGATTTTCTTAGGATCAATATTATTTTTTTCTGCATAATATGTTTTTATAATTGCTCCAAACATTTGGTGTGGTGATTTACAACTTGATAGATGAGCTAAATTTTCTTGATATTCCATTTCTGCGAATCTAACCCAACCAGGACAACAAGAAGTAGTCATTGGTAAATTATCATTTTCTTTAAATCTTTTTACAAATTCTGTTGCTTCTTCCATTATAGTAAAATCTGCTCCTGTATTTGTATCAAATACTTTATCAAATCCAAGTGCTTTTAATGCAGATACCATTCTACCTGTAACATTAGTTCCAATCTCCATACCAAATTCTTCACCAAGTGCTACTCTAACAGATGGTGCTGTTTGTACAACAACATATGTATCAGGATCTTTTAATTTTGCCCATACATCATTTATATTTTCTTTTTCATGTAATGCTCCTGTAGGACAAGATTCTATACATTGACCACAAAATGTGCAATTAACATCATTTAAACTATGATCATATGTTGTAGAAATACAAGATTCAAATCCTCTTTCTATACAATCTATTGCACCAATATTTTGAACATTTTTACAAGTAGCCACGCATCTTCTACATAAAATACATTTATTAAAATCTCTTACTATAGATGGAGACTTATCATCTATTTTATGTTCTGTTCTTTCACCTTTATAGTCTATATCTAATACATTGAATTTAATTGCTAAATCCTGAAGTTCGCAATTTCCAGAACGTGTACATGTCAAACAATCTTTAGAATGGTTTGAAATTATTAAATCTAGTATTGTATGTCTTGCTTCTAATACATTTGGTGTATGAGTATGTACTACCATTCCTTCTTCAACTTTTTGTATACAAGAAGTTGCAAATCCTCTTCTACCTTCAACTTCTACAATACACATTCTACAATCTCCAACTTCATTTATATCTTTTAGGAAACAAAGTGTTGGGATATCTATTCCTGCTTGTTTAGCTGCATCTAATATAGTTGTTCCTTCTGGTACTACAACATTTTTATCATCAATTTTTAAATTAACCATTTTTTCCTCCTTATCTACCCAATAGCATGGAATGGACATGATCTAATGCATGTCGTACATTTTATACATTTATCTTGATTTATATGTCTTATGTCTCTTCCTTCTCCTTCAATTGCATTTACAGGACAATTTCTTTGGCATAATCCACAAGCTTTACACTTATCAGGGTCTATTTCTATTTTTGCTAATGCTTTACATTCCATTGTCTTACATTCTTTTTCTATTGCATGTTGTCTAAACTCTTCTCTAAAATATTTTAAAGTACTTATTACTGGGTTTGGAGCACTTTGTCCAAGTCCGCATATACTTGCTTTCTTTATATTAACTGCTAGTTTTTCTAGTCTATATATATCATATTCTGTTCCCTCTCCACTACATAGTTTTTCTAGTATTTCTAGCATTCTTTTTGTTCCTATTCTACAAGGAGTACATTTACCACAACTTTCACTTACTGTAAACTCTAAATAAAATTTTGCTAAACATACCATACATTTAGTATCATCCATAACAATAAGTCCACCTGATCCCATCATAGAACCAATCTCTTTTAAAGACTCATAATCTATAGGTGTATCTAGATGTTCTTTTGGTATACATCCACCAGAAGGTCCTCCTGTTTGAGCAGCTTTAAATTCTCTTCCATTAGGAATTCCTCCACCAATATCAAATACTATCTCTCTTAAAGTTGTTCCCATTGGTACTTCGACTAATCCGACATTATTAACATTTCCTCCAAGAGCAAATACTTTTGTTCCTTTTGATGTTTCTGTTCCTATTGAAGAATACCATTCTGATCCATTCAAAATTATTTGAGCAATATTAGCATATGTTTCAACATTATTTATTAAAGTTGGACATCCCCATAATCCTGATGTAGCTGGATATGGTGGTTTTACTCTTGGTTGGCCTCTTCTTCCTTCTATTGACTCTAAAAGTGCTGTTTCTTCTCCACAAACAAAAGCTCCGGCTCCTAGTCTAATTTCTATATCAAAATTAAATCCTGTTCCAAATATATTTTCTCCAAGTATTCCATAATCTCTTGCTTCATCTATCGCAATTTGTAATCTATGTACTGCTATTGGATATTCAGCTCTTACATAAATATATCCTTTTTCTGCTCCTATTGCATATCCTGCTATTTCCATAGCTTCTAAAACAGCATGAGGGTCTCCTTCTAGAATACTTCTATCCATAAAAGCTCCTGGGTCACCTTCATCAGCATTGCATACTACATATTTTTTATCTCCTTTTGCATCTTTTGTAAGTTTCCACTTCTTACCTGTAGGAAATCCAGCGCCTCCTCTACCTCTTAATCCAGATTTATCTATTACATCAATTACTTCATCTTTTGACATCTCAGTTAAAACCTTAGCTAATGCTTTATATCCATCAAATGCAATATATTCATCTATTTCTTCTGGATTGATTACACCACAATTTTTTAGTGCAATTCTTTTTTGCTTTTTATAAAATGTTAAATCATCTAACCTAGTTACTTTTGTTCCATCTATATCTTTACAAAGTAATCTTTCTACTACTTTTCCTTCAATTATGTGTGAATTTATAATTTCTTCGCAATCTTCTGGTTTAACCATAGCATAAAAAGTATCATCTGGCCTTATTATTACTATTGGTCCTTTGGCACATAAGCCAAAACATCCTGTTTTTATTACTCTTACGTTTTCTATTCCTTTTTCTTTAATTATTCTTTTAAAATTTTCTAGTATTTTTGGTGATTTTGAAGAAGTACATCCTGTACCATTGCATACTAAAATATGTTTTTCTCTTGTATCAGCATTAGTATTTTTTCTTAAATCTAATTCCGCTCTTTTTTCTACTCTTATTTTTTCTAACTCCTCAATAGTCTTCATTTAAGACCTCCTTATTCAATATCTTTAAGAACCATTTACTCATTAATTATATTATTATTTTTTAATGTTTCTTTTAACTTAGATAAGTTTTTCGATATTGATATAACCTCAAATGGTATATCAATTAGTCCATGATCTGTTGCTACATAGTTTTCAATATTAATTTTTTCTGCATCTTTAATTTTTCTTAACTCAGTCACAATATAATGTAACTGCACACAATGTGGAGATTTGTCTACACTAACAAATATGATGTTTTTAACTTTTTTTCTTACAATCATCCCTATTATTTTTGTTATTACCATATTTAGATGAATTTGTTCTAAACATACTTCATATATTGTATATTTCTTTTTTAATTCTTCATATATTTCTGGGAACATTTGCTGGGTACAAGATCCCATAATACACATATTTTCTTCTACATCATAACAATTAGTTTTCATCAAATCTTTTTTCATTCTATCCCTCTTTTTCTAGTTCATCTAAAACCTCGTCTAATTTTTTTACAGTTGCATGTCCGTATACCTCATCATTTACTGTAAATACTGGTGCAATTCCGCATGCTCCTACGCATCTTGTTGTATCTATAGAAAACTTTCCATCTTCACTTGTTTTTCCTTCTTCTAAGTTTAATCTTTCTTTTAGCCTATCTAATATTGATTGTGATCCTTTTACAAAACATGCTGTTCCTAAACATACAGAAATATTATATTTTCCTTTTGGTTCTAATGTAAATCTAGCATAAAATGTAATTACTCCATATATTTCAGCCATTGGAATTCCTAAATATTTTGATACTTCTGACTGAGCAGTCTTTGGTATGTATCCATATTTTTCTTGAATTTCATTTAGTATTTGTATTAAATTATCTTTTTCCTGTTTATATGGCTTCATTATTTCGTTAACTTCTTCTCTTATTTTATTGTCTATACATTCACACATAATTTTCCTCCTTTTTAATGATCGTAAGTGTATTATATCAAACTAGGCATTTATATACAATAATTTTCTGGCATTTATTTTATTATATATATCTATTTTCAGCATATTAAACTTACCAATTATATAAAAATATATACCGATTATATATTTTTTAGTGACTTATTTTATTTTAATTGTTATAATGAGTGTAAAGAAAGGGTGTAATTATATGAATGTTGAAGTTATAATACATGAGAAAAGTTCTTCTATATCAATATTTAAGCACATAAAAACATATAAATAAAACAATAAAAAATGAATAAATTTTGGAGGTGTTTTATATGAAGTTATCACAAAAATTAGGAATTTCTCTTTTAGGATTTCCTATAGCTAGTTTTATAATTTTTATAATCTATTTTATGATCTACCTTATCCTTGGAGAAAGTGCATATATAAAAGAAATATTTGCTATTAGTCATATAGATATTCTTTTAAGAGAATTTCTTGTATTAGGTGTTTCTATTTTTATTTCAATACTTTCTCTTATTACATTTTATGATATTAGTTCAAAAAATTATAGAAAAAAACGTTCTTTATTTACAATTTTTATTTCTTTAGTATTATTGATTTTTGGCTTTGCTCTTATTCCAATAATAGCTTCAGAAATATTTTTAAAAGATTTAGAATTATTTAGTCTAACCTTTTTTATATTATGGATAATGTTTGTTACTATTTTCTCATTAATTCAAGTTATAAAAGATTTTATAACTGTTTGGATTATTAATAAGAAAATCAAATCTCAAAATATAAATATAGAAAAAGATATCAAAGATAAATTAGAGCAAAAATAATACTAAATTGCATTAATAATTAAAAAACTAAAAAACAAAAAAATAGTTCCATATTCTAATATATGTAACTATTTTTTATTATTTTATCTTTTACTAATATTATTCTTCCTCTCCAAAAGTCACATCTGCATTTATTGGACAAATTTGTATAAATGTTTTCCCATCATTTACATCTATTTCATTACCTTCTAAATCTTCATAAACTGTTTGGCTAGATCTAGAAGTCTTCATACAAGTAATTGGAATGACTTTACCATTTGTTATATAATATCCTTCTAGTTCTTTTACATTATTTAATGTTTGTCTTCCTTTTCCAGATCCATCATTTAATGTATAATTTTCTGCAAACTCTATTATTATATTTTTTGTAGTAATTTCTTCTCCTGTTGTCCAATCTACTTGTTTTTCTCCTCTTGAATAACGAATATATTCTTTTGAATCTTCATCATAAACATATTCTACAGTATTATAGTCTGAATATGGAATTGTAATGTCTGTTGCTGTAGTACCTTCTTCTAGATTTACTTCACTAACAACATAATTTAATACTGGATCTTGATCTGTAGTTGTTCTATATCCTTTTCTTTCTGCAATTTCCATTATATTATCTGTAGTTGTTACAACATTATGTGGTGCATATTTATCATTTACTCTCCAAAATGCTGTACTACTTTCATATATACCATTTATATTATTTACTCCTAAAGTACTTATATCTGACTGAGCTTGTGGGCTCCATCCGTAATGTACATATATTGCATCATTTTCTAAAGCATAGTCTAAGAAATAATGTCTTGAGCTTCTAATTGGACCAATTTTGTCTAAGTCCTTATCTTGAAGTATTAACATCAATCTTGATTCTCCGCCTTCTACAATCATCTCATAAACAATATCTGCTTCTTTTAGTCCCGCCTGTGGCATAGCATCAACATGATTATCTATCATTATTGCTATTGGTCTTGATGTTCCTGATAAAGTTTTTGGTGTAGCAATAATTGGCTCTTCATTTGTTTCATTTATAATTTCGTTTGTATTTACTGTTTCTATTTCTCTACCTTTTCCAAATATTCTTAATACAAATAAAATGGCTGCCACTATAATTAAAACTATTAGAACAATTACAAATATTCTCATGCTTTTGTTTTTTGTCTTTTCTGCTCTTTTTCCTTTCATTTTATCCATTCCCTTCGTTCCAATTTAGTTCTTTAAATACTCATTACTCCTAAAGTAATTCCATAAATTAATAATATAATTATTATTCCTACACAAGCACTAAATATTACTTCTGAAGTTCTATGAGCTCTTGCTTCAATTCTACTTGTTGATACCAATATCGAAAGAACTAATGACAATGTTATGATTACAATATTATCTGTTATCAACCAGATAATAGTATTAGCAGCAAATGCTAAAGCTGCATATCCGCTTGGTATAAACTTTTTATTTCTTCCTTCTCTTTTATTTGTTCTGGCTATAGCTATTAAAGTTACTATAGCAATAAGTACTATCATTATTGCTGCAAATGCTAAATGCATTGGTGATTCTATAATATTCCTTATAAAATTAAGACCAATGTCACTTATTTTATCAAAGAATAAGAAATAAGCGACTATAATCGCATTAAGAGCTGTTATTACAACTCCTCCTGCAGCAACATCTTTTGCAATTTTAGCTTTTGGATGATATACATCTACATATAAATCAACAACAGTTTCTATTGCTGTATTACACATTTCAGCAAATAAAATTAAAATTATTGTAAATAAGAAACATAAAAATTCAGCTCTACTTAGATCGAAGAACAGACTTGCTATAACAACAAATACTGCAATTAATAGCTGTATTTTTACGTTTCGTTGGGTAGTAGTTGCATATATTATACCATTAGTAGCATTTTTCCAGGCATCTATAAAATTTGAGTTTGATGTCTTATTTTTATTTTTTTTTTCTTTTCTTTCTATATCTTCTAATTCTTTTTTGCTTTCTTCTTCTGATGTCTCTCTTTTTATTCCTAATTTTGATAATATATTTTCTTCTTTTTCTCTCATTACCTTTTTGTCAGCTTCTTCTATATGATCATAACCCATTAAGTGATAAAAACCATGTACTACCATATATGAAAGTTCTCTTTCAAAGCTATGACCATATTCTTCAGCTTGTTCATATACTCTAGGAATTGAAATTACTACATCTCCTAGAATATCACCTTGCATATTTATGTCCGTATTTTCTGCATTTTCTTTTATAAATTTATCCAATTCTTCTTTTTCAAACATTGGAAATGAAAGCACATCTGTTGCTTTATCAATATTTCTATATTGTTTATTTATTTTTTCTATTTCATCTTCATTTGTCAATGTAATGCTTATATAAATATTTGCTTTATCCAACTTTTCTTCTTTAAAACATTCATTAACAACATCTTTAATTATGTCTTCATATTTTTCATTTTTTTCTAAATTCTTATATATAATTTCGCAATTTTCTTCCATATCTCTTCCTTTATTCTAATTATATTTATACTGCTTCTTTACTCACTTTAGTTTCTTCTCTTTTGGTCTTTTTTGCTACTTTTTTGTATTCTCCTTCTGATGTATAAGAATTATATAGATTTCTCATAACTCCTAATTCTACAAGTTTATTTTTATAGAATTTAATAATCTTATAATATTTGTTTTCATTTGTTAATACTTGTTTTAAATCATTTCTAATAAACAATATTTCTTTCTGTTTTATATATTCATCATAATTTGTATCTTTGATTTTTTCTATTTCTTTATATTTATCCCAGAACTTTTTAAAATCTTCTCTTTGAGCTGGTTTTTCCCAATAAATCTTTGTACTTAATAATTTTGCATTATATTCTTCCATTATATTAATTAATAGTGAATATGCTTTTTCTTGTTTTCTTAGTACTTTTGTATCTACTATTAAGCTTCTAGCATCATTTAACAATTTAACATAGCATTGTTCTGCTACAACTAAAGGTAAACTATGTGTAAATAATTTTCTACTTAATCCTAGAAGAATTGTATTTTTTTCTATTACATCATTTTGATCTAATTTTCCAACTGAAAATCTATCAAAATTATCATATTCATCTAATATTTCTTTATATGTATCATTTTGTTCAATTTCAAATTTGATTGGTAAAATGTTTGAAATGTATTCTTCTAATGTTTTAAATATTTTATTGTATATTTCGTCTTTTTCTCCATCTGTTATATTGTCAGCAAGTCTAATTGAATAATGTTTTAACAAACCTTTATATAGAGTTTCTGTTTCTGTACAATAAAACTTTTTATATCTTTCAATTACTTTTGGTTTATCATTTAAAACATTTTGATAATCTAATCCAATTAAATATATTTGTTTTTTATATTTATATTCTGTATATCCACTTTCTTTTAAATGTGTTATCATATAATACTGTGATAATGCTTCTTTCTCAAATTCAGTTGCAGTATCATTCTTTACTTTTTTGTATATAGAGTCCATTATATGTTTATCTATTGATTCAAGATACAATGCATAAGTATCATCTAACTTTTTAGATAATGCTTCTTTTTTTTCTGCTTCTTCTGTACTATTTAAGTTTTCAAATACTTTTAGCACATTGTTTCTCTTCATTGTAATTATTACGCCATTTAATCCTATTTTTGTTGGTATAAGTAGTTTACTAATTGTGCTTGTTATCCTTGAGAAAAATGTTCTTTCTGAATTATAAATTCTTACACTTCTTTCTTCCATTTTATCCATCCTTTCTCTTCCTTTGTTTGTTTCTTAAATAATTATATTAAAAAACTATTTTTTCTTCTAAGCCAATTTCTTCTTTTACTTCATAAATGAGTTCTACTTCTATATAGTCTTTTTCTGTTCTTACATTTATTTTTTTATCTGTTATTTCTTTATCTTCTATATCACTTTTTAGTTCTTCTTCTGCTTTTTCTATTCCTATCTCTTTTGCTTCTTCTACACTATGTATAATAGGTACTTCATTATATTCTTTATATTCATATTTAATTATCTCAATCGGCAAATAGAAATTTGAAAATAATTTTAATTTTTCTGTCGTCTCTATTGTATCATATTTTTCAAATTTTGGAATACTTTTATGCAAATTTATTTGAAAATTATTTATCTTTACGGAATATTTAGTCTCAAGGCTTCCTGTTTCTTCTTTTTTAGTCTCCTGAAGATAAACTTTTTGAGTATTTTTATACCAAACTTTTGCCTGAACTTCGCCTATAGAGTGGACATACTGCCTTCCTGTGTATTTTCCTTCTAGCCATCCTGCAATCAAAATATCTCCTTTTTTTACAACATCTCCCTCTTTTACTAGGGGCGTACCATTTCCAGCACTTATCTTTGTTATTATTCCATCTTTATTAGCAACAATATTGCAATATTCTTCTTCATCAATAATTTCCGGTTTTTCATCAGCTTCTTCTATTTTTATAATTGCATTAGTACCTTTTATTTCTATTCCTACCCACGCAATATCGTCTCTTTCAAGTCTTATTTTATTTATTATTTCCTTTGTATCAATACTATTTTTTAATACTCCTGTTTTTAGTCCTTCTTGATTTACTAAATCTATTATCTCTCCTTTAGATATATTTGAACTACATTCAATTTCAATATTCCATATAAAATGAGATAAACTAAAAATTAATAAGAATATTAGTAGGAGTAAAATAATAAATACTTTTCTTTTTTTATATTTCTTCACTACAAATGGTAATCCTTTTTTTGCTTGTATTTTTATTTTACATTTTGTTTTTTTACTTATTTCCCTTAATCTTTTAAAATCTTTTTTATCTATATCAGCTATTAATGTTATATTATCTTTTCTTTCTAAATCCCACAATATTATTTGTTTTTTTGCACATAAATTTATAAATCTTTCTATATAGTATCCTTCTACTGAAATTCTTACATAACCGATTACAATATTGTAGCATCCTATTTAAGCCCAATATTTATTCCTCCCCATTATCTATTGTGTTTTCAAAATCAATACCTTCAATTTTTCCTGTAATTATCAAATCATCAGTATTCATTTCTTCTAAATTTAAATTAAATCCATTAATATTTATAATTCCTATATATGTATTTAATCTTACAAAATAGTCCTGATATTCCAAAATTCCTTTATGATTTTCTATCAACACTTTTTCAAATCCCATTATTGTTATCTTAGGATTATCTGTACTTAGTTCCGTAGGTATTTCAAGAATCTCATCTATTTTTCTTGCCTTCCTTCTCATATTTCCTCCCTATTATATTCATATTTTCATTTTATGAACTAAGTATTAAATTATTACTGAAAATAAACTATTTTAAATGTATAAAACTCTTAGTGTTGGCGTAAAGCTCGTCAATCTTCAGAGTTTTATACTCTTATTTTCTTTTTAAATTTCTTATTACATAAAAAAAGCGGGATTGATGCATCACACCAATCCCTTTTGTTTTTTTGCCTCAATTGTGGAGATGTTCTAACTCCCTTTTCCTTTAAAATCCATTCAACATATTCTTCACGTAGCACACAGTTGTACCTGTTTGCTTTTCAAGGATCTTTCCTTGAATTCTTGGAATCATGGAGAATTTATCTAAGACACAATTTCTAGGTATAACTAGTTTTGTTTCATTTGCATCTAGTACAAATCCTCCTTTCTCTATTCCAATTAACTTCCGAACATATTGCATAGAAGCTTTAGGATTGAGAATTAAGATTTTTTCAATTATACTCACATTATTCTCCCTTCGTGTCGAGGCCTTTACGTATAAGGTATTTTACCTAATCTTCATTATATCATATTTTATGTAATCTTTCAATTTTATAAGATAAGCATAAACTAAATTTTAAATTAATATTCAAATTCATCTAAACTTTTGAATTCATATCCCATGCTTTTTATTTCTTTTATACAACTATCTAAAATATTACTATTATCTTTTGATGTACTATGTAATAACATTACTTCTCCATTGTGAACATTTTCTATTATTTTTTCTTTTCCATATTCTTCTCTTCCCTGTTTATTCTCATCCCAATCATCATATGCAAAAGACCACATTACTGTTGTATAACCTAATGTATTTGTATATTCAACTGTTCTTTCACTATATTCTCCTTTCGGAGGACGAATATATTTCATTTCATAACCAAATTTATCATATAATGCTGTATGTAATTCCATTACATCTTCTTTTATTACTTCATTACTAACTTCAGGCATACAAATATGATCTGCCGTATGATTTCCTAATTTCTTAATGTCTATTTTTTAGCGATTGATTAATCGCTTCTACCTTTTATTTATATGTATTTATTTCATCCCAGCATTAGGATACTTTTGAAATATAAATTTAATTTTGATATTTTTTTCTTTGTCAAATTCAATTTTTTCAATTAACTTTTCTAATATCATTTTATTGGTCTTTTCCATTTTTAAGAACTCGTTTGCTATTTGTTTTATTTCTTTAAAATTAACTTTTTGAGATTTTTGATTTTTTTCTTCTAATCCTTTCTCTATCTCTTTTATTTCTTTTAAAATTTTATTTCGCTCTTTTTGCTTTTTTTCATAAACAGTTTTAAAATCTTCTATTTGTATAATTTTATTTATTTTATCTTGATATATTTCTTCAATTGTATTTTCTATATTTTTTAATGTTTGGTTTAATTCTTGTAGTTTTGTTTGTAATAAATTGCTTTTACTTTTAGCCTCTTTTTCTGCTTGTTCATATATCTGTTTTATTTCTTTTTCTGATAAATCTATTTTTTTTATTTCATCTTTTATCGTTTCATTTACCGCCTTTTCTATTAAATTTGCTGAAATTTGTTTGCAATCACATAATCCACTGTAATTATTTCTTTTAGAACAAATAAAATAGGTCGCTCTCCAAACAGTTCCATTTTTTCTTTTTTCTTCTCTACATCTTAAAGTTGCTTTATTTCCACATTCCATGCAATATACGAATCCTTTAAGTGGGTGGTCATATTTCCTATCTTTAGTTTTGGTATATCCATTTAGTTTCTCTTGTGCTTTATTCCAAGTTTCAATATCTATAATTGGCTCATGCATATTCTCTAGGACAATATGTTCTTCTTTTTTGGTGCATCTTACTTTTGCTATTTTATGACTTACTTTTTGAAATTTTCTTCCTACTACACTTCCGAAGATAAACTTCATTTCTTAAAATTTTTCCTATTTGTGCCCTAAGCCACACATATTTTCCATTTGGATTTACACTTTTTCTTTTCATATATGTGGGTATTTTTAAATATATGGCTGGTGGCTCTATTTCTCTTCTATTTAGTTCATCTGCTATTTTTATTGTTGACATTCCTTTATTGACATACATATCAAAAATTTCTTTTACAATTTCAGAGCTATATTTATCAGGTACTAAATGATTTTTTATTTCTGTATCTTTTTTATATCCATATGGTGGAATTCCTGCTTGATATTCTCCTTTTTCGATTTTTCTTTGTTTTACACTTTTAATTTTATTAGATATGTCTTGTGCATAATAGTCATTAAAACTTAGTTTAAATGTTAAAAATTGCAATCCGTCTGGCTTTATTGTGTCTACATTGTCTCCAATAGCTATGTACCTTATATTATTCGCAGGTAAAAATCTTTCTAAATAATAGCCAGTATCTATATGGTCTCTTCCAAATCTTGATAAGTCTTTTGTTATGATACAATCTATTTTTTCATCTTCTATATCTTTTAGCATTTTCTGAAATCCTGGTCTATTAAAATTTGTACCTGTATAGCCATCATCCACATATTCTCCTGCCTCAATCATTTCTTCATGTTCTAATATGTAATTATCAATAATATCTCTTTGATTTTCTACACTTTCACTTTCTCGGTCATCTCCATCTTCACGAGATAACCTTATGTATTTGGCAACTCTTATATTTCTATAACTATTTACTCTATTTATTTTTATCACTCCCTTTCGAGAGTAAATAGCCTATTCAAAGCATAATTGGATTATAACGTGCTCTTTTATAATTGTCAGCCTTAAATAAGCGTTATTTTTCATTCATAGTTATATAATTTATGTATTGTTCTTTTAGTAATTCTGTAATTATCTCTTTTAAATTTTCTTTTCCATATTCAATTTGTATATTAACATTTTGTCCATTTTTCATTTTATCTTTGCTCCTTTTTAGTTTTGTTTAATCTTATGAATGATATTTTAAATTATTCCTCTACTATTAAGGTCTATTATAAAATATGAAAATCGGACAAATTTTTAAAATTTTTTAATCACAAAAAAGAGATATCATTTTGATACCTCTTATACATATATATTTTTTTTACGATAAAACATATAATTTATCTTTCTATTTCTTGTTCCTTAAAAAATCCATCTTGCTTTAAATCCGGTATTATCTTTAATTTTAGTGTAGGATTGCATAATATACCTTTCTTTTCATAGTCTAAATCAATCCATAAAGCTTCTTTTATTTCATTTCTTACGGCTATATTATTAGATTTTAACTTAGTAATATATGTCGTTTGTTGAAAATCTTCACCTTCTTCAAATATTGCTTTATCTAAATATTGTTTATAATATTTTAACTCTTTAATTTCAGCACCCAATTCTTCTAATAATTCTCTTCTTAATGTCTGCTCATTGCTTTCATTCTCTTCTCTTTTTCCTCCTGGCAAAATACATTCTTTTCTATTGTTTATTGTTTTCTTTCTTAATACTAATAACTCTCCTTTTTCATTAAAAATTAACGCAGCTATATGATCTATCATATTTAAATCCTCCTCTAAAAATTACATATCTATTTTTTTGTTTATGCATTTCATCTAACATTTGTTTAGTTTTTTCGTCTATATTCTCTTTTTTTATACCATAAAAAAATTAGGTGTTAAAACTATCTTTCCATCTAATGTAAGTTTCTCTTAAATTTTAATAAATTCATCTTTAAATTTAATTGAACCACATAATGTTATTATTTTATATTCATGTATCAATTTCAATCACTCGCTTTCTTTTTTATTAGTTCATTATAAAAGGCAGGAAAGAGATACAGAATGTATCTCTCAAACACATAGAAAAACAAGTTTTCTAGTTCTCTGCTTTCTGTAAAATAATACAGAGAAAATACAGAGTTCCCACTTCGGTATATTTTATAAATATTAACAATAAAATCTGACTTCTTGTTCTGGAAAATGTTTTTTCCACTCTGATATTATATAAAAATAGTTATTATCTACCGATTCCAACAATTCTGTTAGTTCTTTACTTGGAATTTTACTTTTATTATTTGCTAAAATACAACCACCGCTTTTAGTTAGCCATACTTTTGTAGAATTAGGTGTTGGTTTTCCTTTTGAAATGTGTATATGAATAGGCTCATTATTTTCATTTGACCAAAAATAAATTTTGTATCCGTAAAATTTCTAGTATATTAGGCACTAAGAATCCCTCCT
>CALXWP010000013.1 GCA_944392455.1 uncultured Clostridia bacterium
CTTGAGACTCTGCTTGTAACATAGCCTTTAGGCGTTATGAGTAAAATACCTCCGGCTATGCCGGAGGATTTTTATTATGTAAAAAGGAATATATGAATTATGTTACCTTGACAAAACGAGCTAAAGAATGTAAAATATATACTGTGAAAGTGGAGGTTTTTATGAACCATAATAAAAAAGTATTAAAAAAAATAGTATCAAAAACAAAAATATATTTAGCGATAATTGCTATTCTTTTAGTAGTAATATGTGTATATAATCCTGCACTAATTATTCCATCAGTAATTATATATATATTGCTTATTGGTTATGCATATTGGACTAATAATAAAAGGCAGGAGGAGCTTAGTGAGCATATAAAAAACTTAACATTTAGCTTAGACAAAGTAGCTAAAATTGCTTTAGTTAATTCTCCATTTCCATTAGTAATCGCTGAAACGAATGGAAACTTAATATTTAGGAATACAAAATTTAATCAAGAGTTCGCAAATATTGATATAAATAATTATCTAACTAAAATATTAAATGATGTAAAATTAGAAATTAAAAATAATGATAGAAAAGAAAAAATTAATGATGAAATAAAGATTGGAAAAAAGACATATAAACTATATGGAGATTATATGCCTTTAAAGGATGAATATATCATTATAAT
This sequence comes from uncultured Clostridia bacterium, assembly GCA_944392455.1. Classification (GTDB taxonomy): domain Bacteria; phylum Bacillota; class Clostridia; order TANB77; family CAG-508; genus CALXVA01. Next base: position 656 of record CALXWP010000013.1, read on the forward strand.
TTATTTCATAGATGACACAAAACTAGTAGAATTAGAAACATTATTTGATAATAGAGATATTTATATAGGTCAAATAATGATAGATAATTATGAAGAAATAATACAAAGAATTCCTGATACAGAAAAACCACAATTAATTGCTGAAATTGAAAAAGCATTATATGATTGGGCATCTGAATTTAAGGGAGTCATTTTAAAATCAGAAAGAGATACTTTTGTATGTATGTTTGAAAAACAGTATATGAAAGAAATAAAAGAGAAAAAATTTGATATATTAGATACAATTAAAGAAATACAACCATCTGACAAAATGCAATTTACATTAAGTATTGCAATATCAAATGAAGGAAGTAGCAATTTAGAAAAGTACAAATCAGCACAAGCAGCACTTGATATAGTTTTAGGCCGTGGAGGAGATCAGGCAGTAATTCATGAAAATGATAAATATACATTCTTTGGAGGTAGAACCCAAGAATTAGAAAAAAGGACTAAAGTTAAAGCGAGAATTATCTCTCATGCATTAGAAGGAATGATAAATGAATCTAGTAAGGTATTAATAATGGGACATAGTAATTCAGACATGGACTGTATAGGTGCTAGTATGGGTGTATATAGATTAGCTAAAACTTTAGGAAAAGATGCGTATGTTGTATTGGATCCAAAAGGAGATAATTTATCAATATTTTTAAATGAGATAAAGCAAGATCAAGAATATGATAACTTAATAAAAGAACCAACAGATGCATTAAATGAAATTGATGATGACACACTATTAATTGTTGTAGATACAAATAAGAAAAACTATGTAGAATCACCAGAGGTATTAGCAAAATGCAAAAAAATAGTTGTAATAGATCATCATAGAAGAAGTCCAGACTATATTGAAAGTGCCACTCTTACATTCCATGAGGTATATGCTTCATCTGCATCAGAACTTGTAACAGAACTTGTAGAATATGCACAAGAAGAAGTGACTTTGACAAACTTAGAAGCTGAAGCTTTATATGCTGGTATTATGATGGATACAAAAACATTTACTTTTAAAACTGGTGTTAGAACATTTGAAGCAGCAGCATATTTACGTAAATGTGGTGTAGATATAATTAAAGTAAAAAAATGGTTCCAAAGTGATTTGGATACATATAACAAGATATCAAATATAATTTCAAAAGCAGAACTTGTTTATGATAGTATAGCAATATCTTTATATGAAAATGAAGATCCTGATGCAAATATTGTTTGTGCTAAAGCTGCAGATGAATTGCTTACTATTAGTAACATCACTGCATCATTTGTACTTGGAAAAATGGGAGATAAAATTTGTATAAGCGGTCGTTCTATTGGAGATATAAATGTTCAAGTAATACTTGAAAAACTTGGCGGAGGAGGACATATTACTCTAGCAGGTGCTCAAATTGAAGGATTAGATATACAAGAAGCTAAAGAAGAATTAATAAATAGAATTAATGAATACTTTAGTGAACAAATATAACTTTAAATATATAAGCAAAAAGGAGGAAATCCAATGAAAGTAATTTTATTAGACAATATAAAAGGGGTAGGTAAAAAAGATGAAATAATTAATGCAAGTGATGGATATGCAAGAAATTATTTATTACCTAAAAAACTAGCTGTAGAAGCAAATAGTGAAAATTTAAGTAAATTAAATAATAAAAAAGAAGCTGCAAATTATAGAAAAGATGTAGAAAAACAAAATGCAGAAGAATTAGCAAAGAAATTAAAAGGAATAATGCTAAAAATAAAAGTAAAAGCAGGAGAAAATGGAAAAATATTTGGAGGAGTAACTAGCAAAGAAATTTCAGAAAATTTAAAAAGCCAATATAATTTTATAGTTGATAAAAAGAAAATCGACTTAAAGGAAACAATTAAAACATTAGGAGAATTTAATATTGATATAAAATTATATGAAGGAGTTATTGCAAAATTAAAAATAGAAGTCATTAGTGAATAAAATTTAATTAAAGGAAGGCTTTAATAATGGAGTTAGGAAAAGTACCACCAAATGATACAGAAGCAGAGCAAGCTGTAATAGGAAGTATGCTTACAGATAAAGATGCTGTTTCAGCAGCAATAGAGGTCTTAAAAGAAGAAGACTTCTATAGAGAAGATAATAAAATTATATATACAGCAATATTAAATTTATATAATAAAAGTGAGCCAATAGATATAATTACATTGAAATCAGAATTATCATCTATGGGAAAATTAGATGCAGTTGGAGGTCTAGAATATATTGCAGAGCTTCCAGACAAAGTTCCAACAACATCTAATGTAGAGCAATATATAAAAATAGTAGAAGAAAAATCAATATTAAGGAATTTAATAAAAACTGCAAATGATATAATAACTCTAGGTTATGATCCTACACAAGAAGTTGAATCAATAATAGATAGCTCTGAAAAAAAGATATTTGAAGTAATGCAAAAAAAGAATCAAAAAGGATATAGCTCAATAAAAGATGTATTAGTAGATACATTTACAGAATTAGAACAATTATATAATAGGAAGCAACATGTAACAGGTGTACCAACAGGATTTGTAGATTTGGATTATAAAACTGCAGGACTTCATAAATCAGACTTAATTTTAGTTGCAGCAAGACCTGCAATGGGTAAGTCTGCATTTGCGCTAAATATAGCGACAAATGCGGCGGTAAGGGCAAATGTACCAGTAGCAATTTTCAGTTTAGAGATGTCTAAAGAACAAATGGTTAATAGAATTCTTTGTTCAGAGGCAACAGTAGATAGTAATAAGGTTAGAACGGGAACTTTAGAAGATGAAGATTGGGCAAAACTTGCAGAAGCATCAGGTGTGTTATCAGAATCACAAATATATATAGATGATACTCCAGGTATTTCTATAATGGAGATTAGAGCAAAATGCAGAAAGATGAAGCTTGAAAAAAATATTGGACTAGTTGTAATTGACTATTTACAATTAGTACAAGGAAGTGGAAAAAGAGGAGCAAGCCGTGAGCAAGAAATTGCAGAAATAAGTAGATCTTTAAAGATTTTAGCAAAGGAAATCGAAGTTCCAGTAATTGCACTATCACAGTTATCAAGAGCTCCAGAACAAAGACCTGATCATAGACCAATGCTATCAGATCTTCGTGAATCTGGATCTATAGAGCAAGATGCAGACATTGTTATGTTTCTTTATAGAGATGATTACTATAATGAGGATAGTGAAAAGAAAAATATTGCAGAAGTAATTTTAGCAAAGCATAGAGCTGGTTCTACAGGAACAGTAGAATTATTATGGCTTGGTAATTATACCAAATTTGCAAACATTGATAAATATAGAGAATAATATAAAGTATTAAAAAAGTAATAAAAATTAATAAATAAAACATGAGAAACCCCAAAGGCACGGCCTTCGGGGTTTCTATGGAACTATTGGTTATTCTACGCCCTCGTCTACATCAGTGAAGAAGTCGCCAGCTGCATAATGTGTAAGGACAGTCTCGATAAACCGATCCCAATCCCAACCATACAGTCCGGCGAGCAGTCTTGCAGGGCACTCCTTGCTGCTCCAGTACTTGTGGGGAACAACATGCTCAATTGGAATGTCGTACATCCACATAAGGGTTGCGGTAAGTTTTGCCTGATTATCAATTGCTTTATCAAAGTCGATATTGACATTGACTAAGCGCTCAATAGCAATACTGCTGTTTCCTTCTGTACTGCCACTGTGTGCGGTGCGAACCCAGGTAGGAAGAAATTGCCAAACCTGATCATCACCACAAAGAAAGTGGTAGCCGTATCTTGGGTCCCCTTTTGGGTGTTCCAAGAGGTCGATGTAGTGATTAGCGTCCTTCTCGGGCTCTTTTTTTTCCAAGCCCAAGGAGGTCTCATGCACAGTGATATACTGTGGAATGTTTTTTCCATCCTCCCGAGGTACTACCAAGGGAAGACGGCACTCATTCCGTTTTAAGATGTGCTTCGTAATTTTCATAACCTATTCCTCCATTTAATTTATTAAGCACAAGGCTTAGTTAAATTATACAAAAATAAACATATTATGTCAAACTATTGAAAAACTGAATAGTTTATGATAATATAGTCAAATAGCTAAGAGGTGAAAAAATGTTAGAAGAAAAAGTATTAAATACAATTAATAAATATAATATGATTAATAATGGAGATAAAGTTGTAATAGGAGTATCAGGAGGACCTGATTCAATGACTCTTTTAAATATACTTAATAATTTAAAAGAAAAATTGAATATAGAAATATATGTTGCACATATTAATCATATGATAAGAAAAGAAGCAGACGAGGAAACTAAATTTGTACAAGAATTTTGCAATAAAATTGGAGTTAAGTTTTATTTAAAGAAAATAGATGTTGAATCTGAGGCTAAAAAATTAAAAATAGGCACAGAAGAAGCTGGTAGAAATATTAGATATGAATTTTTTAATGAGGTATTAGATAAAGTAAAAGGTAATAAAATTGCTACTGCACATAACAGTAATGATAATGCAGAAACAGTCCTTATGAATATTATCAGAGGAACTTCTGTATCTGGACTTAAAGGAATAGAGAAAGTAAGAGAAAATAAATACATAAGGCCAATAATAGAATGTAACAGAAGTGAAATTGAAGAATATTGTAAAGAACAGAGATTAGATCCAAAATACGATAAAACAAATCTTGAAAATATTTATACGCGAAATAAGATAAGAAATTTATTAATACCATTTATAGAAAAAGAATTTAATCCAAACATAATAGAAGGAATTAATAGATTATCAAACATTGCATATGAAGAAGAAGAATATATTAACAAAATTGTGAAAAAAGAATTTAAAAGATTATTAATTTGTGTAAATAAAGATGAAAAAGAATGTAAAAATGAAATTATATTAAATATGAAAGAATTTAATTTATTAGACAATGTAATAAAATCAAAATTAGTATTATATACTATATCAAAGGTAGCCGGAAGTGCTACGGGAATAGAAAAAGTACATGTTGATGATATTATTAAACTATGTAAAAACAATATTGGAAATAAATTTTTAATACCTAAAAAGGGAATTAAAGTATATGTAAAAAAAGGAAAAATTTTTTTTATCGCTTAAGCTAACCTTCCGTAATAGTAATAATTTTAAGCAAAAAAACTTTTGAAAAAAGCCTTGAAATAAGTAAATATATGTGGTATAGTTCAAAAGTGAACTTTAAATTATTAGTTAAAAAATTAATAAAGAGGAGGAAATATAATTTTGAAAAGTGGAATAAAAACATTAGCAATGTGGTTAATAATAGTAATCATTTTTATAGTATTATTAACATCAGTGCTAGATAGTAGTAATAATGAATTATCATATTCAGAATTGATTTCAAAGATAGCAGAAGGAAGGGTAACAGAGGTTGAAATATCATCAGATGGTACAAGTGCTGAAGTTACATTGAAAGATGAAAACTTTCCAAAACAAGTAAATATTCCAAGTATAGATAATTTAATGGAAAATTTACAAGATAATATGAGAGAAAATAGTATAACAGTTACTAGAGCTTCTGAATCTTTATTTATGGTAATATTAAGCTTAATTACTCCATTTGGAATATTAATAATATTCTTAATTTTCTGGTTCATGTTTATGACAGGTAGCCAAGGAAATGGTGGAAATAAAACAATGTCTTTTGGAAAAAGTAGAGCAAGAATGCTTAGTCCAACTGACAAAAATAAAGTTACATTTGATGATGTAGCAGGTGTAGATGAAGAAAAAGAAGAATTAGAAGAAATTGTTGAATTCCTAAAGAATCCAAAGAAATTTACAGATATGGGAGCAAGAATTCCAAAAGGAGTTTTACTTGTTGGTCAACCAGGTACAGGAAAAACACTTCTTGCAAAAGCTGTTGCAGGAGAAGCAGGAGTTCCATTCTTTATAATTAGTGGATCTGACTTCGTAGAAATGTTTGTTGGTGTTGGTGCATCAAGAGTAAGAGACTTATTTGAAGAAGCTAAGAAAAAAGCTCCATGTATCATATTTATAGATGAGATTGATGCAGTAGGACGTCAAAGAGGTGCTGGCCTTGGTGGAGGACATGATGAAAGAGAACAAACACTTAACCAATTACTAGTTGAGATGGATGGTTTCTCAGCAAATGAAGGCGTTATAGTGTTAGCTGCAACAAATAGACCAGATGTACTTGATAAAGCTTTATTAAGACCAGGTAGATTTGATAGACAAATTGTTGTATCAAGTCCAGATGTAAAAGCAAGAGAACAAATACTAGAAGTTCATAGTAGAAAGAAAAAATTATCAATAGATGTAGATTTAAAAACTATAGCTAAAAATACTTCAGGATTTTCTGGAGCTGATCTAGAAAATGTATTAAATGAAGCCGCACTTTTAGCAGCAAGAAGAAATTTAAGAGAAATTGGAATGCAAGAAATAGAAGATGCCATGGTTAAAGTAACAATGGGACCAGAAAAAAGAACTAGAGTAAGAAGTGATAAAGAGCAAAAATTAGTTGCATATCATGAAGCAGGTCATGCTGTTGTAAGTAGATTTTTACCAACACAAGATCCTGTACATCAAATATCAATTGTTCCTAGAGGAATGGCTGGTGGATATACAATGTATAGACCAACTGAAGATAAATCGTTTATGTCTAGAACAGAAATGATAGAAAATATAGTATCACTACTTGGAGGTAGAGTAGCTGAAAAACTTATTTTAGATGATATTTCTACTGGAGCAAGTAATGACATAGAAAGAGCAACAAAAATTGCTAGAGCTATGGTTACAAAATATGGTATGAGTGAAAGAATAGGAACTATAACACTTGGACAAAATCAAGAAGAAGTTTTCTTAGGAAGAGATTTTGCTCAAGCTAAGGAATATTCAGAAGAAACAGCAGGTGTAATTGACGAAGAAGTTAAAGGAATTATCGATGCAGCATATAAGAAAGCAGAATCAATTTTAAGAGAGCATATAGATAAACTTCATAGTGTTGCAGGAGTATTACTTGAAAAAGAAAAGATCGATGGAGATGAATTTGACGCAATATTTAATAGCTAATATAAATTAGATATATGTATATGAAAAAAATTAAAAATTCTCAGAAGAAATGTGAACATTCTGAGAATTTTTTATTGCAAGTATTGATTTTTTAATATGCCTAATATACAATATTAGACATAAAATAGGAAAATTGTGTAAAAAAGAATCTAATGAAAAGTAGGTGTGAAATTGAAAAAAAATAATAAAAATAAAGTTTATAAATTTAAAAGTAAAGAAAAATCTTATTCTAATTCAAGTAAGGTTAAAAAAGTGTTTTCTATTAATGAAAGATTAAAAAGAATACTTTTAATATTTTTCTTTATTTTCATTCTACTAATTGGAAGGTTAGGATGGATTCAATTAGTACAGGGAGCAGATTTAAAAGAAAAAATGTATAGACAATTAACAACAAGTAAAACAATTAGTCCTAAAAGGGGCACTATATATGATTCTACTGGAAAGGCTTTAGCAATTAGTGCTCAAGTTGATACAGTAAGTATTGACCCTACTAAAATTGTTGCTTATGATGAAGACGAACAGAAAGCTGAAGCATTAACAAAAGCATTAAAAGAAAAAGTTGCAAAAGCATTTTCAGACATATTTGATTTAGATTATGATGAAACGTTAGAAAAAGTTTCTAGTACTTCAAGTAATGTAACAATTGCAAGAAAAGTTGAAAACGATAAAATAGAAGAATTAGAAGCTTGGATGGAAAAAAACGAAATATATAGTGGCATAAATATAGATGAAGATACAAAAAGATATTATCCTTATGATAATTTAGCATCAAACTTAATAGGATTTTGTGGCACAGATAATCAAGGTTTATGGGGGCTAGAATTAAAATGGAATAACTTATTAACTGGAACTCCTGGAAAAGTTACATCGGCACAAGATGCTGTTCAGGATTTTATACCTTATGAAAATAGTACATATATAGCTCCTCAAAACGGAAATGATATTACTTTGACTTTAGATGCTAATATACAAGCTATTGCAGAAAAGTATTTGAAACAAGCATGTGAAGAAAATCCAGAAAATGATGGTGGCAATGTAATTATAATGGATCCGAATACGGGAGATATATTAGCAATGGCAACTTATCCTGACTATAATTTAAATGATCCATATACTTTGGATTATATACCGGAAAAAACTTGGGATAAAATGACTGACGAAGAAAAATATGAAAAGCAACAACAAACATGGAGTAATAGAGCTGTTGCATCTACATATGAACCAGGTTCTGTATTTAAAATTGTAACAGCTGCAGCAGGACTAGAAGAAGATTTAGTAGAACCTGACAAAGCAAATGTTTTCTCATGTAAAGGATATGAAGAAATATTAGGTGTTAGAATGTATTGCTCTGATACTTCTGGACATGGTAGTCAGAGTTTAAGAGATGCTTTAAAACATTCATGTAATCCTGCATTTATTCAATTAGGACAAAAAATAGGTGCAGCCACATTATATAGATATTACGATGCATTTGGTTTTTTTGATACAACAGGATATGCGGATATAGATGGATCAGGAGGCAGTTCTGGAGAAGCAACAGGATATTTTTGGGATCTTAAAGATGTAGGAGATATAGAACTTGCAACAATGTCATTTGGGCAAAGATTTAGAATAACACCACTTCAAATGATTAGTGCAGTTTCAGCAGTCGCAAATGATGGAGTTTTAATGAAACCTAGAATTGCAAAAGAAATTAAAAATACAGATACAGGAGCAGTTACAACAATAGAACCAGAATCGGTAAGACAAGTAATTTCAGAAGAAACATCTGATAAATTATTAGATATGTTAGAAACAGTAGTAGATAGCGGTACAGGTAGTTATGCACAAGTTAAAGGATATAGTATAGCCGGAAAAACAGGAACTTCTGAACCAGACTATGCAGATGAGGATGCAGGATTTGTTGCTTCATTCGCAGCAATTTCGCCTGTAGAAAGTCCAGAAGTTGTAGTTCTAGTTACTATATATGGATTACCATATGAAGAAAATCATAGTGGTAGTACAGTTGCAGCACCAGTTGTATCACAAATTTTATCAGAAGTATTACCATATTTAGGAATACCATCAGAATCAACAGATACAGATTCTTCAATAGAAACCATAACACTTTCTAATGTGAAAAATAAAACTGTTGCAGAAGCAAAGAAAATATTAGAAAAACAAGGATTTGTTTGTGAAATATCTGGTAATGAAGATGATATAGTTAGTGAACAAATGCCTGTAGCAGGTACTGCTTTATTAGAAGATTCTATTATAAAATTATATACTGAAGATAGTGATACTAGAGTATCACAAACAGTTCCTGATTTAAAAGGAATGAGCTTATCTGAAGCAAAAGTAGCATTAAAAAATAAAAATTTAAATATTAAATATACCGGAAGTGGAAGAGTCATAAGTCAAGATATTACAGCAGGAGAATCAGTAGAAGAAGGTACAGTAATTAATGTAGTTTTACAAACAGAAATACAAGAGTAGGAGAATAGAAGATGCAAAGTAGTTTAGAAGAAACTAAATTTATATTAAATAAATATAAAATAACAGCAAATAAGAAGTTAGGGCAAAACTTTTTAATAGATGATGATGTGATAAATAAAATTATAGAAGCATCACAAATAAGTAAAGATGATTTAGTTATAGAAATAGGACCAGGTCTTGGTACTCTTACTTCTAAACTACTTGAAAATGCAGGAAAAGTAATAGCAGTAGAACTTGATAAAAAAATGATTACTATTCTTGAAGAAAGATTTAAACTTTATAATAATTTTGTTTTATTAAATGAAGATATTTTAAAAGTAGATTTAAGAAAATTAATAAATGATAATATATTGAATTTTAAAAAAGTAAAAATAGTAGCAAATTTACCTTATTATATTACAACACCAATTATAATGAAACTGTTAGAAGATAGATTAAATATTGAAAGTATTACTGTAATGGTTCAAAAAGAAGTTGCTGATAGAATAACTGCCAAACCAGGAGAAAAATTATCTGGAGCAATTACATATAGTGTAGACTATTATTCAAAAGCAGAAAAAATAGTTTTTGTAGATAAAAAATGTTTTATACCATCTCCTGAGGTTGATTCAGAAGTAATTAGATTAGTAATAAGAGAAAAGCCAGAAATAGAATTATTAGATGAAGAAACTTTCTTTAAGATAATAAAAGCAAGCTTTATGCAAAGAAGAAAGACTTTAATAAATGGAATAATGAATTCTGGAATAATAAAAGATAAAGAAAAAATAAAAAAGATTATTGAAGAAATAGGATTGGATGTAAATATAAGAGGAGAAAAGTTAAGTATAGAACAATTTGCAAATTTAGCAAATTCAATATATAAAACTATTTCAAAATCCTAAAAAATATGATATAATATTGTATATATGAGAAGTATTATGAAAAGGAGGTATAAAATTGAATCAGATTTTAGTTACTGAAAAAGTTTATGTTACACCAGAACTAAAAAGAAAAAAGAAATTATATAAGATAGAATTCTTTTTATCTGTTCTTTTAGTATGCCTACTTTCATCATATTATATATATGCAGAATATGATAGAAATAAGACAGAAGAAGTTTCTCAGGAAATTCTATCACAAGTAAAACAAGATGATACAATTAAATCAACTGAAAAAGAGCCAATAATTATTGTGTTAAGTGAAGCAGAAGCTGATGAAAAAACAGATGAAGAAGAGACAATTCAAACTACTAACACAAGTACTACAATAGATGGCATAACTTATTCTACAGAATCATTTATAACAATACCAAAGATAGGGATAAGTTACCCAGTATTATCTGAAACATCAGATGAATTATTAGAAGTATCAGTAAATAAGTATTGGGGACCAGATCCAAATGAAGTAGGAAATTATTGTATAGTTGGTCATAATTATAGAAATGGAAAAATGTTTGGACAATTATCTGAATTAGAAGATGGTGATGTTGTAGAATTAGAAGATACAACAGGAAGAACAATAGAATATGAAGTTTATAGAAAATATGTTGTAGAGCCTTCAGATACCAGTTGTACTAGCCAATTAACAAATGGTAGAAAAGAATTAACACTTATTACATGTACAAACTATGGAACACAAAGATTAGTTGTAAAGTGTAGAGAAAAGTAGTAAATACATAAAATTTAATAAAAATAAAAAACTTTTAAGAGTAATCTTAAAAGTTTTTTGTTTTTATATTTGTTATAAATAATAATTTTAATAATTAATTTCATTTTTTATAGTTTCTATTAAGTTTGGCATATCTATTTCTTCATTAGCAAATTGTTTAAAAAGAGTTACATCTTCATCTGAAATTGACATTCCTTCAATTGCTAAATCATTTTTTATATTATCTATATCAAATTTAAAAATTTCTTCATTAAACATTTTTTTTATCCTCCAAATAATATAAATTTTATGCAAAATATCATAACCAACCTATATAAATATTATACCACAAAAATAGCCAAAAGTCCAGTATTTTCAAGCAAAATGAGAAAAAATTGATGGGAAAATAATGCGTTTTTTATACTGGATTTTGTGTCTCTAAACAATTAAAAATTAATGAAGAAAGATCATCTATTTCGACAATTGATTTAATACTTGCATCAAGAAATGCTGATGGATCTACTTTCTTTAAATTTAAAATATAACTATTTTTTAATGCAAGTTCTCTTATAAATTCTCTAATTGTTCTTCCATTTCCTTCTCTAAAAGGATGTAAAACATTAAGTTCAGATATATAGTATGCTAATTTATTAGAAAGAAGATTTCTATCCATATTTGCTAAGTAATCTTCTGATTTTAATTTTTCTAAAAGTTTAACTAATTCAGAGTCGATATATTGCCATTCGGCAAATCTAAAAACTCCTTTTCCAATATTTTCTGTTCTAAATTGACCAGCAAAAGGATAAATGTCTTCGAATAAAAATAAATGAATATCTTTTAGATGTTTTACATCAAAAATTCCAATAATTCCTTTTTGACGTAGCGCTAGTAATTTTGCTGCAGTTATCTTAGCTTCATATTTTTGCAATAAAGAAACATCTTTTATATCTAATTTATTTATTAAAATATCTGTATTAGGGTAGCAATATATTGAATGCCTATTTTCATATAAATCATCTTCTATATTTTCTTTCATAAAATCACCAGCCACATTATAACATATAATATAAAAATAATATATAAGATAATATAGTTATTTTTATTATGATGTGATAAACTATATAAAAATATATAGATTATAAATTGATAATTAATAACGAAAAGAGTGATAATGTGAGATTAGTATCAATACCTAGAGAAAAATATGATGATTATAGGCTTGATCTTATTTTTAACAGCTATAAATGGGATCCACAGTTTTTTGATAATAATACTGTAGCAAAATATGCTTTAGTACTTACCAATAAAGAGCATAGTGAAGTAGAAAAATTAACAGAAAGACTTGATCAAGAAACTAGACAAGCTGAAGAATTTTTAAATAAAAATTTGAAATTAGCTAAACCATTGGTTTTAAATAAAAAGATAAATAATGAAATAAAGAGAATGAAAAATTATAATCCAGATACACATATTAGACTTATGAGATTTGATTTTCATCAGACAATAGAAAATAAATGGGTAGTAAGTGAAGTAAATAGTGACGTGCCTGGAGGATTTGCAGAAAGCTCAATAATGCCACAAATTGCTATTAATACATTAAATAAAAAAGATGAATATTGGTATAAAAATTTTGGAGATATATTAACTAATGCTATTAGAGAAAAAGTTGTACAAAATGGAAGGATAATGCTTGTTCATTGTACATCATATAGTGATGATAGACAAGTTATGCAATTTTTAGGAGATAAATTAAGCACAATGGGATTTAATGTTATATATGCAGCTGCAGATCATTTACGATTTAAAAATAATGAAGCGTATAGTATTCTTGATGGAAATGAAGGAAAAGTTGATGGAATATTTAGATTTACTCCATTAGAATGGTTAATAGATATTAAACCAAAACATTGGGAAGGATATTTTGATACCATAACTCCGTCTTGTAATCATCCAATTGCAATATTTGCACAAACAAAAAGATTTCCATTTTGTTGGGATAGTTTAGAAAGATATGGTATAAAATTATCAACTTGGAGAGAACTACTGCCAGAAACAATAGAAGTTAAGGATTCAAAGAATAGAGAAGGATTTATATATAAACCTGCATATGGTAGAGTAGGAGAGAAAATTTCAATAAAAGAAGCGTGTAAAGATGATGAGTATAGAATAATACTTAATGACGTAAACACACACCCTGATAAATATTTGGCACAAAGAAAATTTAATAGTAAGCCAGTAATAAGTGAAAATGGTGAAAGCTATCATGTATGTTTGGGATCATATAGTGTGGATGGAAAACATGCAGGGTATTATGGCAGAATAAGCAAGCTCCCACGTATAGATTCAAACGCAGCAGATATACCAGTATTAATCGAAAGGGGACAGGAAGATGAAAGGTAGGGATATATTTAAAATATGGGCTCCTACAGGTGCAAAATGGGTTGATTGGGTTAGACCAGTACCATTTGTAGGGATTGATGATAATTTTAAAGCATATGAGTTAAATGATTTTATAATACCAGATATAACATATATAAATAAACTAATACCAAATACAGCAGTAATAATTGATCTTCCTGGTAATACTAGCATAAAAGAAGGAATAGCAGTTTCAAAAAAAGGTTATAGACCAATACCTATATTTAATGGAACAGATGAGCCAAAAGGATCAAAGGCAACTGTAGATAACAAGATAGTTAAGCTAGGATTAATTAAAGGAGCTACAGAATTAGAAAGAATTAATATAAGAAATGATGCACCACCCGCCTTTTTATTAAATACTGATCGTATGAATAGGTTTAAAATGGATGTTTCAATTTTTGATAATAGTTGGGATGCATATGCACAAGATCTTCCATCATCAGAATATTTTTTAGAAAATGGAATTGATAAAATAATAATAAGATCAGAAACCATACAAAAAGACTTAAATAAAATTTTATTTAAATTTCAAAAAAAAGGAATAAAAATATTGTTTACTGATGGATATGAAGAACCTAAAAATGTAAAATTAAGGAAACCTCATACAAAATTAATTGATGAGCTATAGAAGGAGCAAAATATATGATAAAATTTGACGGTAAAATTGTACAATTTGGTTTTGGGGCAGTTGGTAAAAGCTTTTATGAAAAAATAAAAAAAGAAATAAAATTTAATGAGAATAAATATTATGTAATAACAGCTAATCAAGATGAATATAAAGCATATATAAATTTAGGAGGAATGGTAGAAAACTTTATTACAATTGAAGTTACTAAAGATAATTATCAAAAAGTGTTTGAAAGGTACTTAAATGAAGGAGATCTATTAATAGATTTTGCTGATACAGTAGGTACAAAAGATATATGTAGTTGGTGTGCTGAGAATAATATCATGTATATTAATACAGGTGAAGCTGATTGGCCTGAGAATTGGTATAGCATTTTAAATGAAAACTTAAAGAAAAGTGAGTTAAAAGAAAGATATCATAATAATAAAAAAGTTAATAAATACCCAATTGTTTTGCAGCATGGAAATAATCCGGGATTAGTTTCTCATTTTGTAAAAGCTGGAATTGAATATATTATAAGTAAACAATATAAAAAAGATAAAAAATTAAAAGAACTAATAACAAACAATAAATTTAACGAAGCGGCTAGAATACTGGGCATAAAAATGATACATGTAAATGATATTGACCTACAAGAAGTAAATGATGAATACAAAGATGATACTTTATATAACACATGGTGTATTGATTCTTTTTTCTTTGAAATGCTTAGTGAAACGACATTTAATATAGGAACACATGAAAATATTAATTATGAAAATGAGTGTAAATTAATAGATTATAGTAATGGTTTCTTAGAATTTAATAAACTAGCAGTAAATAAAAAATGTCGTACATATTATCCATATGGAGAATTTGAGGGATTTTTAGTGCCACATGAGGAAACAATAACAATTGCTAAAAGCTTAGAAGTAAAAAATGATAAAGGCGTGGCTTATCGTCCTTCTGTTATGTTCATATATTCTCCTTGTGAATTTGCAAGAAAGTATTTTAATAAAGCAGAAGTAAATGAATATCCACATCCAGATCCAAACAAACCAGCAGATTGCGAAAATGAAAATGGACAGACTATTGTTAGAGGCTATGTTTATCCTAAAAATTCAGAAATTGTATATAAGGAAAAAATAAAATCAGGAACTGAATATGTTGGTGTATTAATTATTGGAGAAAATTTTGATCCGGTTTGGGTAGGAAATAGAATTGAAATGTCATTCTTATATAAGAATCCTAAAGACTCATATTGGCAAACACCTACAATTACTCCTGTGGCAATGTCAGCTTTAGCAGCAGTGTGCTGGATGATAAAAAATAGAGATAAAGGAGATATTTATTTTCCAGATGATATAAATGACTATAAATATATAATAAAAATTGCTGAGAAATATATTTCAAAAACTATATATAGAACATTTGATAAAAATACTTTAGAAGAAAGTTTAAAAATTAATTTTTCTAATTTACAGTCTAAAGATCTATTTATTTAATAATAATAAAGGAATGAATTTTAGTAAATTACTAAATTCATTCCTTTTAATATTAAAATTTTAATGACCGCCTCCGGCCACCGCCGCCACCGCGGCCGCCTCCGCCATATCCACCGTGACCACTAAAGCCACCATATCCGCCACTTCTAGCAATATGTGAAGCATGGTGTGTTGCAGTTCTAAATGAACGACAACTATAATGGAAATTTCTAGAACTATAATAAGGATTGCTAAGCATTGGACTCATATTCATATCAGGACACCTAATCTTTAAAGCAGCAATAACTTTTTCAGAAATTCCAAATGCTGTTGCATATACTAAATATTGTTCCCATAAAGGTAATTCGATTATTGTACGTTCATTCATTAGAGTTTCGCTATTTAAAAAGTTATATAATCCTCTCCACTTAGCATATTCGTCTTCGCCAAATTGTGTAAGTAAAACATAATTTCTAGATAATTTTCTAAGATAAAGCGAACCTATGAAAAATGCTATACCTAAAATAAAATATGAACCAAAAGCTAAATCAAAATGAGTCTGATAAGATAAGAAATTTACTAATGTTACAAGTAAAACACCTATTATTCCAAACATTGTAGAAAGAGATTGAGTTTGTAATCTTGGTTCTTTATAGTTTGCTTTTTGGAAGTATTTTTCAGTTACGCCTATATTAATTATTGAATTTTCAATATTTTTAATAAATGTATAAGTATTTTCATAATCAGAAGAAACTTTTGATTGGAAGCTTGACATAGTTATTTCATTTCCAAGAGAATGTCTTACTATTAAATTAAAATATTGTTCCTCTGAAGGTGTAAGTGGTTCTAATTTTTTCTCATTTAGCATGTTTGAGTCTAATGTTTCAGATGTATTATTATTCTCATTTATATCAGTAGAAATAGAAAATGCTATTGGTGCCTGTTTATATTTAACAATTATTTTTACATTACTTGATATCCAGTCTTTTTGAGAATCTACTCTATCTAGTTCAATATAACCTTTACGAACTAAACTTAGCATTATTGATGAATAACCATCTGTATCCTCAGTTTTCTTATGAGGCTTGTGCTTACAAAAGACTAGACTAGAAGCAAATATTGGATCAAGATTACTAGGAATCTCTCTAAAATAGTCTACTTGTATTGTAGGTTTATAAAAATTGTGTTTTTGCCTCATTTGATTATCTTTTCTTGAAAGGTAAATTATTAATAAAATAACTCCTACTAAAGATAGTGATAGTACTATAATTTTAAGTCCTATGTATTTATCTTTAGTTTGATCATATTCTGTTTGTTCTTGCCTTAGTTCGTCTAATGCAGGATCATTATAGTAATAATTTCTTGATGCATAATCAGTAAATTTATGCTTATCTGCTCCAAAAGATACTAATGTAAATTCAATATATTCATTATATGGTTTGAATTTTAATTCTGATTCATCTAAATCAAATGAAAAAGTATAATATCCAGGATTTAATGTACTTGATTCTGTAAAAGGAAAATTATATGAATTCGTTCCAAAAGTATGAGCTTCATAATTTCCAGAACTTGGCATATCCTTATTTGGAATTAATATTTGACCTTTAAATGAATTTAAATATTTAATTGTATCTTCTGAATAGAAAGATAAATATAATTCAGAGCAATCGCTATAACGTAAAGCAGCATTATACATTTCATATTCAATTTCAAAAGTAATATTTTCACGATATAACCCATCCACATAGAAAAATACACATTCATAATTTCTAGCAGATTCGCTATAAGGTCCATCACTATGATACCATTTTCCAGGACCATATCCTTTAGAAGTACTAGTATAATCTGAATCATCCCAATATAGTTTTGGGCTTTCTTCATATTCAATTTCAGTTCCGTCATCAAGTATTTGTTTTACGGAGTTTACTTTATAACTTACTTTTACTCCATCTACATAACTTTCAGGTAAATCTCTCCATAATTCCCAGAATAGATTACTTTTAGATGCAGCATGAATATCAAAAGTTAATCTTTCGGTAACAACAACTTTACCATTGCTGCCATGTTCATCAACTACAACAGCTTTATAATCAATATCTGTTATTCTAGCATAGTCAAATGGATTCAAGTTTATATCTTCAAACATATAGGAAAATTCACTAATAAAGCTTATTAATAGTATGAATACGACAATAATAATTGTACTTTTCCTCATTACATCACCCTTTTATTAAAATATATTGAAATAATTATATATAAAAAGAAAATAAAAGTAAACAGTAACATTTAATTTTAAATAACATATTATATAATACTAAGATATATTTTTTTAAGGAGGAAACCGTGGCAAAGATAATTGTTTTTAATAATGATACAGATCGTATGGAAACATATTATAGGGGAGAAGAAGAACCAATGCCATATAATACAAATGGAACTTTAAAAGTAAAAGAATTTAGGGGATCAAGTAGATCGTCTACTTTATGGACAACTAAAAGGACAATGCAAAGTTGGAATAGTCAAAGATATGTATATGGTTCAGCGATACCTGTTGGTTTTGCTTTTAAAAGACCATATGAAGGAGGGCATGGTACCCAAAGTCAGCATTATGCAGGTACAGCATTTGATGTAGGTCAAAGACTTTCACAGTCTCAAAGAACTAGACTTTGGAATTCAGCGAATAATTCTGGGGTATGGTCTTTTGTAGAACCATTATCTCTTACACCTACATGGGTACATTTTGATAAAAGATTTCGGAACACCTGCATGTAGTTCAGGAGGATATCCTCAGCTAAAAAGAGGAAGCTTAAGTAATTATGTATTAATAGCACAAGATGATTTAAATACTTTAGGATATACAACAGGGGGATTAGATGGAATTTTTGGTGCAGCCACGCAAAATGCAGTAAGAAATTATCAACGATCTGTAGGTCTGTCTGTAGACGGAATAGTTGGTTGTAATACATGGAGATCATTACAGGAAGCTGTAGTTGGAACAGGGAGAACAAGTACTACTATAGATTAAAAAAGAGGAAGAGCCAGTAGCTTGAAATACTTACTACGGACTCTAACCTCTTTTTTGACTCCTAGATAATGCTAAGTAGGATTCTGCACCATGTAGGTATATGACCAGAGTTGCGCCGTACCATACGAAGCATAGGTCTCTTTATGAGAACCGTTGCAATGATGGCAATAATAGCGGCAACAATCCAGCCAATGGCCCAAGTATACGGTGCCAGAATTCCAACAGCAGCATAGAGCAGAACTGCTAAAAACAGTGCTACGCCAGAGTATCTCCGAGTTTCCTGCAGAAACATCATAGCGATAGCTGCAAAGATCAGCAGTGCCAACAGCGAGTAAATCGCAGAAGTGTTGGCATATACGAAGCCAAAAATCTGTGCTACCAACATGTTGGTGGCAAAAAGGATTCCGATGAAAATTAACATAAGGCATAGCCCTCCTTTATATTTTTATAAACTATATTATATCATAAATTTACATAATAGTCAAAATAGAATATGTTGTAAAGCAAGTTATAAAATCTTTGAAATATAAATAAAAAAATAGTAAAAAAGTTAAAAAAAATAATAAAAAATACTTGCAATTTATAAATACTTGTATTACAATCTATTTGAAGTGGAGAGAAGTGGTAGAAAGTGGTTTGAAATTGGAGAGAGGTGAAACAAAGTGCTTATTGGTGAATATGAACATTCTCTAGATGCTAAAGGCAGATTAATAATGCCAGCAAAACTTAGAGAAGATATAGGTGAAAAGTTCATAATAACTAAAGGTCTTGATGGGTGCTTGTTTGGTTTTTCTCAAAATGAATGGACAAACTTCGAAGAAAAATTAAAAACACTTCCACTTACAAATAAAAATGCAAGAGATTTCGTAAGATTTTTCTTATCAGGAGCTACAGAATGCGAAATTGATAAGCAAGGTAGATTTTTAATTGCGAGTAACCTAAGAGAATATGCAGAAATGGAAAAAGAAGTTGCAATAATTGGTGTAGGTACTAGAATTGAAATTTGGAACAAAGAAAAATGGAAAAAATACAATAGTGATGAAAACATTTCAGCTGATGCAATTGCTGAAAATATGACAATGTTAGGTATATAACTTTAAAAAAAGTTTATATAGATACAAAAGAAAAAAATCATAAGAAACAAAAGATGCCAAACCCATTTGTTTAACAAAAGATAAAAAATAAAAATACCAAAGAAAAATAATGTTTGAGAGAGATTAACACAAAAGAAAAAAATTTAAAGAATACAAAAGAAAAATAAAATTAAAGAAAATAAACAAAAGATAATTTAAACTAAGGAAAAATAATTAAATAAAACAAAAGCTTTAATAAAACAAAAGATATTTTAATTCTCAAAAGATAAAATGTTGATTGTTTATACATAAAATATATAACTTATGATAAAAGAAAAAAGAACAAAAGATAATGTTATTTAAAGAAACAAAAGCTAATTAAACAAAAGAAAAAGTTACTAAAATAAGTAATTTAAGGCTAAAGCATACAGTTGGTATATTACATACCAACTGATTATGCTATATATTTTATTTTTAGCTATGAGGTGTAACAATTGGAATTTAAACATAAACCAGTTTTATTAAATGAATGTATAGATGGACTTAATATAAAGCCAGATGGAATATATGTAGATGGAACTATTGGAGGTGCAGGTCATAGTTTAGAAATAGTAAAAAGATTATCTAAAAATGGATTGCTTATTGGAATTGATAGAGATGAAGAAGCTTTAAGGGCTGCAAAAGAAAAACTTAAAGATTTTAATAATGTAAAATACATTCATGGAAATCATGATGATATTAATAGATTATTATTAGATGAAGGAATAGAAAGTGTTGACGGAATATTACTAGATCTAGGAGTATCTTCTTATCAACTAGATGAAAAGACTAGAGGATTTAGTTATATTGAAAATGCGAAACTTGATATGAGGATGGATAAAACTCAGGATCTTGATGCCGAATATGTAGTTAATGAATATTCGGAAGAAGAATTATTTAAAATTATCTCAGAATATGGAGAAGAAAGATTTGCAAAAAATATAGCAAGGAACATATGTAAGGAAAGAGAAAAATCAAGAATAAAGACAACTAATGAATTAGTTGATATCATAAGAGAGTCTATACCAAAATCAAAACAAAATGATGGACATCCTGCTAAAAGAACATTTCAAGCAATTAGAATTGAGGTTAATAATGAACTTAAACCTTTATATAATACAGTTATAGAGTCAGGAAAAATGTTAAATGAAAATGGCAGATTAGTGATTATAACATTTCATTCTTTAGAAGATAGAGCTGTAAAAGAAGCTTTTATAGAACTAGAAGGAAGATGTACTTGTCCAAAAGATTTACCATATTGCGTATGTAATTATACTTCATATGGTAAGATAATAACAAAAAAACCAATATTACCAACCAAAGAGGAACAAGAAGAAAATAGTAGAAGCAAAAGTGCTAAACTAAGAATTTTTGAAAGAAGACAAAAGAAATAGTAGAAAAGAGGTGAGAATAACTTATGGCAAATTATAGGTATAATAGATACCAATATGAAACTAGCCCTAGAAAAGTAGAGCCAGAATATGAACCAATAAGAGAACCATATTCTAGAAAAAAAACAACTACAGTTAATAGGAAAAAAGAAAGTATAAAACCAAAGAGACATCTTAAAGTACATGTCAAAGTAGTTGTTTATGTCTTATTAATTTTTGCTAGTTTATTTGTTATAAGTTATAGAAACTCATTAATCAATGAAAGTTTTAATGAAAATGAACAATTAAAATCAAATTTAGCATTATTGGAAAAACAAAATGAACAATTAAAAGTTAATTTAGAAAATAGCTTGAACTTAACTAATATTGAAAAAATAGCAGAGAAAAAATTAGGAATGCAAAAATTAGATAATAGTCAAAAAGTATATGTGAGCTTAGATAAAAAAGATTATGTTGAACCAGCAAGTGAGAAAGTAGTTATAGAAGATAATGAAAATTGGTTTACTAAAATACTAAATACTTTATTAGGAAAATAAAGATTAAAATATAATTAGATATATTTTAGTCTTTTTTTATTTTGTCTGAATACAATTATTCTAGATAATATTTGTTAGGAGAATGCTATGAAAAAAACAAAAAGGAAGGAGCTAAAAACAAAAGAAAAAAATATATTTGGTAATAAGAAGAAAAAAAGTGATAGAAATGAAATAATTAAACATGTAAAAGAAAAAAAAGATAAGATAGAGAACATTGATAAATTAAAAAAGAAATTAGATAGTAAAAAAAATAAAAAATATAAAGAGCAGATGAAAGATACTAAAGTAGTTATTGACGAAAAGTATGGTGACATTAGTAGACGTAAAAGAATGAAGATATGGATTTTTATAGTTATTTTAATATATATCCTTTATATTATAAGAATTGGTTGGATCCAATTTGGAATGGGTGATTGGCTAAAAGAAATGGCATTAGAACAGCAAAGTTTAGATCGAGCTGTTAATCCACGAAGGGGAACAATCTATGATGCAACCGGAACAAATATATTAGCAGTTAGTAGTACAGTAAATACTATAACTATAAATCCTGGTAATATTGCTAAAGAAAATAAAGAAAAAGTAGCAGAAGCATTGAGCCAAATATTTGAACTAGAGTATGAAGATGTATTAAAGAAAGTAAATAAAAAAACATCAATAGAAACAATTGTAAGAAAAGTAGATAAAGAAAAAGCTGATGAATTAAGAGAATGGATGTCAGATAATGAAATTGATACAGGAATAAATATTGATGAAGATACAAAAAGATATTATCCATATAATACACTTGCTTCTCAAGTCATAGGTTTTTGTGGATATGATAATCAAGGATTAGATGGGATTGAAGCAATATATGAAGAAGAATTAAAAGGAGAAAAAGGAAAAATAACCAAAATTACAGATGCGCAAGGAGGAGAAATAGAAAATGAAGGGGAAAATTATATTTCAGCAACAGATGGAAATGATTTAATATTAAGTATTGATTTAACAATTCAAGGTATTGCAGAAAAATATCTAAAAGAAGCTTGTATTGATAATGAGTGTACTGATGGTGGAAATATAATTATTATGAATCCAAAAACTGGAGATATTTTAGCAATGGCTGGATATCCAAACTATAATTTAAATAAACCATATGAAACAACAATAGATGAACTAAAAGATGTTTGGGATAGTATGTCAGAATCAGATCAAATAAAAGAAATGCAAAAAGTATGGAGAAATAAAGCTGTAGCAGATACATATGAACCTGGTTCTACTTTTAAACTTGTAACTGCTTCTGCAGCATTAGAAGAGGGTATAACTACTACTGATAAAGAAGGAGAGTTTACATGTACTGGAGGGATTACAATTGCTGGAGTAAGAATTAGTTGTTGGAGATATTATAATCCTCATGGTAGCGAAAGTTTAAGGCAGGCTCTTATGAATTCGTGTAATCCAGTATTTATAGGTCTAGGGCAAGAAATAGGTGTTAGTAAATATTATGATTACCTAGAAAAATTTGGATTACTTAGAAAGACGGGGATTGATTTACCAGGAGAAGCAAGTAGCATTTTTCTAAAAGAAGATAAGGTTGGACCAGTAGAACTTGCAACTATTTCATTTGGCCAAAGGTTTGAAATAACACCTATTCAAATGATTACAGCAGTAAGCACTATAGCAAATAATGGAACATATGTTAAACCAAGAATTGTTAAAAAAATAGTTGATAGTACAACAGGAGAAGTAACTGAAATACCTACAGAAAAGACAGAAAATGTAATATCTAAAGAAACTGCAGAAGGAGTTCTTAGTATGATGGAATCTGTAGTTGCAGAAGGAACTGGAAAAAATGCGCAAGTACAAGGTTATTCGATAGGTGGAAAAACAGGAACTTCTGAAGATGGAGTAAATACAGGAAAATATGTTACATCATTTGTTGGAGTAGCACCAGTTTCAGATCCAGAAGTAGTAATTTTAATAACTCTATATAATCCAACAGGGGAGGGAGGACATCAAGGTGGCGGAGTTGCCGCACCAATTGCTTCTCAAGTATTGGGAGAAGTATTACCATATTTAGAAGTACAAAAAGATAATCAAGAGGATGTAAATGTACAAGAAGAAGTTGAAGTACCAAGTATAGTTCGGACTTACCTTATCAGAAGCAAAAGAAAAGTTAGAGGAACTTGAATTAGATATTAGTTATGAAGAAACTGAAGATGATATTTCTGAAAAAAAGATAATTTCACAAGTGCCTGTAGAAGGAATTAAGATTAATAAAGGAAGTAAAATTATTGTCGAATATGAAAAATAAAGAAGAAAAAAATCTCAAACTATATACAAAAAAAGATTTTAGTTATATAATGTAAAAGGCATATTTTATAATATGAGAGAAAGGGGCAAATCTATTTATGGAATTTAAAAAAATATTAGCTGGATTAGAAGGTTTAAAAGTAAAAGGAGATTTAGATATAGAAGTAAATAATATTACTAATAATTCTAAAAATGTGAAAGAAAAAGATCTTTTTGTAGCTATTAAAGGATTTGACGACGATGGGCATGAACATATTAAAGAAGCAATAGAAAAAGGTGCAATAGCAATACTTGCTCAAGAAGATCAAATAGATAAAAATATAGTAAAAGAAATTCCAGATAATATAACTCTAGTATTATCTCCAAATACAAGATATGCACTAGCTATATCTGCTTGTAATTTTTACCAAAATCCGTCTAAAAAAATGAAACTTATTGGTGTAACAGGAACAAAGGGAAAAACTACAACTACATACATGATAAGAGATATTTTAGAAAAACAAGGAATAAAGGTAGGATTAATAGGAACTGTTGCATCATATGTTGGAGATAAAAAAATTGCAAATAATGAGAATACAACTCCAGAAAGTTTAAAATTACAAGAAATATTCAGTAAAATGTTAGAAGAAAAATGTGAAGTAGTAGTAATGGAAGTTTCATCACAAAGTTTAAAACTAGACAGAGTAGCTGGATGTGAATTTGATATAGGAATATTTACAAATTTTGCAGAAGATCACATTAGTGCTAAAGAACATGAAAGTATGGAAGATTACTTTAATTCAAAAGTAAAATTATTTAAAATGTGTAAAAAAGGTTTTGTAAATGCAGATGATGTATATGCATCTATGGTTCCAAAACTTGTACCAGAATGTAGTTTTACAACATATGGAATAGATAATTATTGTAATTTATTAGCAAAAGATATAACTGTAACAAATCAATATGTTGATTTTAAAGTGAAAATTACTGATAGAAATGAAAGAGTAAAAGTATCTATACCTGGTAGATTTAGTGTATATAATTCTTTAGCTGCGATAGCTGTTGCTATGCAATTTGGATGTAGTAGTGAAAATATAAAAGAAGCATTAGTTAATATAAGAGTTCCTGGTAGAAGTGAGCTTGTAGATAATAAATTAGGATTGACTATTATGATTGATTATGCTCATACACCAGAAAGTCTAGAAAAAATATTATCTTCAGTAAAAATATATACAAAAGGAAGAGTAATTAGTGTATTTGGATGTGGCGGAGATAGAGACAAAAATAAAAGACCTATGATGGGAGAAGTTTCTGGAAGAGTTGCTGATTATACAATAATTACATCTGATAATCCAAGAACTGAAGAACCACAAGAGATAGTTAATGATATAGAAGAAGGAATAAAAAAGACAAAAGGCAAATATGAAACTATTGTTGATAGAAAAGAAGCTATAAAAAAAGCGATTACCATGGCAAATAAAAAAGATATTATAGTTCTTGCAGGAAAAGGACATGAACAATATCAAGAAATAAATAAAGTAAGATATCCATTTGATGAAAATGAAATAGTTAATTCAATAATAGATGAAATGGTAGAAAAGAAAAAATAGGAACCAATGAAAAGGAGGAAATTATATGCAATATCAAAATAAAATATTGCTACTGTCATTTGCTGCCAGTGTAATATTGTCATTGATAATTGTACCAATTTTAAGAAAATTAAAAGTAGGGCAAATAGAGAGAACAGAAGGACCTGAATCTCATTTGAAAAAGCAAGGAACACCAACTATGGGTGGAATAATTATGATACTAGTACTTATAGTTATAGGAGTTTTTATTTATTTGGATTTTAGAATTGATCAAGCTGAAACAGCAAAAGCCATTCTACCTTTAATTGGTGTAGCAGGTGGATTTGGAATTATTGGATTTATAGATGATTTTAAGAAATTAGTATTAAAAAATACAAAAGGACTTAGCCCAAAAGCTAAAATGCTTGGATTACTAATAGTTGCAGTAGCTTATACGATAGTATTAGTAAAGGTATTTAATATAGGAACAGATATTTATATACCTTTTGTAAAAGAATATATTACATTACCTATGTGGTTTTATATACCATTTGCAGTTTTAGTTATGCTTGCAGCAACAAATGCAATAAATCTAACTGATGGAATAGATGGATTGTCTACAAGCGTAACTACAATAATACTTACATGTTTAACTGTTATTTCAATTTTATTTGGGGTAAAAGAAGTTACATCAGTAGGTGCTATTTTAATAGGAGCATGTTTAGGATTTTTATTATTTAATTTAAATCCTGCTAAAGTTATGATGGGAGATACAGGTTCATTAATGCTTGGAGGAGCAATTGCCGGAATAGCATTATATTTAAAAATGCCACTTTTATTATTAATTATAGCAATTATTCCTATAATAGAAACATTATCAGTTATGATACAAGTAGCATATTTTAAGAAAACAGGAAATAGAGTGTTTAAAATGACTCCAATACATCACCATTTTGAACTTTCAGGTTGGAAAGAAAACAAAATTGTATCAGTATTTAGTTTAATTACTCTAGTATTTTGCATCATTGGATTATTTGCTATATAGATAAAGAATTAATATATAAAATAAACAAATGAAATTTTATGATAAAAACTTTGGAATAAAATTTTGCACTTTGGAAAGGGTTGATAAGCAAAATGCAGAATAAATCAAAAAAAAGCGTAAGTAAATCAAATAAAAGCCAAGTAGATTTTGTACTTATAATAATTATTATAATACTATTATCATTTGGAATAGTAATGATATTATCAGCTAGTGCACCATCAGCTTTGGCAGAGACAGGAGATAGTTATACATATGTAACGAAACAAATCATATTTGCAGTAATTGGATTGGCTATAATGTGGTTTGTATCTAAAATAGATTATAGAATATATAAAAAATTTTATTGGGCCATATATTGGATTTCTGTAGGAGTATTATTTTTAGTATTAATACCTGGACTAGGAACAGAAGTTAGCGGAGCTAGAAGATGGATTAATTTAGGATTTACTCAATTTCAACCTTCAGAAATAACTAAAATTGGTATGATAATATTTTATGCAGGATATTTAACTGATCACAAAGAAGAGTTAAGAAGTTTTACAAAAGGATTTATAAAACCACTTTTATTTATAATTCCGCCAGTTGCTATAGCTTTATTCATTCAAAACCATTTAAGTGTTGGTATTGTAATGAGTGCCATTACATTTATTATGATGTTAATGGCTGGTTGTAGGTTAATATATTTTATAGTATGCGGAGGAATTGTAGGTGGTGGAGGGATAGCAGCGTTAGCTATATATTTATCATCTGCAGGAGAAAGCGCAGGGGATGCTAACTTTAGATTAGGTAGAATATTAAATTATATGGATCCTTGGCAAGATCCAACAGGAACAGGATGGCAAACAATTCAAAGTTTATATGCTATAGGATCAGGAGGATTATTTGGAGTTGGCCTAGGAGAAAGTAAACAAAAATATTTATATGTATCAGAACCACAAAATGACTTTATTTTTTCGATCTTAGCAGAAGAATTAGGATTTATTGGTTGCATAGTTGTAATAGTATTATTTGCCCTATTTATATGGAGGGGAATTATAATTGCAATGAAATCACAAGATATGTTTGGAAGTTTGCTTGCAACAGGTATAACATCACTTGTAATGGTTCAAGTAGTAATTAATATAGGAGTTGTAACAAATACAATTCCAAATACAGGTATGTCATTGCCATTCTTTAGTGCAGGAGGTACAGCTCTGATAATGCTTCTTGGAATGTGTGGTATATTGCTAAACATATCAAAGTCAAGATCAAAAGTATAAGGAGTTGAAGAATAAATGAGAGTTATAATTGCAGCAGCTGGAACAGGAGGACATATAAATCCAGGAATAGCTATTGCAAATAAAGTAATGGAAAAAGAGCCTGATTCTAGAGTTGTATTTATTGGAACAGATAGAGGATTAGAAAATGATTTAGTACCAAGGGCTGGATATGATTTAAAAAGAATAGATGCACATGGAATCGAAAGAAAATTAACAGTACAAAATATAAAAAATTTATATGCTACATTTAAATCAATAAATGTAGCAAAAAGAATATTAGAAAAGGAAAAACCAGATGTTGTAATAGGAACAGGAGGATATATTTGTGTACCAGTTGTAATGGCTGCAAAAAAATTAAATATACCTGTTGTATTACATGAAAGTAATGCTTTTCCTGGAATAGCAGTAAAATTATTTAAAAAGAAAGCTGATAAAATATTAGTGGGATTTAAAGAAGCAAAGGAAAGATTAGTTGATGCTAAAAATGTAATTGTTACAGGTAATCCTATAAAGATCAAAAAATTGGAATTAAGTGATGACAAAAAGAAAAAAATAAAAAAAGACTTAGGATTAGATGAAGATAAATTTATGGTTCTTGTTTTTGGAGGAAGTCAAGGAGCTCAAAGCATAAATCGAAGTCTCATAGAAATAATAGTAAATAAAAAGAATAAAAATTATCAAATTATATGGGCTGCAGGACCAGAACAATATAAAAAAATACAAGAAAAACTAGAAGAAGTAAATGTTGATATTAATAATATAAAAGATGTAAAAATAGTTCCATACATATATAATATGGAAGAAGTTATGAATGCAAGCGATTTAGTTGTATGTAGAAGTGGAGCAATGACAATTACAGAAATAGCTTGTACAGGCAAGCCTGCAATATTTATACCATTTCCATTTGCAACAGAGAATCATCAAGAATATAACGCAAGAGTCTTGGTAAATGCAGGTGCAGCAGAAATTATTTTAGATAAAGATTTAAATTCAGAAATATTGAGTAATACTATTTTGAAAATAGTTAAAGATAAAAAACATTTAAAGGAAATGTCAGAGAATGCTTTAAAGATATATATACCAGATGTAGAAGAAAAAATATATAAGGAAATAAAAGAATTAGTAAAATAAACTTATATTAAGTAATAGATTAAAAAATAATTTAATATATATGATACAGAATTGTATATTTTACATTCTGTATTTTTTTGCATTTTATTACATTTTTAAAATGTCGAAAGATGTCGAAAGCGAGCATACGAAAGTTCTTGCTATTTAGACATATTTGTATTATATTAAACGAGTACGCTATTAGGAAAGGAGGAATATCAATGGAGTACTCAAAAAGCTTTTTTGGTAAAACTATAATAGATAGTTCTGACTCAGAAGAAATAATGGCAGATGAAAAAATAGAATTAGAATATTACGAAACACATAATTTAGCAGAGAAGAATGAAAGAAAGTACGGAATTGAAGTATTAAAAAGAGATATAAAACATAATAAATTTAATATTGAATCAAAAATTGTAAATAATATATCAAATGAAGAAAATACAATAAGTAGACTATTAGAAATTTTGATGATAAATAAAGTGACACCTGTATCAGTAGATGATGTTATTTCAGATATATCAGTTTTGGACTAATCCAAAACTGTTTTTTATTTATAATTATTAATAGATAAATAAAATACTTGCCAAAAAATAAATTTTACGTTATTATACTATATAGACTTTTTAAGAAAGGAGAAAATGATAATATATTTCATTATTATCAGAAAATAAATAATGGCAGATAAATTAATAATTGTTGAATCACCTGCTAAAGCTAATACAATAAAAAAATTCCTAGGGGGAAATACGAAAGTAGTAGCATCTATGGGACATATTAGGGATTTACCAAAATCTAAAATGGGTATAGATATAGAACATGACTTTGAACCACAATATATAAATATTAGAGGAAAAGGTAACTTAATAAAATCATTAAAAGCAGATGCAAAAAAAGCTAAAAAAGTTTATCTTGCAACTGACCCTGATCGTGAAGGTGAAGCAATAGCTTGGCATTTAGCACATATATTAGAAATACCAGAGAATAGTGTTTGTAGAGTGACATTTAATGAAATTACAAAAGAAGCCGTTCAAAATTCAATAAAAAAGCCAAGAACAATTGATATGAATTTAACAAATGCTCAACAAGCAAGACGTGTATTAGATAGAATAGTAGGATATAAAATAAGTCCTGTACTATGGAAAAAAGTAAGAAGAGGACTATCAGCAGGTAGAGTTCAATCTGTAGCTGTAAAACTTATTGTTGATAGAGAAGAAGAAATAGAAAAATTCATTCCTGAAGAATATTGGAATATTTTTGCAAAACTTTTAGATGAAGAATCAGATAAAACTTTTATTGCAAGATTATATGGTAAAGATAAAAAGAAGATTGAAATTCATTCTGAAGAAGAAGTTAAAGAGATATTAAAAGATATTGAAAAAGGAAAATATATTGTAACTGAAGTAAAAAAAGGACAAAAGAAAAGAACACCAGCGCCTCCTTTTACAACAAGTACAATGCAACAAGAAGCTTCAAGGAAATTAGGGTTTACATTAAAAAAGACAATGTCTGTAGCACAAGGACTATATGAAGGTGTAAAAGTTGAAGGTAAAGGAACAGTTGGATTAATAACATATATGAGAACTGATTCTACTAGAATTTCTGAAGAGGCGAGAACTGCAGCTAAAAAAGAAATTGTAAAAAAATATGGAGAAGAATATTACGAAAATAGATATTATAAAACAAAACAGAATTCTCAAGATGCACATGAAGGTATTCGTCCAACATATATAGATTTAGATCCTGAAATGATAAAAGAAGATTTATCTAAAGATCAATATAAATTATACAAACTTATATATAACAGATTTTTAGCAAGTCAAATGCAGGCTGCTATATATGACACAATTTCTGCTAATATAGATGTAAATAATTATAACTTTAGAGCAACTGGACAATCTTTAAAATTTAAAGGTTTTATGACACTATATGTTGAAGCGACAGATAACAAAAAAGATGATGAAGAAGAATCTTTTGTACCAGATTTAAAAGAAAATCAAGAAGTTATTAAAAAGGAAGTTACAACAAAGCAAAGTTTTACTGAACCACCACCAAGATATACTGAGGCAAGTTTAGTAAAAGCTTTAGAAGAAAAAGGAATAGGAAGACCAAGTACCTATTCTCCTACAATTACTACTATATTGGAAAGAAGATATATAGAAAAGGAACAAAAGCAATTAGTTCCAACCGAACTTGGAAAAATTGTTAATAAACTTCTTACAGAAAATTTTTCAGATATTATTAATGTGGAATTTACAGCTAAGATAGAAGATGATTTTGATGAAATTGCTGAAGGAAAAGAAAATTGGAAAGATGTAATACAAAGTTTTTATGGACCTTTTGAAAAAGAAGTAGAAAAAGTAGAAAAAGATTTAGAACATGTTGAATTGCAAGAAGAGGTATCAGATGTGCCATGTGATAAATGTGGTAGAATGATGGTAATAAAATATGGTAGATATGGTAAATTTTTAGCATGCCCTGGATATCCAGAATGTAAAAATGCTAAACCATATGTAGAAACAATAGATAAACCTTGTCCAAAATGTGGAGGCAAGATTCAAGTAAGAAAATCAAAGAAAAAGAAAAAATACTATATTTGTGAAAATAATCCTAAATCTTGTGATTTCATTTCATGGAATAAACCTAAATAAAATTCAAAATAAAATGAAGAAAAGACCTATTGAAAAATAGGTCTTTTTATGATATAATTTTTTACTAGTAAAATTAGAAGGAGTTATTTACGATATGAACAAAAATGAAGAACAATATAGAATTTTTAAACAAATTGTACACACATTTTATCATAGTAGCAATGAAAAAGAGAAACAAGTTCAAAGCAAAGTAAATAATTTAATAATAGAACCTAAATTAATGTATGATACTTTTAATAAAACATTAAGGGCAGATTTTAAAATAGGAGATACACAATTATATAAGATTAAAAATTTACCAGAATTCTTTGAAAGATTTATAAATAATGAAAATTATAAATATGGTAGTAAATTAGAATTTGTTCATTCAAAAGAAGCGTTTAAAGAAAATAGTATTCCTCTTTTGAATTTTGTTTTGAAATATGCAGAAATTATAAAGTATTCTAATGAAACAGTTGGAAGTTATAGTAAATATATGAGAACAATGAGTAATGAACACATAACTATATCTAATACTGGACTGGATGAGATATTCGATGTATTACAAAACCAAAAAGTTTCATTTAAAATAGATTCTAATGATCAAACAATTTTATTTAGTAATTGTAATCCAGATATTATATTTACAATTGAGCAAGAAGAAAATGGTGATTATGTAATTACCCCTAATATAGATATATTTTCATATGAGATATTAAAAGGAGCTTCATATATATATTTATTAACTAATACAGCCTTGTATAGATGTGATGAAGAATTTGAAAATAAAACTTTAAAATTATTGAATATATATAGAGAAAATTATACACCAACTATAAGATTTAAAAGAGAAGAGTTTCCTAACTTCTGTTCTTTAATATATCCTAAGCTAAAAAATCAAATATCTCTACAAAAATTAGATAGTGCAATAATAGATAAATATATACCAGATGATTTATATGTAAAGATTTATTTGGATTATGATCAAAACAATTATATCACAGCAGATGTAAAATTTATATATGGTGATACTGAATTTAATCCACTAAAAAATGAACAGGTTAAAGTTGCAAGAGATATTGCAAAAGAAAATGAGTATTTAGATATATTAGTAGATACTGGTTTTATGCTTGATAAAGAAAAAGCAAGATTAATACTTGCTGATGATGAAAAAATATATAACTTCTTATCAAAAGAGATAGAAGAATATATGAGAAAATTTGAAATATTAGCAACAGATAATTTCAATAACAAGGAAATTCGTAAACCTAAAATTGGATCAATTGGTGTAAAAATTGAAAATAATTTATTGGAAGTCAATTTATCTAACATAGGTTTTGATATAGAAGAAATTCAAAATATAATGAAGAAATACACTTTAAAGAAAAAATTTCATAGATTAAAAGATGGAAGTTTTCTAAGTCTTGAAGAAAATGAAACAATGGATTTTATTACAGGATTATTAGAAAGTGAAGATATAAGTTATGAAGAAATAAAAAGAGGCGAATTAAAACTTCCAATATCAAGAAGTATGTATTTAGATAAGATTTTGCAAAATATAGATTCTGATATTACGAAAGATGATAAATATAAAAAAATAGTAAATCAAGTTTCTAAAAAAGAATTTGATGAGGATATAATTTTACCAAAAACATTAAAATCAGATTTAAGAAGTTATCAGAAAACCGGTTTTAAATGGCTGAAGATTCTTGATAAATATGGGTTTGGAGGAATTCTAGCTGATGATATGGGACTTGGTAAAACAATACAGCTACTTGCAGTTATTTTATCATATATAGAAAATAATAAAAATGCTAAACCAAGCATAGTAGTATGCCCAAGCTCATTATCTCTTAACTGGAAAAATGAAATTGATAAATTTGCTCCAAATATAAAAACATTAGTTATACATGGAAATGCTGATGAAAGAAAAAGACAAATAGAAAATATTAAAAAATACAACTTAGTTATAACATCATATGATCTACTAAAAAGAGATATTGATGTATATAAGGAAGTAAAATATAGTTTTAAATATATAATTGCAGATGAGGCTCAATACATAAAAAATAATAATACACAAAATGCAAGAGCAATTAAGGTTATTGAGGCAGAAACTAGATATGCATTAACAGGAACACCAATAGAAAATTCTTTATCAGAATTATGGTCTATTTTTGATTTCATAATGCCAGGATATTTATTTAGCTATAAGAAATTCAAAGAACTTTATGAAATGCCAATTGTAAGAGACAATGATAATGTTTCAATGAAAAAATTAAAAACACTAATAGAACCATTTATATTGCGTAGAACAAAGAAAGAGGTATTAACAGAATTACCTGATAAAACTATAAGTGTTTTAAACAATGAAATGCAAGATGAACAATTAAAACTATATATGTCATATATGGCAGAAGCAAGAAAAGAAGTAAAACAAGAAATAAGAGAAAATGGATTTGAGAAGAGTCAAATAAAAATATTAGCATTACTTATGAGACTTAGACAAATATGTTGTCATCCATCATTATTTATATCTAACTATAAAGGAGAAAGTAGTAAATTAAATCAATGTATTGAGCTATTAAAAGATGCTATACTTTCTGGACATAAGATATTATTATTTTCAGGTTATTCTAGTATGCTTGAAATAATAGAGAAAGAACTTAGAAAAGAAAATATTAAATACTTTAAATTAACAGGTCAGACAAAAGTTGGAGATAGAATTAAGTTAGTAGATGAATTTAATAGTAATGATGATATAAAAGTATTCTTAATTTCATTAAAAGCAGGTGGAACAGGACTTAATCTAATTGGTGCTGATATGGTTATACATTATGATCCATGGTGGAATTTATCTGCAGAGAATCAAGCAACAGATAGAACATATAGAATAGGTCAAAAGAAAAACGTCCAAGTATATAAACTTATAACAAAAGATTCTATTGAAGAAAAAATTTATGAGCTTCAAGAAAAGAAAGCAAATCTTGCAAAGACGATGCTTTCTACTGAAACTACATTTATTAATACATTATCTAAAGAAGATATTATGGCTTTATTTCAATAGAATGTAAGAATAAATAATAAATAAAAAACAAAATATAAACAATTGTGAAGTTTCCATTTTGTTATCTGCACTTTTAAGAAAGTAATACAACATAATTAAATTCTGAAGTTGACATGGAGCACATATTACTGGGTGAATATCCAGAAGTATGTGCTTTGTGCATAATAAATAAAATGATTATAAAATAGAGATAGAATAAGGAGTATAAAATGAAAGACTATATTACAGTAATTGGTGGAGGATTAGCAGGAAGTGAAGCGGCATATCAAATTGCTAAAAGAGGAATTGAAGTCAAACTTTATGAGATGAAACCTATAAAATATTCTCCAGCACATAGTAATAATAATTTAGCTGAGATAGTATGTAGTAATTCTTTTAAATCGAATTTACATACAAATGCATGTGGTTTATTAAAAGAAGAATTAAGGATGTTAGATTCACTTTTAATAAAAACTGCTGATGAAGTTTCAGTACCAGCAGGACAAGCATTAGCTGTAGATAGAGAAAAATTTGCAGAAGAGATTACTAAAAGAATAGAAAATTTAGATAATATAGAAATTATAAGAAAAGAAGTAGGAATTAATAAAGGTGAAAATTCAATAAAAGAATTATCAAAAGATGGAATTGTAATTATTGCAACTGGACCTCTTACATCAGATTCTTTATCAGAAGAGATAAAAGAACTTACAGGAGATGATGAATTTCACTTTTATGATGCTGCAGCACCTATAATTGAGAAAGAATCTATAGATATGAATATTGCCTTTTGGGGAGATAGATATAAAGAAGAAAGAGGAAAAGATGAGAATATTGATGTGTGGAAGGAAAGGATAAAAGAAGCAAGTGAAGATTCGTATATTAATCTTCCTATGAATAAAGAAGAGTATGAATTATTTTGGAATGAGCTTGTAAATGCAGAAGTTGTAGAATTGCATGAGTTTGAAAAAAGAGAAATTTTTGAAGGATGTATGCCAATAGAAATAATGGCAAAAAGAGGGATTGATACATTAAGATTTGGACCTTTAAAACCAGTAGGATTTACTGATCCAAGAACAGGTAAAAGACCATATGCTATTGTTCAATTAAGACAGGATAATAGTGGAGGAAATTTATTTAATATGGTCGGCTTTCAAACTAATTTAAAATATGGTGAGCAAAAAAGAGTATTTAGATTAATTCCTGGATTAGAAAATGCAGATTTTGCAAAATTAGGTGTAATGCATAGAAATTCATTTATTAATTCTCCTGAACTACTTGATGAAACATATAATCTAAGGAAAAATAGTAATATATTTTTTGCAGGACAAATTACTGGAGTAGAAGGTTATGTTGAATCTATAGCTTCAGGATTGGTAGCTAGTTTAAATGCAGTTGCAAAATATAACAATGAAAAAGAAATTATATTTTCGGAAGAAACCATGATAGGAGCATTGTCTAAATATATTGCAACTCCTAATAAAAACTTCCAACCTATGAATGCGAATTTTGGAATATTACCTGGGCTGGAAGAAAGAATAAGAGATAAAAAATTAAAGTATGGAAAATTAGCAGATAGAGCTTTGGAACAATTAAAAAGTACATGTTAACATGTGCTTTTTTTGAATAGGAAAATTCGTTATAAATTTTTGAAGTAACAAAAATCATCTTTGGTATACCCACAAAGATTAATTAAAAAATTATGAAAATTACTAGACAAAATAAAATGGTTATAGTATACTTAATTTATAAAATGGGAAAATTATATTTGACAAAATACGGTAATTAATGTATAATTAAATTGTATTATGTAAACAAAAGAAAGGAGATTAATATGCAAATAAAAAATATTGAAGATATTAATGAAGAAAGTTTAAAAGAATTAACACCAGAAGAATTAGTAGATTTAAAAGTTACACTTGAGGAGATGCTTGAGGATATAGACAACTTTTTAGAAGAACTTGATTTAAATAATAGTAGCACAGAAGAATAAAAATATTAAATATAATATGGAGGGGAAAATGAATTTAGAAGATTTTAATAATGAATATAAAAGAGATAAAAAAAAATATGAAACTTTAGAAGCAGATAAGGCAAAATTATCAGGCTGTAAATTAGATCTTTTTGATGCGAAAACTGAATATGATAGATTAGTAAGTGAAAATGAAAGAGCTAAAATTGCAGGAAAACCAGCTGTACATAAAGCTAAAGAAATTGAAAATGCTAAAGAGAAAGTAAGAAAAGCATTAGAAAATTTAAATAAATATAAAGGTAAAGTTCAAGGAGCTTTAGACAAAGTTAATGAAAGATATGCAGCTCTTGAAAATAATCCTGAAATGAAAAAGCAGTTAGACTCAATTTTAAAAACAAGAATGGAAAGATCAATTAAGGATAGAAGTAAGAAATTATCTGGTTATAAAAAAATAAAAGAAATTATGACAGATCATCCAAATTTTGAAAAAACTGTTCGTGGTATGACTAATACTAAAAAAGAAATACGTAAACTAAATGCAAGAATCCAAGAATTAGAAAATAAATCTCCAAGAACTAAAGCTGAAGAAACCGAATTAAATAAAAGTAAAAGAGATTTAACAAAAAAAGAAGCAGATTTAACTAGAGTACAATCTGAAATTACAAAGTTTATAAGTAAAAAATATCCAGATATGTCAAAAGAAAATACAGATTTGATAATGGTAATGACAAGTAACATTGGACAAACAATTAAATCTGTTAAAAAAGATTTAGATACTAGGAAAATAGCCTATAAAAAAGTTGCAGGAAAAGAGTATGTAACAGAAGAACAATATGAGCAAAATTTACCTGCACCACTATCTAGATGGCAAAGATTTAAAAATTGGGTAAGAGGAAAATTTGGTAAAGATCCAATTGTTCCAGAAAATGCTGGACTAAGTCCAGAAGAACAAAGTAAGCAAGATCATGAAGATAGAAAACAATCGCAATTTAGAGATGCTATGAAATATGATGTAGTAAAGGACTATTTAAAGCAAAAAGAAGAAGAAGTTTTAAAAGCAAGTAGTAAAGAAAGAAGAGCTGAAAGTCAAACACAAAGGGATGACGAATCAAGTAGATAGATAAAATTATAAACTCTAATACTATGATAATTATGATGTTTATATTGACATTTAAGCAAAAAAATGATAAAATTATACCGCTAGTGTAAAATAGCTATACTAGCGGTTTATTTTATGTAAGGAAAGAGGTGAAATTTAAGTGCCAACAATTAATCAATTAGTAAGAAAAGGAAGAAAAAGTTCTACAACTAAATCTACAGCACCAGCTTTACAACATGGATATAACTCAAGAAACAAAAAATTAACAAACAAGAGATCACCACAAAAAAGAGGTGTTTGTACAGTTGTAAAAACAGTAACACCAAAGAAGCCAAACTCAGCATTGAGAAAAGTTGCCAGAGTAAGACTTTCAAATGGATATGAAGTAACTTCATATATCCCAGGTATAGGACACAACCTACAAGAACACAGTGTTGTTTTAATAAGAGGTGGAAGAGTAAAAGATCTTCCAGGTGTTAGATACCATATAATCAGAGGTACATTAGACACAGCAGGAGTTAAAGATAGAATGCAAGGTAGATCTAAGTACGGAGCTAAAAAGCCTAAAAAATAAAATTTTAGATTAGTTAATTAAGTAAAATGATTTTTAGGCTAATGGTGCTTATATGAAATTACTAATTTAAGGTACTTAAATTTATAATAGAGTATATAGCACTATACGGAAAAGAAAAAATCTTTTCAGAGTAACTTTAGGTATTTCTTTAAATACCAAAAAGATATTTAAATTAAAATAATATCAAGAAAAGGAGTGAAGAATAGTGCCAAGAAGAGGAATTATAGCAAAAAGAGACGTTTTACCAGATCCAATATATAATAGCAAAGTTGTTACAAAATTAATCAACAATGTTATGTTAGATGGTAAAAAGACAGTTGCTCAATCAATTGTTTATGATGCTTTCAATATTATAAAGGAAAAAGAACAAAAAGATCCATTAGAAGTATTTGAAGCAGCTCTTGAAAATGTAATGCCAGTTCTAGAAGTTAAAGCTAGAAGAATCGGTGGAGCTACATACCAAGTTCCAATCGAAATTAGACCAGAAAGAAGACAAACTTTAGGTTTAAGATGGTTAGTTACTTATGCAAGAAATAGACATGAAAAAACAATGGCTCAAAAATTAGCAGCTGAAATCATGGATGCTTGTGCTGGAAATGGTGGAGCATTCAAGAAGAAAGAAGATATGCATAGAATGGCAGAAGCTAATAAAGCATTTGCACATTACAAGTTTTAAGATATAAAGAAAGTATAAAGGAGGATAAAAATGGCTGGAAGAGAGTTTCCTTTAGAGAAAACAAGGAATATAGGAATAATGGCTCACATAGATGCAGGAAAAACTACAACTACTGAGAGAATACTTTTCTATACAGGTAAAACTCATAAGATAGGAGAAGTTCACGAAGGTGAAGCTACTATGGACTGGATGGTTCAAGAGCAAGAAAGAGGTATAACAATTACTTCTGCTGCTACAACATGCCAATGGTTAGGTCATAGAATAAATATAATAGATACTCCAGGACACGTTGACTTTACAGTTGAAGTTCAAAGATCTTTAAGAGTACTTGATGGTGCTGTTACAGTATTAGCAGCTAAAGGTGGAGTTCAACCACAAACAGAAACAGTTTGGAGACAAGCTGATAAGTATCAAGTTCCAAGAATGGTATATGTTAATAAAATGGATATCACAGGTGCAGATTTTATGCTATGTGTTCGCCAATTGAAAGAAAGATTAAATGCTAATGCTATTCCAATCCAATTACCAATTGGTGCAGAAGATAACTTCCAAGGAATAGTAGATTTAATTAAAATGAGAGCATTTATTCATAAAGATGATCTTGGAAAAGAAATAGAAGAAGGAGAAATTCCTGCAGACTTAAAAGATCAAGCTGAAGAATATAGAAATAAAATGATAGAAGCAGCAGCTGAACAAGATGATGAGTTAATGATGAA
>CALXWP010000014.1 GCA_944392455.1 uncultured Clostridia bacterium
TTATGAGCCCAACGAGCTGCCAACTGCTCCACCCCGCGATGTGTCAACAAATATATTATATACTTTTCATAATAAATTGTCAATAGTAACAGCAAAAAAACATTACTATTTAATATATTAATATAAGTATATGCAAAAATATGTAAAATATTCCATTAATATTTTATTTGTTATGATATAATTTCTTTATGATTTATATAGAGGAGAGTGAATAGTTATGAATCAAACTATTAAAGATTTAGAAGAAAGAAGGAGTATAAGAAAATATAAAAGAGAACAAATAAAAGATGAAGAATTAAAACAAATATTAGAAGCCGGAAAATATGCTCCAAGTGGGATGGGAAAACAATCAGCTATAATGGTTGTAATACAGAATAAAGAGATAATAAATAAAATATCAAAAATTAATGCAAAAATTATGGGAATAGCTACAGACCCTTTTTATGGAGCACCTACTCTTGTAATTGTATTTGCAGATAAGAATGTAAGAACATATATAGAAGATGGAAGTTTAGTAATGGGAAATTTATTAAATGCAGCGCATAGTTTAAATATAGGGGCTTGTTGGATACATAGAGCAAAAGAAACTTTTGAAACAGAAGAAGGAAAAGAGTTATTAAAAGAATGGAATATAGATGATAAATATGTAGGGATTGGAAATTGTATATTAGGATATGTTGAAGGAGATTATCCAGAAGCAAAGGAAAGAAAAACAGACTATATAAAATTTATAAAATAAGAAAAGCTTATAAAAGGAGAAAATAAAAATGGATATTTCGCTAAAAGTTGGAGAATACATGTTAAACTACAGAGTATCAGCTTTAATTAAAAATAAAAACAAAATATTAATACATCACACCATAGGGAAAGACCATTTTACACTGCCTGGTGGAAGAGTAAAAGCTGGAGAAAGTAGCATAACAGCACTAAGAAGAGAAATAAAGGAAGAAATGGGATTTGATATAGAATATGTTAGACCCGTATCTTTGATAGAAAATTTTTTTGAAATGAAAAATAATAATTATCATGAATTATTATTTACACATGAAGTGAAATTTAAAAACGAAGAGCTATATAAATTATCTAGATATGAAGCTATAGAAGAAGAGAAAAAAGGTAAATTAGAATTTGTATGGATGGATATAGATAAGTTAAATGATAGAATATTATTACCAAAGAAAATGTACAAAGTAATAAAAGGAGATGAAGGTAAATTTGTACATTATATTAATGATGAAAGATAATGTGGATAAAAATAAAATATAATATGTAGAAAATGTGGATAATTTATAGGCAAAGTTACACACAACTGTAATTAATAGATTGTATAGAAGAGGTATAGTATGGAAAATATATATGATGAGAAATTAGCATCTAAAATAGAAGAATTTAAAGAAATAATAAATAACAATTCTAATATTGTATTTTTTGGAGGAGCAGGTGTTTCAACAGAAAGTGGTATACCTGATTTTAGAAGTAAAGATGGATTATATAACCAGAAATATAAATTTCCTCCAGAAGAAATACTTAGTCATACTTTTTTTATGAATAATACAGAAGAGTTTTATAAATTTTATAAAGATAAAATGAATTCGTTGAAATATATGCCTAATATCACTCATAAAAAATTAGCAAAATTAGAAAATATAGGAAAACTTAAAGCAGTAGTTACACAAAATATTGATGGATTACATCAAAAAGCAGGTTCGAAAAAAGTGTATGAATTACATGGAAGTGTATTAAGAAATTATTGCATGAATTGTAAAAAAAGTTTTAGTGCTGAATATGTATTTAATAGTAAAGGTATTCCTAAATGTGATTGTGGAGGAATTATCAAACCTGATGTAGTGCTATATGAAGAAAGTTTAGATGATACTGTTGTGGAAAATAGTATAAAAGCAATTAAAGAAGCAGAAGTATTAATAATAGGGGGAACTTCTCTTACAGTATATCCAGCAAGTAGTTTGATATACTATTTTAAAGGAAATAGATTAGTGCTAATTAATAGAGATAAAACTGATATGGACAACGTGGCTGACTTAGTAATAAATGATAGTTTAGGCAATGTATTTAAAAATATATGAATAGAATAAAAATGATATGTGATATATATGTGGATAAAAAGTTTTAGAAACTGTTAAGAATGTGGATAACATTTTTAATAGGTTGTTAAAACCTGATAACTAGTGCGAAATATAGATTTTGATATAAATGATTTTTTATTAGAATTGGTATATGATTGAGAAAAGCAATAATATTGACTATTTTATTAAGTTTATAATATAATAAATGTAAACATGTTAATATTAATCACTAGATCCATCAAAGGAGGTCTAATAATGGCGAAGAAGACTAAAACATTTTATGGAATTTGGACTACTGACGATGAGATGTCTGGCTCTTATAAGGCTTTTTGTGCAACAAAACAAATTGCGATGAAAGAGTTGAAAAATTATCGTGATTGGTTTAGTTCAAAGCCACCAAAGCCTGACGAAAAACATATTCGGAAGTTAGAGATGATAATCTCTGAAGACTAGTGGACAAAAAGGTGCACCTCAGATTGAGGTGCGCTTTTCAAATAATAAATATTATATAGAAACATTGAAAGTCAAATAAAGAAAATTTAGATAAAGTAAAAACTTAAGGGCTTAATTAATGAAATAAACAATAATCATAATAGTGTTTTAAGTATCATATAAATTTAATAATTGTAAGAATATATATAAGGATGTGATATAAATAGAAGAAATTATAAAAACTGCATTTTTAGGTTTATTTTTTGGTACTTTTGGTACTACTTTAGGAGGATTAATAGGAGTAAAAATAAAGAAAACAAGCAATAAATTTTTAGGCTTCATTTTAGCATTAACATCAGGTCTTATGACATCTATTATATGTTTTGAACTTATTCCAGAAGCTTTAGAAATATCAAATTTAGCAAACGTAATAATAGGTATTGTATTTGGAATAATTGTAATGATAATGTGTGATATATATGTGGATAACTTAGTTTCAAAATCAATTAAAACTGTGGATAATTCAAAAGTAAATCTGTTAAAGACAGGATTAATCATTAGTGTGGGACTTGCAATACATAATTTTCCAGAAGGGTTAGCCATAGGATCAGGATTTGAATCGTCTATTAAACTTGGTTTATCTCTTGCTATTACAATTTGTTTTCATGATATACCAGAGGGACTGGCAATGGCAGTTCCATTAAAAAAAGGAGGAATGAAAATTAGAAAAATATTGTGGTATGTTATTTTATCAGGAGTAACAACTGCGCTTGGAGCTTTAGTTGGAGCTATTTTAGGAGGAATATCGGAAACCATAATTGGATTATGTTTAGCATTTGCTGCTGGTGCTATGATATATATAGTATCTGGAGAATTGACACCAGAGTCTAATAAGTTATATCTTGGGAAAAGTACAGTAGTTGGGAATATAATAGGAATTTTGATAGGACTTATAGCTATGAGCATATAAAGATTATTGAAAAAAACATATTAATTTGCTACAATATATGAGTAGTAAAGAGAGAAAATTAGTAAAAAACTTTAAAGAGGAAATTTAAATTATGGAAATAAAAAATAAAGAGTTAGAATTAAATTTGCAAGTATTATTACATAAAGATATAAAGAAAATAGAACAAAAAGATTTAGATAATATAAATGATATTACATTAAATGCAAAAGATGTACAAGACAATATTATTACAAATGATTTAGATGATTTAAAATTATTTAAAAATTTACAAACATGTACAATTAGAAACTATGAAATAACACAAGAAAATTTAAAAATGTTAAAGAATATTAATGATATAGAAGAATTGATTATATATAATTGTAAATTTAATGAAGATATATTTTTAGATATAAAGGCTAAAAATATTCAATTTATCTCTTGTAATAATTTAAATATTGGAAAATTAATATCGAATTCTAATATTAATACAGTATTTATTCTTCATTGTTTAAAATTAAAAATAGGAGATATTGAGAATATAAAAAATATATATTTTGATGAAAATTATATTACAAAAGATATATTAAAAGATTTGTTGAAAAGTAATATAAAAAATATTACTTTAAATAATTGCGATTTTCAGCTGTTTACTAACAAATATTTGAAAGGATTACA
Source organism: uncultured Clostridia bacterium (assembly GCA_944392455.1). Lineage (GTDB taxonomy): Bacteria > Bacillota > Clostridia > TANB77 > CAG-508 > CALXVA01. The sequence continues at coordinate 4,144 of CALXWP010000014.1, forward strand.
GCAAGAAAAAAATGTGATTATTTCAAACAAAAATAAAATCATGTAATTTTTGAATAAAAGTATATTCAGAAATAGTATGGAGAAGGAAATGGAGCTAACAAGAAAAGAAGAAATAATATTAGAAAGTATACAAGCAGTAAAAAGAAATGAAGAAGAGATAGTTGTTGTTCTATCAAAAGTTCCAAGGACAATGTTACAAGAAGTAATAGATATATGTAGAGATAAGGAGTTTATTTCTATAAAAGTAACACCGAAAGATTTAGTAAGATTAGATGAACAAGAAATTTTCTTAAACAAAGAAGAATTTAATTCTTATTTTTATTGCAACACAATAAGTGAAGCACCTCCAAAACTAATGGTAAGACATGGAATAAGGGAAGTTTTAGTGGGAGCAAAAGAAAATCCTTCATCAGAAAGAATGGATCTTATAAAATATGGATTTATATATACTAAATTATCAATGCTTGTAAGAGATATAGATAAAAAATTACCGGAAAAAGATAGATTTAAAAAAGTATATAGAAGATTAGCTTTAATGATTGATTATGATATGAGAATATTAGATGAAGAATCCCAATATTCTAAAGATAATTTAAGGACTTCAAGAAACCTAGAAAATGCTGTCTTATTAAATAAATCGGTATGTTTAGGTTTTGCTGAAACACTTAAACAAACTTTAAGTTTAGTAGGAATAGAGTCTAAGATAGCACATAGTTTAATAAATGAAGAAGATGAACAACATGCATATAATGTGGTTAAAATCGATGGAAATTGGTATAATACAGATCTAACTTGGGATTATCCAAGTATTAGAAAAGGAATAAGACCTAAATATTGTTTGAAAAGTGATAGAGATTTTCAAAAATGTGGAATATTAGATAAACCTAGTCATATGCCAGATAATAATGCTATTGAAATACCAGAATGTTATAAATCTTTAGAAATATTTCCTGAACTAAAACTAAGAAGAACCTTTTTAAAAAGAATAAAAAGTAAAATTATTAAATCATTTATTATAAATCCTAAAAATAAAGTAATACCAGCATATTCAACAAGTGATGGGAAATTTAGAAATGAAATGAGAATTTATCCAACATCAATATCAGAAAAACAAGGCAATATTAAAGAAAATTATATAGATGAAAAAGAAGAAGATAAAGATCTTACAAAATAATTAAATGTTCGCTTGAAAAAATAAATTAGATAAGTTAAAATGTAGAGGCAAATAAATGTTTAGAAAATTAAGGAGAAGAGGATGCAAGATTTAATAGAAGGATTAAATAATAAACAAAAAGAAGCAGTTTTAAATACAGAAGGGCCATGTTTAGTAATTGCAGGAGCTGGAAGTGGCAAAACTAAAGTACTTACTCATAAAATAGCATATTTAATGAGCGAAAAATATATAAAGCCATGGAATATATTAGCAATTACTTTTACAAATAAAGCTGCAAATGAAATGAAAGAAAGAGTTGAAAAACTTGTTGGAGAAGCTGCAAAAGATATGTGGATAGGCACATTTCATTCAATATGTGTTCGTATATTAAGAAAATATATTGACAGATTAGGATTTGATCACTCATTTTTAATATTTGATACATCTGATCAAAGAACATTAGTAAAAGAATGTATGAAAGTATTAAAAATCGATGATAAAATGTTTACGGACAGAGCTATTTTAGCAGAAATAAGTAATGGAAAAAATGAGATGATAGAGCCCAAAGCATATCAAGTAAAATATGCAGGTGACTATAGAAAAGAAATTATAGGAAGAGTTTATGAATTATATCAAAAAAGATTAAAAGAAAATAATGCAATTGATTTTGATGATATTATAAATTATGCGATAAAAATACTTACTGAAAATGAAGATGTTTTAGAATATTATACAAATAAATTCCAATATATTCTTGTAGATGAATATCAAGATACAAATAAAGCTCAGTTTACATTGGTTACTATACTTGCTTCAAAACATGGTAATATCACAGTTGTTGGAGATAATGACCAAGGTATTTATAGTTTTAGAGGAGCTGATATTAGCAATATATTAAATTTTGAAAAAGATTTTCCTGGAGCAAAACTAATTAAACTGGAACAAAATTATAGATGTACAGGAAATATTTTAAAAGCTGCCAATTCAGTTATTAAACATAATGAAAATAAATATGAGAAAAAACTTTGGACAGAAAATGATGAAGGTAAACTTCCAATAATTCATAAATCAGATGATGAATATGATGAAGGAAGATATATAGTAGAAGAAATAAATCATTTAAGAAGAGAAGAATATTTTAAGTATTCAGATTTTGTTGTTCTATATAGAATGAACTCACAATCAAGAGCAATAGAGGAAATCTTAAGAAGAGAAGGAATTCCATATAAAATAGTTGGTGGTCTAAAATTCTATGAAAGAAAAGAAATAAAAGATATAATTTCATATTTAAGATTAATATATAATTTCTCAGATAATATTTCTCTTAAAAGAATTATAAATGAACCCAAAAGAGGCATTGGAAAGACGAGCATAGACAATATTAGTGAAATATCAGAAAAAACAGGTTTATCCATGTTTAATATAATAAAATATGCAGATGAATATGGACTAAATAGAGTAAAAGCAAATGCAGAAGAGTTTATAAATACAATAGAAGAATTAAGAGGAAAAATAGAAGAGTTAAGTATATCAGAGTTAATAAAAGAGACATTAAATAAAACTGGTTATGTAAAAGCATTAGAACAAGAAAATACAACAGAAGCGGAAACAAGGATAGAAAACTTAGAAGAATTTTTAACAGTTGCTATAGAATTTGAAGAGGAAGAAGCAGAAAATACACTAGCTGATTTCTTAGAAGGAATTACATTAAGTAGTGATATAGATGGAATGGAAGAAACAGATGATTCTGTAACTCTTATGACATTACATAGTGCAAAAGGACTAGAATTCCCGGTTGTATTTTTAGTTGGAATGGAAGAGGGAATATTTCCTGGAAATAAATCTATAGGAGAACAAAAAGAATTAGAAGAAGAAAGACGTCTATTTTATGTAGGAATAACTAGAGCAAAACAATTTTTGTACTTAACATGTTCTAAAAAGAGAACAATATTTGGATCAACAAGCTATAATCAAATATCAAGGTTTATAAATGAGATACCATCAGATTTACTTGATGGTTATGATGAACTTGATGATAATAAGAATATCAATGAATTTGAGGATAGTCCATATAAATGGGAATATGGAACTAGCCAAAATGTAAAAAAATATAAAATAGATGGTAATATAAGAAATAGTGAAAAAGTTTCAGCTTCTAATATTAATACAGGCTTTCAGTTTAAATCAGCAGAAAGTTTCTTAAATTCTCTAAATAAAAGGAAAGATGAATCTAGTTTTGATATATCAAAATATAAAGAAGGACAACGTATATATCATAAAAAGTTTGGAGAGGGAACTATTAATAAAATTGAAGCAGAAGGAGAAGATTATAAATTAGATATTTCTTTTGATAAAGCAGGTCATAAAAGATTAATGGCAAAGTTTGCAAATCTAGAAATAATTTAAGAATTGGGAACTTATTTTATAAAAATATAATAAGGTGATTACATGAAAAAATTAATTATAGATATGGATGATGTTATATGTGAAAGAAATTTTATTGATATGGTAAATGACTTTTTAGGTAGTAACTATACTCAAGAGGAAATAGGGTCATATTATATAAATGATATAATTCCAAAGGAGAAAGAAAAAGAATGGATTAATTTCTTTGCAAATAATAATGTATATGAATATGGTAGGCAATGTGAGAATGCTGTTGAAATAATAAAAAAGTTAAACAATATTTATGATATATATATTGTAAGTGCGTATGTTTTTAGAGATGATGAAAGTTTATCAGGGAAATGTTTAAAAGATAAATTTGATTACTTATATAAAAATTTACCGTTTATTGAACCTAAAAAATATATTTTTGCTAACAATAAAGAGATTATTAAAGCAGATATTAGAATAGATGATAGCATAAAAAACTTAGAAGGTGATGCGGATATAAAATTATTATATACAGCTTATCACAATAAAAGTATATCAGATAAAGAACTTGAAGAAAAAAATATAATAAGAGTAAATAATTGGAATGATATTTATAAAATAATAGGAAATTAATAAAATTTAGATAGAAAAAATAGAATGCTAAATAATATTTGGCATTTTATTTTTTTGACAATTTAGATTTTATTGTAAATTTAAAAGTATAAAAAAATAAAATTTGTACATACTGATTAAGAGATTATAAAAGAAAGGAATGATCATAATGTCTAATTTAAGTCAAGTTGAATTACAAAACTTAAGACATTTTATTGGAGCACATGAAACATCATATCAAAAGTTAAATGCATATGCATCACAAGCAGTTGACCCACAGATAAAGCAAATGTTTACAAAAGCAGCACAGGATAGCCTTAATACTAAACAAAAATTAATGTCATTTTTAAATAATTAAATAGGAGGTAATTATGGACGAGAAAACAATGGTTAATGATATTTTATCAAGTGTAAAAGCGAGTCTTGGATCTTATCAAACAGCAATATCAGAAACAGAAAACATGTCACTTAGACAGACACTACAACAGATAAGAAATAGCGATGAGAGCTTTCAATATGAACTATTTAAAACTGCTCAAGCAAAAGGGTATTATAAATCTGCAGCACCTGCAAGTGTTACGGAAATACAAGAAGTTAAAAATAATGTTCAATAATTAAAATAAAGAAAAAAAGAGATTTTAAGAGAAAACTTAAAGAGAGTATAAATAAAAATAAGTTAAAAAAGGAATTTAAACATATTTAAAAATTGTTTAAATTCTTTTTTTAATATAAAATAACACAAATAAATAATGTATTGATGGGAGTGTTTAAGATTAGTATTTTAAAGAAGATTGCAATAACAACAAGAAAATCAATAAAATTAATAGTTCTAATATTCTTATCAGCAATAATATTATTAGCTTTAGTAGTATTATTTTATAACCCAACATATGAGGTAAGTTTAAATGGAGAGGTTATAGGTTTTACATCAGATAAAAGTAAATTACAAGAAAGGATAAATGATTATACTTCGGGAGACTCAGAAGAAAATGTAGCATTTATACAAGTTGATGCTATGCCTACATATAAACTTTGTTTACTAAAGAAAGATGTAAATACAAATGATGATGAAATATATAATAAAGTAACTGAAGATGGAACTCCTTACTATAAATATTATGCTATCACTGATGATAAAAAAGAAAAGTTTTATGTTTCATCATTTAAAGAGGCTGAGGAAGTAATAGAAAAATTAGAGGATAAAGAAAGTGCAAATCAAGAAGAATTAGGAATAGTAGAAAAATATGATAAAAAATTAAAAGAATTTACATCTGTAGAAAAATGTGTTGCAAAACTATATGAAGAAAAACCTACAGTAGTATATTCAGGAAACGCGTATAGTTCAGGCTCATCATCTGGATATGTGAGTTTAGGAATAAATTTAATAAATCCGATTTCAGGAACAATAACTTCAAGATATGGAAGTAATGACAGTGTAAGAGATCATACACATGCAGGACTTGACATAGCGGCACCTACAGGAACATCAATTAAAGCAGCGGCATCAGGAACAGTTACATTTTCAGGATGGAGCGGAGGATATGGCTATGTTGTAAAGATTGATCATGGAAGTGGTGTAACAACAGTATATGCACATTGTAGTCAATTATTAGTATCTGTAGGGGAAAATGTATCACAAGGAGATATAATTGCAAAAGTTGGCTCAACAGGAAATTCAACTGGACCACACTTACACTTAGAAGTTAGAAAAAACGGTATCACATATAATCCTCAAAATTATGTGTATTAAATTTAAATAGATTAATAAAATACATAAAAATAAATAAAATAGAACTCATTTATATGAGTTCTATTTATCTTTTCTAGTATAATGTAAAAAGCTTTTCTTAAATGCATTATTTTTTATAAATAATGTTCCTGATTCATTAAGTCTATGTATAAATATATCAGGATTTGTAACATATGAACCAAATTCAGTAATAACAGTATAAAATTTTGAGATATTTTCGTATTCTGTATTCAAGTTACATAATGTTAAATAAAAACTATTATTATATAAATATAGATATATTTTTTCAGCTACTTTAAATGAGCTTACAAGGTTATTTTTTACTAAAAACTCAATAAAATAGCAATAATCATCAAATGAACTAAATTTATAAATTAAACAAGTTTGCTCTAAATTATTAGACTTTCGTTTTGCAATAGGTTTTGGTTTGTTTTTTGTATTATGACTACGTTTCTTTGAGATATCTGGTTTAACCTTAGTAATTGTTAACACAAAATTATCGTCAGTCATTGCTAGAGCTTCTATTCTAACTTGACAGTTTTTGGTTTTAAATCCAATTTTTTCTTCTGCTTCTTCAAGCATATCAAAAAATAAATCTTGAGATTCTAATGTGTTAGACATAAAATCATGTAAACTTATATCATTGTCTTCTAAATCTTGTATAGAAAGAATAACCCTCATTTGGTTCTCATTAATTTTTTCAAATTTCATTAAAAATCCTCCAAAAAAATATTATTACAATATTATATTTTTGTCTCATAAAAAAGGTAACTAATAATATATCATAAAATCAAATAAAAAAAAAGATATTTAGATAATTTTATTTTAACATAATATACTATAAAAATAAATAGAAAAACTTTCCTATAAAACTTGAAAAAAATGTATAGACAAGATATAATACATAGGTATAATAATAAAGGTGAATATAAGCAAAAGAGGAGGATATAATAAACATGGCAACAAGAGATAAAAATATATGGATATTAATAATTTTTATATTATGTGGAATTGTTGTAGGAGGACTTCTTGGAGAGCTTGCATCAAGTGTAGACTTCTTATGGTGGTTAGGTTATGGACAAAGTTTTGGACTTTCTACGCCAATAACACTAGACTTAAGTGTAATAAGTATAACATTTGGACTAATGTTTAAAATAAATATAGCTAGTATTATTGGTATGGTGCTTGCCATATTCATATATAGAAAAGTTTAATTATATTTATCGGGGGCTTATAGAAAGGATTTTGCTTATGAAAATTAAAGAGCTTCCGTTATCAGAAAGACCATATGAAAAATTAGAAATTTATGGTCCGGAAAAATTATCAAATGCAGAATTAATTGCAATTATAATAAAAAATGGAACAAAAGATGAAAGTAGTGTACATATTGCACAAAGAGTATTATCTTTAGAAAAAACTAATAGAAAGAATTTAAAATTTTTACAAGAAATATCTGTTAACGAACTTATGAAAATAAAAGGAATTGGAAAAGTCAAGGCACTTCAGATAAAAGCTATTAGTGAAATAGCAAAAAGAATATCTAGTCCAATGGATATAACCAATATACAAATTAATTCACCTAGAGATGTAGCTAATTTGTTAATGGATGAAATGAAATATTATAAAAGAGAGTGTGTAAAAGCTATATTATTAAATGTAAAAAATATAGTAATAAAAATTGTAGATATATGTTATGGAGGAACCAATTCTGCAATATTAAGACCGAAAGATGTATTACATGAAGCAATAAAAATTGAAGCACCAAAGATAATTTTAGTACATAATCATCCTAGCGGAGATCCTACACCTAGTAATCAAGATAAAGAATTCACTGAGAATCTTATTAAAGCATCAAAAATTATGGGGATAGAGTTATTAGACCATATTATAATTGGGGATCAAAGTTTTAGGAGTATTTTTTATTTAAAAAGCAGAAACAATTAATATTGGAGAGGGGTTATTTATAATGAAATTATTTAATTTTGGTTCAAAAGATATTGGAATTGATTTAGGAACAGCAAATATTTTAGTTACAGTTAGAGGTAAAGGGATTGTATTAAATGAACCATCTGTAGTAGCTATTGATAGAAAAACACATAGAATAATTGCTACTGGTAATGAGGCAAAGGAAATGCTTCGGAAGAACACCAGAACAAATTAAAGCGGTTAGACCAATGAAAGATGGAGTTATAGCTGATTTTACAGCCACACAATTGTTGCTTAAAAATATCATATCTAAAATATCTAAAAGATATAATTGTGGAAAACCAAGAGTTGTTGTTGGTGTTCCTTCAGGGATTACTGAGGTAGAAGAAAGAGCTGTAGAAGAGGCTGTTTTACAAGCAGGAGCAAAAGAAGTTTATTTAATGGAAGAACCAATGGCTGCTGCAATAGGAGCAAGCCTTGACATAGCAGAACCTAGTGGAAATATTATAGTAGATATTGGAGGAGGTACTACAGAAGTAGCTGTTATATCTTTAGGTGGAGTTGTTGTAAGTAATTCATTAAGAATTGCAGGAGATGAATTGGATGAAGAAATAATTAATTATGTCAAAAGAGAAATGAATCTTGCAATAGGTGATACAACAGCTGAAAGTATAAAAAAAGAAATTGGATGTGCGATGCCACTTGTTACAGATCTTAGCATGGAAATTAGTGGTAGAGATTTGACAACAGGGCTTCCTCAAACTGTTAGAATATATTCAAGTCAAGTAGAAGAAGCAATAAGAGAATCAATTGAAAAAATAGTAGAAATAGTTAAACAAACTTTAGAAAGAACTCCACCTGAATTATCATCAGATATTATGGTTAAAGGAATTGTGTTGTCAGGAGGAGGAGCATTGATAAAAAATCTTGATAAATTAATTGCAGCAAGAACTGAAATGCCTGTGTATGTTGCTGATGACCCTCTTGAATGTGTGGTTAAAGGAACAGGAAAAACTTTAGAAGATTTAGAAAGATTAAAAACAGTGTTAATTAATTCAAGAAAAGGGAAGTAATTATTGTGAAAAGGAATGATTAACAAGAATGAATAGAAATAAGAAAAGTGGAATAATAGGGATTATTATAACAGTTATAATATTAGTTATACTAGTTGTCTTTACTAATAGCAATGTTAACCAAGTTTCATTTGTTGAAAATATTTTTAATGTTTTAGTAATGCCTGTTCAAAATGGATTTACTTATTTAAAAAATAAAATATCTGGAAATGATAGTTATTTTGCAGATATGGACACATTAAAGCAAGAAAATGAAGAGTTAAAGCAAAAGAACAGTGAATTAGAACAATCCTTAAGAGAACTAGAAATTATAAAAGCAGAAAATGAAACTTTAAAAGAATATGTTAATTTAAAGGATAAATATGCAGATTATAATACAATACCAGCAGATGTTATAAATAGAGATATAAGTAATTACAGTAGTACTGTTGTCATAAATGTTGGAACAGATGATGGAATAAAAGAAGGAATGACAGTAATTGCAGATAGCGGATTAGTTGGACATATAGTATCTGCAACTTCTAATACAGCAAAAGTGCAGACTATTGTAGATACAGCGTCAGCTGTAACAAGTACAATAAGTACAACAGATGATACGATTGTTGTACAGGGAACACTTGATGATAAAACAGCTTTAAAAGCAACTTTTATACCAACAGATGCAGTAGTTTTACAAGGTGATAGTGTAGAAACGTCTGGAATAGGTGGAATTTATCCAAAAGGAATTCATATAGGAACCATAAGAGAAGTTGTAAATACAAATAATATAACTGATAGATATGCAATAGTAGATACAGCTGTTGATTTTACAAAACTTAATACTGTTCTGGTAATTACTAATAGTGTAGATGAATAATTAAAATAAATCAAAAAATAAAAAAATTTGACTAATGGAAAGGAATGAGAGATTTGAAAAAAGTAATTGCAGTAATATTATTAATAGTATCTTTTTTTATAATATATTTCTTACAGTCAAATTTTTTTACATGGTTTACAATATCAAAAGTTCAGCCTAATTTATTTGTAATATTTATATTATTTGTAGGACTTTTTACTGGTAAAAAGTTAGGACTTATCTTAGGAATAATATTTGGATTTTATTTAGATGTTGTTATTGGACGACAAATAGGTGTATCAGGTATTATGCTAGGTATTATAGGATTAGCTGGAGAATATTTAGACAAAAATTTCTCGAAAGAGAGTAAAATTACTATTATATTAATGATAATTGGATCTACTTTAATATATGAAATTGGATCATATGTTTTTAGTTTGATAACATTAGATATCAATATAGAAATATTAAGCTTTATGAAAATATTATTTATAGAAACACTATATAACGTGATAATAACAATAATTATATATCCATTAATACAAAAATTAGGACATTTATTAGAGGAAATATTTAAAACGAGAAATATACTTACAAGATATTTTTAAATATCAAAGGTGGTGAAAAATGGGCAAAAACAATGGATTAGAAGGTAGAATAAGATATAATATTCTTACAACTATTGTATACATAATAGGAATTATTTTATTGATTCAACTTTTTAATCTGCAGATTATTCATGGGGCGGAATATAGAGAAACATCAAATTCAAGGCTTACAAGAGAGTCTGTAATTAAAGCTGCAAGAGGTTCTATAAAAGATAGAACAGGTGTTGAACTTGTATCAACAGATACAGGATACAGTGTGGAGATATATAGCACAAAAGTTGATGATACAGAATTAAATAATTCTATAAAAAAATTTATTGAAATATTAGAATCAAATAAAGATAAATTTGTTGATAATTTACCAATAGAAGTTGATCCATATAAATTTACACAAGATAGCGAGGAAAGTCAAAAAAGTTGGAAAATCGAAAATGAAATGGATGAAAATTTAACTGCAGAACAAGCTTTTAACTATTTGAAAGAAAAATATGAGATAACAGAATCTGATGTGAAAACAGCTAGAAAAATAATGTCAGTAAGATATGAAATTTCAAGGAATGGGTATAGTACAACAAAATCAGTGACAATAGCAAAGGATATTTCTAATACATCAGCTGTTCAAATAAGAGAGCAAAATTCAATGCTTTCTGGAATGTATGTTGTAACTGAGCCAGTCGTTTCTTATGAATCTGGAAGCCTAGCATCACATGTTTTAGGATATGTTGGAGCTATAAGTGCAGAAGAATATGAAGAAAAGAAAGACAGATATAGAAATGATGATGTAATAGGCAAATCTGGTATACAATATGTTTTTGAAGATTATTTAAAAGGTACAGATGGAGTAAGACAAGTTGATATGACAGTAGATGGAGCAGTAACTAGTGAATATACTGCAGAAGAAGCTATTTCTGGTTCAGATGTTATTCTTACAATAGATGCTAATTTGCAGAAGGTTGCAGAAGATGCATTAGAACAGAATATTAAAGATATAGCTAGTGGAAAGTATGGAGAGAAAAATGACGCTGATGCTGGAGCAGTTGTTGTAATGGATGTTGACTCTGGAGAAGTTCTAGCAATGGCAAGTTATCCTGATTATAATCCAGGAAAATATTCTGAAGAATATACAGAAGATTCCAATGGGAGATATTTAAATAGAGCAATTAGTTCAGCTTTTGCTCCAGGATCTACCTTTAAAATGGTTGTTGCATCAGCAGCATTAACTACTGGAGAAATAAGCCCTACATCATTAGTTAATGATAATGGTATATATCCATATGGAGATAGACAAGCTTGTTGGTACTATAGAAGTTATGGAAGAGGTCATGGATATTTAAATGTTACACAGGCATTAAAATATTCTTGTAATTATTTCTTCTATGACATGGGATATAGAATTGGAATTGACACAATTGCAGAATATGCAGGAAAATATGGATTGGGGCAAAAAACAGGAATTGAATTAGAAGGAGAAATTTCTGGAACTGTTGCAAGTAAAGAATATGCAGAAAGTTTAGGACAAGGATGGTATATTTCTGATACATTATCAGCAGCAATAGGACAAAGTTATAATAACTTTACTCCAATACAAATGGCAAGATATGTTAGCATGATAGCAAATGACGGCAAGAGTGTTGATGTATCAATTGTCAAATCAATTATTAGACCAGATGGTAGTGAAGTTTCAGAAGAAGAAATTGACAATTATGTGAATGAAAAATTAGGAATAGAAGATAGTGAATTAGAAGATGTAGAGATTTCTAAAGAAGATTCAGAAGCTATTAAAAAAGGTATGAGGGGAGTTACTAGTGAAGCCGGTGGTACAGCATATGCATATTTTAGTGATTTAGACATAGAAATAGCTGGAAAAACTGGTTCAGCACAAACTGGCGTAGATGGAGAAGCTCATGGATGGTTTGTGGGATTTGCTCCTTATGATGACCCAGAAATAGCAGTAGTTGTATTTGTTGAAAAGGCAGGTTCAGGAGGATATACAGCTGATGTTGCGAAAAAAATAATTGAAGAATATTTTGGAATGAATTCAGAAACAGTCACAGAAGATAAAAGTGCAGAATCTAGCACAGAAAGTGTAAGATAGATAGAAGAAAGTGTGATTAAATGAATAATTATATAAGTATTAGTATAAAAAAGAACCAAGTTATAATTAAAGTTGATGAAAATGCAGAACAAAGAGAAATAGTATCAGATTTAAAAAAGAAAATTATAGAATTAAAAAATTTATATAAAGATGATAAAACACCAATATTAATTACTGGTAAAGTCCTAAAAAACAAAGAAATGGATGAAATACAAAACATAATAAAAAGATTTATAAATGTTCAAATAGAATTTGATAGTCCAAAAGTTTTAGGATTACATGGAATAAAGAAAACTTTCTATAAAGAAGTAGCTACTTCTGAAACAAAATTCCATAAAGGCTCATTAAGATCTGGTCAAAGATTAGAGTTTGAGGGTAGTTTGGTTATAATAGGTGATGTAAATGCAGGAGCAGAAGTTATAGCTGGTGAGAATATAGTTGTTTTGGGTATACTTAGAGGATTAGCGCATGCTGGTGCTAAAGGTAATAAAGATGCGGTTATAGAAGCGCAGGAAATAGAGGCACTTCAAGTAAGAATTGCAGATATTGTTAAAGAAATAGATAAAGAAGAAGGACAAATCCATAAAGTAAAAACATCAGCATATATAAATGACAAAGATGAATTAATAGTAGAATAATTTTAAATACAATATTAAAATAAAGCAGGGATTTCTAATATATTTATCTCTGCTTTATAATTTTGTTATTAAATATTATAAGTAATATTAAGAAAGTAATAATAATATAAGAATAATAAAAAGAGATTCATCTTTAATTCCTTCAGTATAAAGAAAAAATATTAAACATAATAAAAGAATATCATCATAATATAATTTTATACCAAACAAATCTAATATATAGTTGTTTGTATCATTATTTGAAAAATCTATAAGAGATTTATTTTTGTTTACCTCTTTATTTGATTTTTTATTATGTACAGTTTGACTTTTTTTTATATTAGATTCGCTTGAAAGTTTGGAATGTGCCTTTTCCGCATAATATTCAGGTGCATTATATCTATTATAGTGTGAATAATTATTGTGCATATAGTATCTAGAATGGTGATAAGGATAAAAAGGAAAATTAAACATCATTTTTTTGATCACCACCTAGGGAATTAAATGTTTCGAAGACCTTTTCCATATTAAAAAGTTTTATATATTGGTCTACTTTTTTTTGTCTACTTTCTTTTAGATATGGCTTTAAAGAAAGTAACAGATTGGCTCTGGGGTCTGGTTTATTTGAGTTTAAAGAGTCCATTATTTGTTTTATCTTTAACATTGTATTAATATCAATATCAAAAGAATTGTTATCATTATTTTCAGAACTATTAGAATTAGAAGAACTATTATTAGAATTACCAAATTTATTTAAAATATCTTTTAAATTGTCTGGGATATCATTATTCTTGACCATTTCATTAAACTTATTTAATATATTTTCCATATCATTATCACTCATAAAAGTCCCTCCAATACAAAGAAAATAGTTTATTCAGTATCTTTTTACTTATTTTTCTTTTTGATTTCATCTATGATAGTATTTGCATCATTAGATTTTAATATTTGACTAACTTTATTTAAGTTTTTTTCTAATTCATTTTTATCCATTTTTGCAAGTAAATTCATTAATGTAGCCATATCCATGTTTTTGTTATTCATATTATTATTCATAAACTCACCTCTATACAATATATGTTAAATATTTATATATAATATTAAAAAAATAAAAAAATGTGATTAAAATATTGAAATAATACAGATAATACAAAATTGTAATATAAATTTAATATTTCTTTTGAAAATGAGCTTCCGTAAAGTGGTTTAGAATACAAACTTATAATGCAATTAAGTACATGTTGAAATATGACGAAAAAATGCTAAAATGTATGTATTATATTATATATATAGGAAGTATAACTAAAAAATGGAAAAAAGTAGGATTAATACACATAAAAAGTTTCTTAAAAACCTTAAAAGTGTTGAAAATCCTGAAAAAATGTCGTATAATATAAGTATATGTAATTAAATTTGGAGGTTGTTATGAACAGTTTATTAAGAAAATTAATCGCAGTACTTTTAGTTATTGTCCTAGTTAGTGCAAATTTAATAGTACTAGGAGAATATACTATTGCTTATGCAGCAAGTGATGATGAATTAAACAAACAAGATTCGGAGACTAATAATAGAAATGTTTTGTTTAATTCATATTTTGATGGAGAATCGCATAGCAAAGTATTTGATATAAATAGTGAGGAGGCTAAGATATATCTGAAACTTGAAGTTAATACAGCAGGATATGTTGAAAATGGAACAATAGAATTTCAAAATGTAAACTTTAAGATAAAGAATAATATACAAGATGAAAACATTCAAAGTATAGATGTAGAAAACAATAAGATAGTTTTAGATAGGGTAAATAATGGTTCGGAAATTATTGTTGAGCTTCCAATAGAAATATTAAATGAAGATAATGTATCTATTGATCATTTTAATAAAGAGTTTGTAACTAAATTTACAGGTACTTATATAGATGAAGACGGAGATGAAAGAGCTGTTGAAAAAGAGATTACAAATAAACTTTCATGGAACGGAACAGCTGAAGCAGAAGTAAAAGCTGAAGGAACAAAATATATACCATATGCTACAAATGGAAATTATGGTGTAATGGTTCAAACAAAAGTTAATGTAAATGTAAAAGATAATATATTACCTATTAATAATACAAATATTGAAATTATAGCTCCAGTATTAAATGATATAAAACCAACATCAGTAACAGTTGTTGCAACATCAATGGCAGCAACAAATGGAAAGGATGAAGGACTAGATTTTACAAATGAAAACTATACATATGATGCAGAAGCTGGAAATGTAACAATCAATGTTAACAATTTAGATGATTCTATTTCTTGGAAAAAGAATGTTCAAGATGAGTATTTAGTAACATATCTTTATGAAGGTAGAGATATGTATGATTATGCAACCGCAAATGATATAAATACAACATCAAATGTAAATGTTAAACTAACACTATATAATAATGAAGAATTAGTTGTAGAAAATGATGTTATAGCAGAAATTAAATATGATGAAAAAGAAGGAACTATAGCTGATTTTGATATGGAAGTTCCAAACAATATTAGCAAAGGATATTTATATGCTAATTATGATGCAGATAAAAAAGTAGAAACTGAGTATAATGAAAATTATATAGCAACAGTTAATACAACAAAATTAGTTACATCAATCGAATTTGTGCAAGGAATCGATGCTTTTGTTACTGAAGAAAAAGCAGAAGGAAATACAACAGTATCTGGAACAAATTATGCATATAATAAACAGATAGAAGTTAGACAAGATATATTTAACAAAATTCTTGGAGAAGATGGAAGTATTACTATAAAAGATGAAAAGGATAAGAAAATAGGTGCAATAAATAAAGAGACTACTCTAGAAGATGGAAAATATATATTAGATATTTCTAAAAAGAATACAAATCAAATTACAATATCTACTTCAGCACCTATAACAGAAGGACAATTAGAGATTAATGTAATAAAAGCATTAAAAGGTAATATTGACTATTCAAAAGATCAAATGAAAGAATTCAAACAATTAAAAGCAAAATTGGAAGGACATACAGATACAACTACATATAATGTAGAAAGAGGAATTCTTTTAAAAGAACCTGAAACAAAAATAGATTTAGAAATTAATAAAGAAGATTTAACTACAGTTGTAAAAAATGAGAATGTTGAAATCAGAGCAGTGCTTGATACTTCAAGTGTATATAATGCTTTATATAAAGATCCTACATTAAAAATAACTTTACCTTCAGATATTGAAGATGTTAAGTTAAAAGGAACAAATATCTTATTAGATAATGGATTAAAGGTAAAAAGTTCAGAAGTATCAGAAGAAAATGGACATAAAGTAATAAATGTTGTTCTAGAAGGAACACAAACAGAATATGCAATTGATGCAGAATATAAAGGAGCAATTATTGTACTGAATACTGATTTAACTTTAGATACATTAGCAGCAAGTGGAACAGAAAAAATTACAATGGAATATATTAATAAAAATGATGTAGCTACTAAGGCAGAAGGAACTGTTGAAAAAGAAATAAATATAGTAGCTCCAACAGGAGTTGTAGCATCAGCAGGAATTAATAACTATAAAGATGGTGCAGGAGAAGTACAATCAATTTCTGGAGAAGCTCAAACAGTAAAAATAGATGCAAATTCAGAAGATAGAGTCGCTACTATAGAAGGAGCAGTTGTAAATAATTATAAAAATGATATAAGTAATATAGTTGTACTAGGAAGAATTCCAGCACAAGGAAACAAAGAAATTGATTCAGATAATGAATTAGGATCAACATTTACAATACCTTTAGCAACTGGAATTGGAACATCAGGATTAAGAGCATCTGATTATACAGTATATTATTCAGATAATGCAAATGCTACAAATAATTTAGAAGATGCAAATAATGGATGGTCAGAGGAAGCAACAACTGCATCAAAATCATACTTAATGGTATTTGATGATGAATATAAAATGGAAGCAGGAGATAAATTTGAATTTTCATATGATATAAATATACCTGCAGAGATAAGTATGAATAATAGTACATATGCAATGTACAAAGTATATTTTGATAATGATTCTGATATAGGTACTATGGAAGAAAATAAAGTATCAGCAATACTTGGAATGACAACAGGAACAGGAGCTGAGCTAGAAGCAGAACTTTCATCTACGGCAGATGTTGTAAGAGAAGGACAATATGTAAAAATGAAAGTAACAGTAACAAACGTTGGTGAAACAGATGCTACAGATGTTAAAGTTAATGTGCCAAAACCAGAAAATGCAGTATTCGTGGATTATGTTACAGGAAATGGTTTTTTTGAAGAAAATGATGAACTAAAAACGATAGATGTTGGAGCATTAAAAACAGGAGAGAGTTCACAAGTATCTTATTATATAAAATTTGATGATAATGTGACGGAATCTATGGTAGAAGGATCTGGAGAAGAAATAAACGAAGAAAATATTTTTCCAAAATCAATTGTAAATTCTGTATATGTAACAGCAAATGAAATGACAGGACAAGTAAATTCAAATGAATGTACAATTAATTTACAAGATGGTAACATATCACTAAACTTAGTAAGTGATACTAGTGAAAGTCAAGTACTATTTAAAGGACAATATCTTGAATATTTAATAAATATTTATAATATTGGTACAAGTGGAAATTTAAATAATACAGTGGCAACAATAGTATTACCAGAAGGTTTTACTTATGATAGTGCCACAATTAGAGACGATTGGGCAGCTGATGAGGAAACTACAGATGGAATAAGTTATAATGAAGATACAAATACAGTTACTGTAAACATAGGAACGTTAAGTATTCAAAAATTAATTACATTAAAAGTTAAAGTTGAAGATTTTGAAGGAGATATTTCTATGATAGCCACTGTAACAGCAGATGGACAAGAAGTACATTATTCTAATATCTCAGAATATAAAGCAGAAGAAATTAACTTAGAAATTTCAGAATTAACATCAACACCAAGATATGTTAAAGAAGGAAATATAATAACTTATAACTTACAAATTATAAATAATAGTTCTGGATTAGTAAGAGATATAAATATAATTGATGAATTACCAAATGAATTAGAACTTGTTAAAGCAACATATACATATATTGGAAGAGAGGAAACAATTACAAAACTAACTAATGGTAGACTAGAGATTTCAATTAATCAATTAGCAGCAGGAGAGTCTACAGAAATATCTATACAGGCTAAAGCTAGTCTTATACCTTCTGAAGATGATGTAGAGATTACTAATAAACTTTCTATATCAGCTAAAAACTTTAGTACAGTAGAAACAAATACTGTAACTAACTATATAGAATATAATGATGAACTACATCAAAATACTGGAGGAAATGGTTCAACAACAAATAATAGACATAAGATTACAGGTATTGCATGGTTGGATGAAAATACTGATGGTAAAAGAGATGCATCAGAACAACCAATATCAGGAATTCAAGTAATCCTATTAAATAAAGATGGCAACATTATAGTGAAAGATATTAATACAAACGAAGATAAAATAACTACAACGTCTTCAAGTGGAACATACGAATTTGATAATCTTCCAGATGGACAATATTTAGTATTATTTGCATATGATTCATCAAATTATAGTTTAACAGAATATCAAAAAGATGGAGTAGATACATCATTTAATTCAGACGCAATAGATATTAATATAACTTTAAATGGTGAAAGAAGAATTGCAGGTATCACAGATACTATAGCAATAGATGGAGACAATGTAAGGGATATAGATATTGGTCTATATACAGCAAGTAAATTTGATTTAAGACTAGATAAATATATAGATAAAATCTCATTAACAACTCCAACAATAGGAACAAGAGTTGACGAATACAATAATAGTGAACTTGCAAAAGTTGAAGTATTAGGGCAAAACTTAGGTCAAAGTAGTGCAGTAGTAGAATACAAGATAGTTGTTACAAATGAAGGATCAGTTCCAGGATATGTAAACAAAATAGTAGACTACTTACCAGAAAAAGTAGATTTTAATACAGAACTTAATACAGATTGGTACTTATCAGATAATGGCAATATATATAACTCAAGTTTAGCAAACCAAAGAATTAATCCAGGGGAATCAAAAGAGGTAACACTAGTTGTTAGTGTAAGGATCACGCAAGATTTATTAGGAACAATAACAAATAATGCAGAAATTTATGAAAGTTATAATGAACTAGGACTACAAGACGTAGATTCTAACATAGCAAATAAGATAGAAACAGAAGATGATATGGGAAAAGCTGATGTGATTTTCTCACTAGTAACTGGTAAAATAGTAATGTATACATCAATAGCATTTGTAGTAATAGCAATAATAGGATTTGGAGCATATGAGATAAAAAAACATGTTCTAAATAAAAATGTCTAAAGGAAAGGAGGAAGATATGATGAATAAGAAAGTTATTATAGGAAGTATAATAACTTCCATAATAATCATAGCAGCACTATTTTGTATATTAAACTATAGTTTTAGCGAAGAATCGATTACTGGAATAGAAACAAATTATAGTAAAGCCACGTTACCGCCTAGTGATCAATTAGCTGAAGGTGAAACTGATCCAAGTACATATTCATATCATACACATACGGGTACTTTCGAGGCATTAGATCATACTGGAGCACCTGCATATATTGCTAAATATGGAGATTTTCAAATATATTGTATAAATCCTGGTTCTCCAATTAGATATTCATATGATATAAGATATGATGAAGCTTTAGATTGGGTGGGACATGAAGAAACTGCTTCTCATACATATTATGGGCATGCTAGTGAGCCAAAAGCTGGACAAGTAACGCCACCAGTTTATACAGAAGCTGGTACTTATGAATTGCCTGTTGCGGCAGCATATATTGTATCAGACGAACCAATAGGTGCATGGAGTCTTGAAAAGCAAAGAGCTATATGGAATTTAAGAGATGAAACTATTCATGATGGTAAAGATGATATATATGAACCAGCTGACGATGATATTATTATAGGAGATGCCGAATCAGGAGCATCAGGACCATCAATATATGACCAAGAAGCTAAAGATTATGCCGAATATGATTCATTAGTTAGAGAAGATGGAATTAATCCAGAAGATGAGACCAATGCTAAATCAGTAAAAGTTAAAGTAAATCAAGATACACAAAAATATACAGTAGGACCTTTTAAAGTTAACTATACAAGTGGTATATATGGCAATATAGCTTTTGCTGGTATATCTGATATGATAGTATATGGATATAACAAAGAAGATGAACTTGTAGCAGATGATATTAAAGTTGAAAAAATAATATTAAAAGATTCTGCAACGCAAACATATGGTACAGGAGTAGAACCACAATATTTTGAACCAGATAGTACTCTTAAAGTAGATGAAACTGAACAAGTTTATCCTGAACCAGGACAAGAATTTGAAGTAGTATTTTCAAATCCAAACAGCAATTTATCTTCAGATGATGAGAATAGAATAGCATATGTGAAGTTAAAAATTAAATTTAAATATATGCTTGCAAATGGACAATATACTAAACTAAAAGGTACTAAATATACAATTGCATATAGTCATGAAGATTCTAATCATCATACTGGGCATTATCATTGTAGTACTGATGATGATGGAAATGAAAATTGTTGTGACGGACATGGATGTTATAGAAATTGTAAAAAAATAGCTTATTTAAAAGCATCACAACAACAATGGTTAATGGCAGCTGATGCTATAAGAACAATTTATGAAGATGAAATATTAATACCTGGAGATGATACTCCACCACCACCAGATGAGGAGAATCCAAAACTTCAAATGGATTTAGGCGGAATAGTATGGGAAGATGCTGTAGCTACAAAAGAAACAATGGCAGATGGTGTAAGCAATACTGCTGATAATTTAGATAAAAGATTACCAAATGTAAAAGTAACATTATATGAACAAGATGGAACAATGGCAACATTATTATCTAATGTAAATGAATCTGGCATCTCAGATGAAGAAATAATGCATAGAATTAATCCAACATATACAGATGAAAATGGTGAATACTTATTTAGAGGATTAGATCCTATGAAGAAATATTATGTTGTATTTGAATATAATGGGCAAAGATATCTACCAACTGAATATTTAAATACAGCAGGAGGACAATATAATTCTGTAGCTCAAATGGTAAATGCGGGATTATATAATACAAGTGAATGGGAGGTAAGTTCAAAAGGAACTGAATCTGAAACTGCAACATTTGCAGGAGTAGAGATTTCAAGAGAAGATTATGATGATAGATTCTCTAATATCACAGCTTACCCAGAGAACTATCCATCTAGTAACTCACTTGGAAGAGTAGGAAGCTATAATGCTACATTTACACAAAGAGATTTAATGGGATATACACAAGATGGAAATGGAAATTATAGCCAAACAGAAATCCAATTAGTTGATGGATATGAATTTGATGAAAATGGAAATGAAACAACGAACTTTAAAGAAGGAGAAATTTCTAAGAGAGTAAAAGATTATATTAAGGCTAACAAGGAATTTCCAGATGAAAATGCGATGAGACAAATATATAGTAATATAGCTGGAAATGATATGGAATTATGGAGAAAATTACAATTCATAGAAGATTGTTATATTCAAGCATATTCAGGATCACCATTTAACCAAAATAGAGATTTATATCCTGTTTACGATCAATTCTATGTTAATGGAACAGGAGAAAATCAAAATGGTTCAGCAGACTTTGATGAACAAACTATAACTATAGATAATACAGATTATGAACCAATTTATCCAGGTCAATACTATGTGAACTTAGGTCTATGGAGAAGACAAGAATATGATGCAGCAATAAGAAAAGATTTATTTAAAGCAGCAATTAAAATTAATGGTAAAACATTAACATATGATTATGATAAGAGAGCAGAAGAAAATCAAGATGGTACAAATAATAGTAATGGACAAGATAATAACACATACTGGGATATTACTGTAAGAATGTCAGACTATGAAAACTATTATGGATTAGGATATAATAGAGATGTATATGAAGCAGATTACAATTATGGAACAGACTTGGCAGCAGGACATCCAGGAGATCCATTAGAAGTATATGCAACATACCAGATAGCTGTTACAAATCAATCAATGAGTATAGAAACACAAATTGAAGAAATAGTAGATTACTATGATTCAGAATATACATTTAAACCAAACTTATCATGGGTAACATTCCAATACTATAGAAATACTAATAAAAATATAACTGAAAAATACTATAATATGATGGATGAAGCACAGTCTACTATTGATAATAATAGTAATAATTTAGCTTTACAATATATGGCATATGACGAAGACGACCAATTAATAGCAGTTACAGCAGATAATGCAAATAGATCAAGTACAAACAAAAACTTAGGAAGCGACTATAATAATTTATATATTCACCCAATAGATGATATTACTTTAGAGACTGGTGAAACAGCATATATTTATTTAACATTCCAGGTTAACAAAGATAGTTCTGGAAAGATAATAGTAGATAATAATGATACACCAAAACGTAATATAGCTGAAATAAATGGATATTCAACATATTATAGAGATGGAACAGAACTTCCAAATGGAGTTACTAAAAATTCTTCAGATGTAGCCGGATTATTAGATAGAGACTCTAACCCAGGTAACTTAGAAGCAAATGATTTACAAGGCGATAGATATGAACGAAACTTTGAAGATGATACAGATGAGGCTCCACCATTAAATGTAACATATAATCCAGATGATGTGAGACAAGTAAACGGTTCAGTTTGGGAAGATGAAAGAACAGAACAATCTGGAGATGCAATGATAGGTAATGGACTTAAAGAGGATGGAGAAGAAGATGTAGAAGGAGTTACAGTACAACTTGTTGAAAAATGTGCAAATGGAACTGAATGGATCTGGGGAGAAACAACAACAGCAGCAGATGGTAGCTATAGTTTTGAAAGTTTCATACCAGGAGACTATATAGTAAGATTTAAATATGGTGATACAGATGCAACAGCACTTTCTACAACATCTTTAGGACGTACAGGAGCAAATATAGTATCATACAATGGTCAAGACTTTAAATCTACAACATATCAAGATGGAATAGCACAAGAAGGCACAACAGATCTTGATGAAAAATATCAAGCATATGTAAATACAGCAACGCAAAACGAAACAGGAACATATGGATATGATATATATGAAGTAGATAAGCAGACTGAAGCAGGAAATAACTATTCAGATGCAAAAGATATATGGTCAAGAAGAAATGAAGTTATAAATTATAGTAATAGTAATGTAACAAACCATGTAGCAGAAGTTTTGGCATCACCATATCAAGTACCATCATATAATGAAACAGCATATAGTGAAAGCGAAATGAGTACTTTATATGATGAACTTATACAAAACACTCAAATGGTAGCAGAAACTGGTGTGATATCAATGGAAATTGAGTATGATAGACAAACAACAGATGGATATGATAATGTAAATAATAATGCTGAAACATCAAGTAAAGACTACTACACAGGTGACAATAAGCAAAATGGTAACTATGTACTTGCAAATATAGACTTTGGTTTAGAAGAAAGACCAAAATCACAATTAGAAATTGATAAATCAGTAGCTAACGTAAGAGTTACACTTGCAAATAATAATATTTTATTTGATATAAATGCTGAAGCAAATAATGCATTATGGCAAGATCATAGGGAATATAATATAGGTGAAATAAAAGAGAATTATGATGGAATATATCCAACATATTATGATCAAGATGATAAACATAGATACTCATACAGAGAAGAAATAGACACAATAGTAAGTTCTACTGACAAAGGTTTAATACAACTAACAATGGACGAAGAAATAATGCATGGTGCTACAGTTCAAATAACATATGCAGTAAAAATAACAAATGTTGGTGAAGCTGATTACATAGATGGAGATAATAAGAATTTCTATTACCAAGGTAATACAGAAGGAGCTCATCTATCAACAACTACTACAAATCAAGTTATTGATTATGTACAAAACAATTTAAGATTTGACGAAAGCGCAATGAATAATGCATCAAATGCAGTAAATGGAGAAAGTGAAGAAGGAACTAAGACAAATGCTGAAAATGGTTGGGGAGTAATAACTGTTTCAGACATAATGAATCAAAACTTAGTAAATCAAAGATTAGAACAAGATATAACAAATACATTCATTAATGTAATTGAAACTGAAAACTTTAATGAAAAGGCATTACTACCTGGTGAAAGTATTACTAAGATGTTAATTCTATCTCAAGAAATCACACCAGAGAACACAGCAGATGATTTAACATATGCAAATATGGTTGAAATTGTTAAGACATCAAATGAAGCTGGTAGAAGAATGGCTTACTCAGTAGTAGGTAACCAAGATCCAACATTAACAGATGCGTCAGAAGTTGATGCAAACGTTGCTGAAAGAATAGTAATCTTACCACCATTTGGTGAGCAAAGAATTTACTATCTACTTGGAATAACAATAGGAGCAGTCTTAATTGGAGGAATTATATTAATAAGAAGAAAAGTACTAAAAGGTAAAAACAAGTAATTAATATAATATAAATAAAAATAGAACCTTTGAAAAATAAGGTTCTATTTTTATGCAAAATATTGAAAAAAATGCTATTTTGAGATAAAATTATATACACATATTGTTAAAAAATATTATAAATATTAAGAACACATCACATTTTGTAAAAAACTTTTTTATATTATGGATTAAATGTGACAAAAAAATATTTTTAAGTGAACTATAATTTAGTAGCATTAAGCTAAATAAACGAAAGAAAAAACTTTTTAAGAGAACATTAATGCATAAATAAAAGAGTAGAGGTGGTTAATATGTTTCAAAATATAACAAGAGACTCAAATGACAATACTGAGTTTTATGACGAAGAAGTAAAAAAAGTTAATACAAAAGATGTGTTAAAAAGATTATTTGCAAAACAAAATATTGTTTTATATATAGTAACTTTTATGATTTCAATGGTAGGTTTTGATAATAATAGTTTAATATTTTCATTAGTACCATTTGGACTAGCTATTATTGCAGCAGCTCTTAGTAATGATAGACCAATTGGAATTATGTATATACTATCTTTAATAGGAACATTTATTAGTTTTGGATTTACGAACTTATTAGTATATTTTATAACATCATTATTACTATTTATATCTATTTTAGTTATAAGACCAAGGTTACAAGAAAATGTCAATGAGAAAAAGAAGATCGGTGCTCATCTGTTTTTTTCAGTTCTAATTGTTCAAATAGTTCCAATGTTTTTTAGAACATTTTATGTATTTGATTTAATGACATCTATAATGCTTGGAATGACTACATATATATTCTATAAAATTTTCGTAAATTCAATAACTGTAATAGTTGATTTTGGAAAAAGAAGAGCATTTACAATAGAAGAAGTTGTTGGAACTAGTTTGCTTTTAGCAATAGCTATAACTGCATTTGAGGATTTAAGTATATTTGGATTTTCAATTAAAAACATTTTAAGTATATTAATAGTATTAGTGTTAGGATGGAAAAATGGACTACTAGTTGGTGCAACTGGAGGGATTACTATAGGAGTTGTACTAGGAGTAATTACTGAATCTGAGCCAATAATGATAGCTGTATACGCAGTATCAGGATTAATTGCAGGTTTACTTAATAGATTTGGACGAATTGGTGTAATAGTAGGATTTGCTTTAGGAAATATCGTTTTGGCATATGCAGCTAATGGAAATACAGCACCACTAATAGTATTTCAGGAAATTTTAATAGCAGCTTTAGGACTACTAGCTGTACCTAAAAATATACAAGTTAATATAGAAGATTTGGTAGGAAACACGAGGTTATTACCAGAATCAACAGGTGGAAATTTAGAGAATAATCAAGATACAATATATAAATTGAATAGTATTTCAGATACCATTTATGACATGGCAGAAAGTTATAGAGAAGCGGCTGCTACAATTCTTACAGAAGATGAACTTAAAGAGCAAGAGAAGAAGAATATAGATATATTTCAAGAGGAATTAAAAAAGAATTTAGAAGATTTAGAAGATAATATGTTATATGAAGAAATATATTATCCTACAGAGGATCTTATTGAGGATATATTTAATTATCTATTAGATAATGATATTATAACTGAGAAAAAGTTAGTAGAAATATTAGAAAAACATAATAATTACATAGTAGGATTTGATAATACTAAAACAAAAGCAAAAGAAGATGTATATAGAATTGTAAAAGCTATAAATTATTCATATAAAATTAGTAAGATGAATTTTATATGGAAAAAGAAACTAGATGAGAGTAAAAAGAATGTTTCTTCTCAACTAAAAGGAGTATCAGAAGCTATTTCAAAAATGGCCGAAGATATAGATAAAAAAGAAAAAGATGAATTTATTGATAAAAAGCAAGAAATACTTAAGCTTTTCGAACAAAAAGAGATTGAAGTAAAAAGCATAGACATAAAGCAAAATTCTTCTGGAAGATATATAGTAGAAACTTATACAGGAATATGCAGTAACCTTGATGGTTCAGAATGTAATATAAAGAAAATATGTAAAATATTAAGTAAAGTTTTAGGTCATACTATGATAATGCAAAAACAAGAATGTGGGCTTAGATTAGATAGGAATGTTTGTAAATTTACATATATATCAGATGATAATTATAGAATACAAATAGGAACAGCTAAATCTACTAAAACGGATTCTCCAGTATCAGGAGATAGCTTTATAGAAACAAGATTAGATGATGGAAAATATCTATTAGCTATTAGTGATGGAATGGGATCTGGACCAGATGCGATGAAGAGCAGTAAGATAGCTATAAAAATGTTAGAGAGACTTTTAACAGCAGGATTTGAAAAAGATGTATCATTGCAATTAATAAATTCTACATTATCTGCTAATACTGAAGAAGATATGTATGCTACTTTGGACATAGAAATATTAGATTTATTTAATGGAAACATGGAATTTATAAAAAATGGAGCATGTCCTACATATGTTAAAAGAGGAAGAGAAGTACAATTATTAAAATCTATGTCTCTCCCAACAGGAATAGTGAATGAAAATGATTTAGTAGTTTATGATTTTGATTTACAAGATGGAGATATTTTAGTGATGTGTACAGATGGAATTATAGATTCTAATAAAGAATATTTAAATAAGCATTTATGGCTTAGATATTTGTTAGAAGATTTAGAAACTACTGATGCACAACAAATTGCAGATATAATTTTAAAAGAAGCAATTGATAATGATTTTGGTAATCAAAAAGATGATATGACCGTAATGGTTGCTAGAGTCACAAAAAAATAATTTTGGGATATAAAAAATAGGGGATTCTTTAAATGAATTCTCTATTTATTTCGTTAAAATACAACAATTTTCTTGTAATTCTTCATATAAATATGATATAGTATATATGTAAAAATATATTCACTTATGGAGGTCTTTATGAGTAGAGGAAAAAGATATGATGGAGAACAAAAACTGAACTTGAAAAAAGTTTTTGCAGTAATAATAGCTTTTGCAGTAATAATAATGTTTATTATAGGAATAAATAAGTTATTTACAGGTGAAAGTAACACTCAAGAAAAAACCGTAGCATTAGAATATTTTCCAATATATACAGAAGGAAAATGGGGAGTAATTGATTCAAGAGGAAATACAATAGTTACACCTGAATATGATGAATATATTGTAATACCAGATAGTACACAACCAATATTTATCTGTACATATGATGTAAATTACGAAGACGGAACATATAAA
This sequence comes from uncultured Clostridia bacterium, assembly GCA_944392455.1. Classification (GTDB taxonomy): domain Bacteria; phylum Bacillota; class Clostridia; order TANB77; family CAG-508; genus CALXVA01. The sequence continues at coordinate 32,063 of CALXWP010000014.1, forward strand.
ACAAAAGCGATAAATGAGAACAATGAGCAAATATATAGTGAATATGAACAAGTTGAAGCATTAGAAAATTATGATGAGAGTAATAATTTATGGTATACAAAAAGCATACTAAAAGTTATGAAAGACGGAAAATATGGTTTGTTAAATACTAATAATGGATCATTAGTAGTGAATTGTGAATATGATTCAATTGAAGCTCTAAAAGGAGTAGAAAATAGCTTTATAACAGAAGTTGATAATAAATATGGATTGGTTGATAATATAGGAACAGTAATAATAGAAAATAATTATGAAAACATTTTACCACTTACAGACAAATATGAAGATGGCTTTATAGTAGAAAGTGAAGATGGTAAATATGGATTAATAGGATATTCAAAACAAGAAATATTAGATACTACATATGATGAAATTAAACAAGTTAATGGAGACAATGGATATTATATTGTTCAAGAGGGACAAGATATAGAAATTATTAATAGTGAAGGAAATAAATATTTAGCAGGAGAATATGATGATATAATTTCAGTAAATAGCGGAAATGCTATTATAGAAAACAATAATCAATTTGGAATTGTTAATATAGATGGTACAGAAGTTATAGAAACTAAATATGATAGTATTTCATATGCAACTGGAAATAATTATATTGTAGAAGATAATAATAAATTTGGTGTAGTTAATACAAATGATGAATCTTTAATTGATATTAAATATGAAAATATTACTTATAGAAGTGCAGCAGGTTTTTATGAAGCTACAAACGAAGATTATACATCTGACCTAATTGATACTAATATGGACGTGAAATTATCTGGAGTAATAGTTTCAGAAGTAAATGAAAGTGATGGCTATATTAAAGTTAGACAAGATGACGACTATAAATATTATAATTTCAGATTCGAAGAAAAAACAGCAAAAGAAATATTATCAGGAAATACCATTTTCTTAAGTAAAAATGAAGAAGGAAAATATGGATTTGTTGATAGAAATGGAAATGTAGTAGTAAATTATATCTATGATGATGCAACAGAACAAAATGATTATGGATATGCAAGTGTTAAACTAAATGGACTATGGGGAGCTGTTGATTCAAGAGGAAATGTTGCGTTAGAACCAACATATAGCTTAGAGGATAATGTATTAATAGAATTTATAGGTAAATGGCATTTAGGAGAAGATCTAAATTTATATTACTTTACAGATGAAAATTAATATAAACTTGAAAATCATATTAAGAAACTATATATATGATGGATAAAGTATATATAGTTTCTATATGATAAACTTAGGAGGAATAAAAAAGTGGAACTTATGACAAAATATCAATATACATATTTTATATATCCTTATATAATTGAAGAAGATAAATATAAAAAATATTTACAAAGTTTATTAAGAAATAAAAAATGTAAAGTTAGATTTTTTAATGAACAAAAAGATATTCATTTATATACATATTTTCTACCTAGTATAAGGGATTATATGTTTTGGTCATTTGGATTAACTAGAGAAGGTGTAAAGGATTTTAAAAGAATGGATATATCACTTCAAGCGACACTGCTTTCAGAACATAATTGTAATATATTCAATTATGAATTACCTGAAAACTTACAAGGCAAAGTTGAGACTAATAATGGTATTTTCTTTGAAATCTCAGAAATAAAAATAATATGCTATAAAACAGGAATCTGCTTTTTGGTATTTAAAACAAATTTAGAAAATACTGAAAGCTTTTCAGACGTACTTAATTTTAATTATAAATTTAGAGAAGTTAATTCTTCAGCATATAATTTAAAAGAATATGAAAATATTAAAATACAATCAAATTCTTTTAAAAGTGTAAAAGATATTTCAGTATTAATAAAAGAATTAACTGGAAGTAATAGTATTTCTAAAAAAGCAAATATAGGAAATGATAAATTTTTTGTATATACATATAGTTGTTTAGACCAAAAAAATTGGAACGAAAATACAGAAACAGAGGAATTAGATAATATATTTGAAAAGTATCGTTCTGTACTTCCTGCAAATTCTCAAATTTTAGATGATAAATATTCTATGATTAATGAAAATAAAGAACAACAAAAATCTATATATAAGAATCAATATATTAGATATGGCTTTACTGCTACAAGTACAGCGTTATTAACTTCTAATGTTAATACAGCTAATTTTACAACTGTACCACAAAAATTTGAAAGTGAATACTTATATACATATATATTAGTTTTATATAAGAAGATATTACTAAATAAATTAAACTATGATTTTAATATAAGATTTAAAGAAGCGGAAACAGAATTTTTAGATTTTACAAAAAAATTATGGATACAAGATGTTACAAATGAAGAATTTGGTAGAAGATTAGAAACGAATTGGATGGAAAATTTAAATGTAGAAAAAACATTTTATAAATTAAAAAGCGAGTATGATGTTACATATAAAAAAAGTAATGTTGATGCACTAAGAAAAAGTAGTAATACTACAAAAATTGTTTTGCTTATTATATTAATTATAAATATAATAGCAATTATACTTGCAGGAATGATGTGATAAAATAAAAAAGCAAAAAGAGGAAAATGGTTTAGATGAAAATTACAACAGGAATTGATATAATTGAAGTAGAAAGAATAAAAAATGCTATTGAAGAATTAGGAGAGACTTTCTTAAATAGAATATATACAGATAAAGAGATTGAATATTGTGAAAAATCAAATACTATGAAGTATCAGCATTTTGCGGCAAGATTTGCTGTGAAGGAAGCTGTATTTAAAGCTATTTCTAATTATGTTCAAGATCGAAATGATGGGTTATGGACAAGTATAGAAATAATTAATCTAGAAGGTGGAAAACCAAGTATAAATGTGGAAAAACTTGTTTCAAACATCAACAAAACTGTAGATAATATTATGCTTAAAGACATTGATATTAGTATATCACATATAAAAGATTATGCTGTAGCAAGTGTTGTGGCGATATTTGAATAGAAAGGATTATTATGGAACTTTTTGATTCTCATGCACATTATAATGATGGAAAATTTGATGAAGATAGAGAAGAACTAATAAATAAAATATATGAATCTGGCGTAACGAGATTAATTAATGCTGGATATAGTCTAGAATCATCTAAATATGCATTAGAAATTGCAAAAATGTATAATTGGATATATACCATATCCGGAATATCTCCTAATGATATACCTGAAAATAATACAAAATTAGACTATGAATTAAATGAATTAGAAAAATTTCTTAATAAAGAAATAAAATGTAATAAAATAGTTGCAATTCGGTGAAATAGGACTTGATTATTATTGGAATAAAGATAATATGAATTTACAAAAATATGCATTTATAAAACAAATAGATATTGCAAATAAGTTCAATTTACCAATAGTAATTCATACTAGAGAAGCTGTTATGGACACTTTAGAAATATTAAAAAATCATAAGGTAGCTAGGTATGGTATATTTCATTGTTGTCCATTAAATAGAGAATTAGTTAAAGAAGCTTTGAAGTTAGGATTTTATATTTCTTTTGCAGGACCTATCACTTTTAAGAATTCTAAAAATGCTAATGAGATAATTGAAATGGTTCCTTTAAATCGAATACTTATAGAAACTGATAGTCCATATTTATCTCCTGAACCAAATAGGGGAAAAAGAAATGATTCTAGAAATGTTAAGTATACAGCACAGAAAATAGCAGATGTAAAAAATATGGAATTGGATGAAATTGCTAAGATCACTTATGAAAATGCAAATAAAATATTTAATATAAAATAGTACAATTGGTTTTCTCCAATTGTACTATTTTAAGTTTCTTATAGCTTCTATTCTATCATCTATAGATGGGTGAGTAGAAAATAAACTTGTTTTTTTCTTTTTGCCATCTTTTAAATTTTCTTTAAATGGATTAACTATATACATATGTGCAGTAGAGTTATTAGCAGATTTTAATTCATTTGGATCTGCATCTAATTTTTGCAATGCTGAAATTAATCCATCAGGATTTCTTGTTAGTTCAACTGCACTGGCGTCAGCTAAATACTCTCTACGTCTAGAAAGAGCTAGTTGCATTAACTTACCAAATATAGGGGCTAAAATTAAACATATTAGTCCAATTAGCATAAGTATTGGATTTCCGCTTTTAGAATCGTTATCATTATCTCTTCCGCCACCCCAAAAAAGAATTCTACTAAAGAAATCTGTAAGCATAACCATAAATCCTACCATAACTGTTACAACAGCTGAAAGGCGAATATCATAATTTTTTACATGAGATAATTCGTGAGCAAGTACACCTTCTAATTCATAGTAGTCTAGTTTGTTAAGAAGACCAGTTGTAACACATATTGCTGAATGTTCAGGATTTCTACCAGTAGCAAATGCATTTGGTTGCATATCATCAACAACATATAGTTTAGGTCTATGCTCTAATCCAGATGATATCATTAAACCATCTAAAATATTATTTAATTTTTGTTGTATTTCAGGAGATGCTTCATGAGCCCTATTTACTGAAAGTACAATTTTATCACTATAATAATATGATGCCCAAGATGTGGAAATTGAAAAAATTAATGCAATGACTATAGAAAATATACCTAAATCAAAGGCCATACAAATATAGTATATAATTAAAGTTATAACTATTAGAAATATTGAGACAATAATACCTGTCTTAATTTTATTATTTCTTATATCTTCATACATATATAATCTCACAATCCTTTATCTTTTATATATAGAAATAAAAAAATAAATTTCTTACAGCAGAAGCTGTAAAAAATTTATTAATAATATATTTTAAAATTTAACTTTAACATTTTTCTTAGCTTCTTCGTTATCAACTTCAAATAATGCTTCTTCTGTAAAATGGAATATAGAAGCAATAATATTAGAAGGGAAGACTTGTAATTTTGTATTATATCTTGTTACTGTGTCATTATAGAATTGTCTTGAATAAGATATTTTATTTTCTGTATTTTGCAATTCTTCTTGTAAGCTTAAAAAGCTTTGATTTGCTTTTAAATCTGGATAATTTTCAGCAACAGCCATAATTGTTTTTAAAGTATCAGATAATTCATTATCTAATTTTGCTTTTTCATCAACAGTGTTTGCATTTGCCCATGAAGAACGTAAATCTGTTACTTTAGTTAATACATCCGATTCATGTGCCATATATCCTTTTACAGATTCAACTAAATTTGGAATTAAATCAAATCTTCTTTGTAATTGTACATCTATCTGACTCCATGCATTTTTTACTCTTAATCTCATAGTAACTAATCCATTATATAATGCAATTATTATTATAGCTAGAACTACAACTATTATAAGAACAATCCACCACATAAATTATTTCCTCCTTTATTAGAAAATTTATATTATAATATCATATTAATAAATATTATACAACTATTGTGAAAAATATATGTAAAATCTATGAAAAAATTAGGAATATTTTTAGTACAAGCAGCATATAATGGTAATATAGCTAAGTTTGAGATATTGGGTATATAGGTTTAAAATAGATATGTCACAAAAGAAATAAAAATAAATAGGAAATACCAAAAAATATGATAAAATGTTT
>CALXWP010000015.1 GCA_944392455.1 uncultured Clostridia bacterium
TATGTATAGAACAGCTAAAAGCCTTGAATTAGTAGAAGTAGAGGTTTATGGCTGTTTTATATTTTTCTCCTATCTCTTATTGCGCAAAACTTTGATTTTGTGCAAATAGAGATATTATTTTCTGACTATCAATATACCATACTCCCTACATTTTGTAAATAGAATTATATTAAATCACTTTTTCTATTAAGTATTTTTTATAATGTTATTTTTCTTCATTTAAAATCTAACTTTATTTATATTAAATTATATATTCTAAATTTCTTATATAAAATTTTATTATCATTTTATTTGTATTAAATGTTTATCCCCTTCTTTTCTCTCTTAATTTATTTTGAAAAATTATGTTAATTGTGATATAATATATTGTATATAGTCATAGAACTATATTGTAACTGATAATGAGGTATATAATGCCTCTACACTATTTTATGAGGAGAGATATTATGCCAAAAAAAGCAGAACTAACTTTTGATCGGAACTCTTTAAGCCTTCCACTTAAAAGAGTGGTAAAGGACAATGTCAGATGGATACCTTCTATTGCAGAAGCCTATCCAGAACTTACCGGGTATACATTATATAACAACCCAGAACATAACTGGACACAGCTCATCTTTGACAAAGGATATAATTTGAAATGGCCTTTGCCTGCTGACAAGGATAAAACACCTTTTACTGAAAATATGAAAAAAAGATTAGAAACAGTGCTGGCAAAATACATGGATCAGATATCCATCATCGAGGATTCAAATGGAGTTCGATATGCAATTATGGGAACTCCCATGGATGCAATCGTCATATGCCATATTGTAGATGATGTGATCAAATCATCATCTGGCATTCATATTTGCATTAACTGTGGGATGTAAGTTTATATAATTGCTCATGTCCAAAGCTCAATTCTGTTTATCCGGATTCCTGCAATGCAGGAACCGGATCTCTTCTTTTATTTATGAAATTTAAACAGATAAAATAATATGATATATAAAAAATAGAAGAAAATATATTACATATACTTTCCTCTATTTTTATCTATTTTTACATATTTAAAAAGTTAGAAATTCTATTTAAAAATTCTTCATTATTCTTAGTAGCCACCATTTGCTCAATTAATTGTTCAGTAACTTCTAATACAGATTTTGTTGACATGGCTTTTCTTAAAGCAAATACAACTTCTAGTTCTTTTGGTGAAAGAAGAAGCTCTTCCCTTCTTGTACCAGATTTATTAATATCAATTGCTGGGAATATTCTTTTTTCTGAAAGACCTCTATCTAGATGAACTTCCATATTCCCTGTGCCTTTGAATTCTTCAAATATTACATCATCCATTCTACTTCCTGTTTCTATTAATGCAGTTGCTAAAATAGTCAAGCTTCCACCATTTTCAATATTTCTTGCGGCACCAAAGAATTTTTTTGGTTTATGTAATGCACTTGGATCTAAACCACCTGATAAAGTTCTTCCAGATGATGGCATAACCAAATTATATGCTCTCGCAAGTCTTGTAATACTATCAAGTAATATAACTACATCTTTATTTTGTTCTGTTAGTCTTTTAGCTCTTTCTAATACCATTTCAGCAACTTTAACATGATGTTCAGGTAATTCATCAAATGTAGAATATATTACGTCTCCTTTTATTGATCTACGCATATCAGTTACTTCTTCCGGTCTTTCATCAATTAAAAGAACAATTAGTTCAATTTCTGGATTATTAATAGATATTGAATTTGCAATTTTCTTTAATAAAGTGGTTTTTCCAACTTTAGGAGGAGCAACAATCATTCCTCTTTGTCCTTTACCAATAGGTGACATTAAATCAATAATTCTCATTGCATATTCATCAGAAGCTGTTTCTAGATGAACTCTTTCATTAGGATGAATAGGTGTTAGATCATCAAATTTTCTTCTTTTATATGCCATTTCTGGAGCTTCATCATTAACTTCACCTACATATATAAGTGCTGGAAATTTTTCTCCTTCTTTTGGCATTCTTGCAATACCTTTTACTTTATCTCCTTTATCTAATCTAAATCTTCTAATTTGAACAGGAGAAATATATACATCTTTAGATGTTGATAAATAATTTTCTCCTCTTAAAAATCCATATCCATCGGGAAGTACTTCTAATACTCCTTCAACAATTTTATCATCCTCATTTGTTAGTTTATATCCACCTGAAGAGTTATCGTGATTACTAGAAGTATCTAATTCTTCAATATTTTCGTTATTTTCTTCTAAAGAATTATTAGAATTCTTATTAATACCGTTATCTGATAAAATTCTAATCAATTCATCTTTTTTTAATTTTGATACATTTTTTGCACCTTTTTCTCTTGCCATTTGGCGTAATTCTACTAAAGTATAGTTTTCTAAATCCATATTAGACCCCCTATAATTATTATTTATAAAATTATTTTAATTATTTTATTTTTATAGTTTGGTATTTTTATTTATTATTTTTATATATAAATTAAGTAATATAATTGGTATATTTAATTGATACATTTAATTGGTTATATAATTGGATAATTAAGAAATAAATAAAATTGAAAAAAATAAATTATGAGGCATAATATAAATATGCCCCTAATATATTCTAGTTTTCGACATCAATATATACTCTTTCATTAGGATAATACATGTCTAATTTTTCACGAGCAATTTGCTCTATATATTCATCTGAGTTTATATTATCTTTCATTTCTTGAAGTTCTTGATTTTCTTCTTGTGCTATTTCAATATCATCATTATATGAATCTTTCATATTTGCATAAGAATTTAATGTTCTCTGTTGAGAAATCAAAGTATATATAAAATATATTAAAAATGCTATTATTAATAATTTTTTAAATAAGTTTTTTCTTTTTATATTTTTCATATGTATATATCACTCCAGAATTAATCTATTTATATTTTTCTACATTTTTCCAAAAAATCCTTCTTATTTATTAAAATTTGTTATATTTTTTGCGTTTTTTCTATTTTTTAAACTATTTTTTATATTAATTTTTAATTTTTGACTAATTTTTTTATTGAAAATTTTTCTAATATTATGAACTAATTTTTTTATTTTATTAATCAAAACTTTAAAGATATTTATTATTGGGTTAATAATTATCTTTTTTAAAAAAAGAATTACTTTAGTAGAAAATAATATAAAATATTTGCTTAAAGTAAAAAGGTATATAATTATTCCTAGAATAATACCAAAAAACATATATGCTCGTATTTCACCATTATTAATTATAAATATACTAATCAATAGAATTATTGCAGAAATTAATAAAAATAAAATATCATGCACATATGTTATAAAATCTGAGGTTTTAAAACATTTTCTAAAGATTCTAAATATATCAAATAATATTCCTATTATTCCACCTATAAGTATAAAATACAAAAATTTAGATATTTCAGCCAATATCAAATTATAACTCCCCTTTTCCCTATCTAAATAATTTATTTAAAAATCCACTACTATTTTTTCTTTCAGATTCTTTTTCACTATATCCCAAATTATATATCTCACCATCTATTATGACTTCAGTTGTATCTAAACTTAATTTATTTATTCTTAAATTTTCACCCTTTACTGTTAATAAACCTAATTCTGTTTCTAAAATCACTATCTGATCATCAAAACTTAGTACATCTAAAACACCAGATATACTTAGTTTTTCCCTATTTTCTAACACTATATTTTGAATAACATTTGTATTTTGAGAAATATTATTATTCTTTCTTTCATCAATAGTCATTTTATCTCCTCCATTATAAATATAATTTCTATAAAATATTATATTCACAACTTGTCTTTTTAGAACTTAAAATTGTTAAAAATACTGAAATATGATATAATTAACTTATCTTATAGAAAGGGAGGAAGATTTATGAATATAAATCTACTTCAGATTGTCAACCGGATGAACCTCTTAAGTGATGACTTTGTGCCAGAAGGATTAAAAACAATTTGCAATCGTGAAGGCGATATTGTATATGTTCCACCTATGGTGTGGGATTCCTTTAACGCAATGATTCATGAAGGAGTGTTCTACAGTCAGTATCTTGATCTTACATCTGGATACAGGAGTTATCAGAGGCAGCAAGAACTTTTCAGTGAATCTGTCCGTGAAATCGGAGAAGAAGAAACATTGAAACGTGTTGCCTTTCCTGGAGCTTCTGAACATCAGTTAGGTCTCGGTATTGACATTTCGAACTTTTCCTCAGATGGAAAAATGAGAGACGATGAGGATAGATTTAAATGGGTACATGAAAACTGTGCCCGATTTGGTTTCATAATCCGGTACAAAAAAGAATACCAAGCTATCACTGGCGTGATGGATGAACCTTGGCATTTACGGTACGTCGGAGAAGTGGCACCAAAAATCGAATCACTTGGTCTTCCTCTTGAGGAAATCGTAAGAAGACAATTAGTATAAGAAAAAGGGCACTGTGTTCTTCACAGTGCCCCACTTTTATTTATGTTTGATTTTATTTAATTATTTATATAATTATATTAACTTTGATGTTCTTTATTTATCTTTACACAATCTAAAACATCATTTACCATATCTATTTTTCCTCCAGACAATACTTGAACAATATCGAAACCAGGTCTTCTATTTCCTTCGATTATGATTGGTCCGTTTTCAGATATAGCTACATCCCATCCTACAACTAAAATTTTATCACTTTCAAGACTTGCCTTTAATACCATTTTTTTTGCTTCTTCAAAACATGGTATTTGAAATCCATCAAATTTTATATGTGTTAAAGGGTGCTGTGTAAATTCATTAAGATCCTTATCAATAGCATTTCCAATTAGCTTACCAGTATTTATATCAATATTTACAGCCATTCCTTGAGCGTGGAAATTATCTATAGAATTAATACCATTCCCAACTCTTAATCCCATCCAAATAATTCTGGATTTACCATTATCATTAAATGTCATAATACGCATTGTATTTACACTTTTAGAGCATAATTTATTCATATCTGGATGTTGTTTTACAAGTTCTTCTAAAAATATTCTATTTTTTATTGCATTTTCAAAATACTCTTTTTTATCTTTAATATCTTTTACATATTCTTTTTTTACATCAGCACCGCCAAGACCATCATAAGGCTTTGACATAAACACATCATGTTTATCTAAAAATTTTAAGAATTCATCATAATTTCCTTCTTTTGGAACAATAAAATCTCGTTTAGTATATTCTTTAAAATCAGCTAAAAAATCTGGTTTTACAGTATATCTTTTCTTATATGCACTTGGCGATACTGTCTCATAAAACTTATTTTCTGTTTTTGTACTTACATATTCTTTACGTTCTTTTTTGTTTTTGTTATATAATTTGTAATTTAAATAATCACTAAGACAAAAACCATATCTAAATACACAATACCCTGTATCTAAAATTAGTTTTAAATAGTTTTTATTTTCCTTTTTTGCAATCTTTTTTAAATTATTTAAATATCTTTTATAATTTGCTGAAAATATATATGAATAAAATGCCATTTTTCATTTACTTAAGTAATAAAATTCTTATCTTAAGTTTCTCCTTTCGTTATTTTAAATTTATTTAATTATTTCATGATGTAATTGTTCTAATAATTTGTTATTGATTTTTTCCTTTGTCATAATAGATAATTTACATTCTTCTAATTGTATTGAAAAAATATCTATAGAGTTCATATCAAATATTTTTATTGTTTTGCTCATTATATCTTTGTTATTCATTATTCCATATCCAACAAGTGATACTCTAGAAATATTAGTAAATGATGAACTATATTTTGACAATTCATTTTCTAATAACTCCTGGAATTTTCCTAAATCAGAAGCTTTTATTGTAAATGTAACATTAAAACTATTAGTACTATTATTTAATATATTTGAAGGTATAATATCATGTTTTAATAGTAAAAAGTATACTTCATTAAATATATCTTGATTATAATTATCATATTTTAATGTAATCAAAAATAAATTATCATTTTTTACAATACTTTTAACCGCACTTTCTTCTATTTTGTCATTTATTTGTGTGCCAACATTATTATTAAATGTAGAACCAGTCTCGATTAAGACACCATATTTTTCTGCTATTTCCACACATCGATTATGAAGGACTTTTGCTCCTTCATTAGATAAATCAAGCATTTCTGTATATGATAATTCTGTTATTTTTTTAGCATCAGGTATTTTATTCGGATCTGTTGAATAAACACCATCAACATCAGAAAATATATAACAATGATCGGCATTCATTGCTGCTGCTAATGCTACTGCAGTTGTATCAGACCCGCCTCTTCCAAGTGTTGAAATATCTTTATTATCATTTATTCCTTGGAATCCTGCAACTACTACTATTTTTCCACTATCTAGTTCTTTATTTATTCTTTCTGTATTTATATACTCAATTTTTGCCTCTTCATTAGTATTAGATGTATATATTCCTGCTTGCCATCCAGTTAAAGAAATTGCACTATATCCCAATCTATTTAAGAGTATAGCAAGTTTAGAACTAGACATTTGTTCTCCTGTACTTAAAAGTACATCCATTTCCCTTTTATCAGGTTCATAAGATAATTCTTTTGCCTCTTTAATTAAGTTATCTGTTGTTTTTCCTTGAGCTGAAACAACAACAATTACTTTGTTTCCTTTATTATAAAAATCAATAATTTTGTTTGCGACAATATTTAATTTTATATTGTCTGCAGTAGAACTTCCTCCAAATTTTAAGACTATAGTTTCCATTATTAAACAGTCCTTTATTATAAATGTACAAGGCTAAAAATATATTTATATTTTGCCTATAATATATTTTATTTATGTTTTAATTAATTGTTTCCATTATTTTTATTATATTTTAAATAGCTATCAATAAAACCATTTAAATCTCCATCCATAACAGCCTCAACATTTCCTACCTCATAATTTGTTCTATGATCTTTTACTAAAGTATATGGACAGAAAATATATGAACGAATTTGACTTCCCCATGCAATATCCATTTGTACACCTTTTAATTCATCTATTGTTTCTTTATGTTCTTGTTCTTTTAAATGTAATAATTTGGATTTAAGCATTTTCATCGCTGTTTCTCTATTTTGAATTTGTGACCTTTCTGTTTGACATGCAACAACTATATTCGTTGGAATATGAGTAATTCTAACAGCTGAAGATGTTTTGTTCACATGTTGACCGCCTGCCCCAGATGCTCTATATGTATCTATTCTTAAATCATCTGGATTAATGTCAATTTGAATGTCGTCACTTATTTCTGGTAATACTTCAACTGATGCAAATGATGTATGTCTTCTTCCACCAGCATCAAATGGTGATATTCTAATTAGTCTATGAACTCCTTGTTCTCCTTTTAAGTATCCATATGCATAAACACCAGACACTAAAAAAGTAACACTTTTAATACCAGCCTCATCTCCAGGTAAATAGTCAAGTTCTTCTACTTTATATCCATTATCATTTGCCCATCTGCAATACATTCTATATAGCATTTGAACCCAATCCTGAGCTTCTGTGCCACCTGCACCAGGATGAAGAGTAATTATTGCATTGTTTATATCATATTTCCCGGATAATAATGTTGTAATCTCTAGTTTGTTTACTTTATCTTCCAAGATCGCAACATTTTTACTTAATTCTTTTTCTAATTCCAAATCATTTTCTTCTCTTAGTAATTCTTCTAAATCCATAAGATTTTTTATTTCATTTTCAACTGACTTAAAATCATTTACTTTATTCTTTATTTCAGTAATTCTTTTTAAAACTTTTGAGCTATTATTCACATCATCCCAAAAACTTGAATTCGTTGTTTGTTTTTCTAATTCACTTAATTCATTTTCTAGTTTTGATATGTCAAAGTGAATCACCAATTTCTGTTATTTTTATATTTAATTTTGAAATTTTATTAGAAATTTCTTCTATATCTATTGTTATTCCCTCCTTATATATAATAATTTTACATTACATATTATATAATTTCTTTTTTTAATAAGTCAAGTATAAATAACAATTAACCAAGTAATAAAAAGAGAATTTAGAATATATAATAAACTAAATCCTCTTAAACTTTAAATAATTTTTTAATCTTGTATTAATTCTAAATTAGCTTGTCTTTTAATTTTATTAGTAGTTGTTTTGATTAAAGGTTCTTCTGAAATTAATATTCCTCTAATCGCTTTATATTTAGGCATTACTTTATTAATATCTTTTATTTTATCTGCTAAAACTTTACGAATTTCTTCATCTGTCTCTACTTTATATGCTTCTTTCATTACATCTCTATCAAATATTATTTTTACATTAATTTTAATATCTTCTTTATCATCTGATTGTTGTTTTCCAAAAATAAATGATTCTTTAACACCTTCTATTTTATTAACTAAGTTTTCCATTTCTTCTGGGAAGATATTTTTTCCATTTTTTAATACTATTACACTTTTCTTTCTTCCGCAAATAAATATATATCCATCTTTATCTATTTTAGCTAAATCTCCTGTAGAAAACCATCCATCTTTAAGTACTTCATCTGTTGCTTTTTTATCACCATAATACCCAAGCATTATATTAGGTCCCTTTACAGTAAGTTCGCCCATTCCCTCTTCATTTGGATCATCAATTCTTGCTTCTATATGTGGAAGAGGTTTTCCAATTGAACCTACTCTAAAGTTCTCATTTGTTTCAACTCCAATAACTGGTGAAGTTTCTGTTAGACCATATCCTTGGCATAAGTTAATACCCCAATCTCTAAATGCTTGTTCTACATCTTTTTCTAATGCTGCAGCACCACTAACAAATAATTTGATATGTCCTCCAAATATATTATGTATATCTTTAAATATTTCTTTTTTCTCAGCCATCGTTTTATCTTTATTTTCTTCCATAAGCTTTTTAACAGCTTCTAATTTTCCAGCTTTTTCTAAATTTTTCATTATAGTTTTATACATACTCTCATAAATTGCTGGAACAAATGATGCAAAAGTTATTTTATATTCATTTAAATTTTCAGTAATATGTCTGATTCCTTCACAGAATGATCTTTCAGCACCTACATATAGAGAAAACAACATACCAACAGTACACTCAAAAACATGATGTAATGGTAAGAATGATAACATTCTATCACTTGAATCAATGTTTAATACTGATGAAAAGTCCATTAAGTTAGATGCCAGATTTCTATGTGATAATGCAACAACTTTAGACTTTGATGTTGTTCCTGAAGTAAATAACATTATTTGCATTTCTTCTGGATTTATTTTGGCATCTAAAAATTCTCTATCTCCTTCTTTAACTAATTTTTCTCCTCTTTCAATTAATTCTTTTTGAGAATAAATACCTTCTTTATGAATATCTGTATCCATTGATATTAAATGTTTTAATTTGTTCTTTTCACTATATTTTATTTTTTCTATAGTTTCTTGATATTTTTTTGAATAGAATATTGCCTCAACTTCAGATCTTTCAACTAATTCTTCTAATTCATTTGCTGGTAATGATTTGTCCAAAGGAACTACAGTTCCTGTACCGCAAACAACTGATAGATAAGCAAGTTCCCATTCATATCTATTTTCACCAATAACAGCTATTCTTTTATCTTTAAGCCCTAAGCTTATTAATGCTGTACCTAAATAATTAATCATATCTCTAATTTCAGAATGAGTATATGTTTTATATTTTCCTTCCCCTATTTTTATTTTGTATCCTGGTCTATCTCCATATAATTTTCCTGTTTTATTTAACATATCTTTTAAATCTGTTATTTCTAAAACTTTTTCTTTCATTTCTTATCTCCTATTCTTTCATTTCTTATCTCTTATTTTGTATAAAACCTTTCATATTATATATTAACTATATTTATGAGTCAATATTTATTTTTTAATTGACCCAATAGTATAAAAGAAAAAGGAAATGCTAGTATAACACAAACATTTCTTTCTCATATTATCAATTTATATTTTTATAAGTGGTCTGATAGTAAGCCAATCTTTATTCCCTTTTAGTACCTCTGTTTTTATAAAATTAATATCATAGCTTGCTGTTTCTTTTATAAAATTTATTGTATCATCAAGGTTTAATATTTTTGTTTCTCCACTATTATAGAACACAGAATTTTTAATTTTATCTGGAATTTTAACTTTAAATCTATCTTCTAAAGATTTATTTAATATATCATAATCATTATGCATATATTTTTTAGAAAATATAGTTAAAAATTTATTATAAAATAAATAATCTGTAACCAAATGAATGAAATAGCCTTTATTAAAGTCTGTATCTAAATCTTTATCTTTAAAGAATTGATCTAGATGAACTTGACTACTTTTTGGTCCATAATGAGTTAGTGATTTATCAGTAACAGAATCTGGATATATTATTCCATCAATAAATTCTTTATAGTTTATAATTTCATTAGGAAAATTTCTTAAATATTCTTCACCAACTGCTAAATGAATTACGTAACCTGCCATTTTTTATTCTCCCTTAATTCAAAACTAGATTTCTATTTCTCCATGACCTTCGCTTTTAGTACTACCACCATTAACATCATTTAAACCTTTATCTTCTTTATCTTCATAGCTACTAATTCCACCTGTTTCTTCTATCATTCTTTTATATGTAGAACTAGAAATTAATTGCATTTTTTCTTCAGATCTTGGAGTAAAAGCTACACTAACTTCTCCCCAATCTCCATTTCTTTTTCTATCTTCCTCTTTTTCTTTTAAATCTTCTCCAAAAATTGCAACTAAATCTTTTGGTTCCAATGATTCTCCTTGATGATCTCTTCCATATTGTTCTATAACACTTAAAACAACATCAGTTCTATCTGAATCTAAATCATAATACAAAACATTTCTAACTTTCTTTAAAGCACGTAAATTAGCTGCTCTTTGTGCAGTATTTTGAACTGGATCTTTATGTTTTTTCTCTCTAATTCTCTCATCTGTTTTAACTACAACATATAGATCTTCACACATCTCACTTGCAAGTTCAATATTTTGTAAATGTCCTGAATGAAGTAAGTCAAAACTTCCTATTACAAAACCTGCTTTATATTGTTTTGGTGCTTGCTCTTGTTTTACTTTTTCTATATATTCTTTGTAAGCAGCATCAGCAGCTGCTTCGTAATCTTTAAATTCTCTGCTACTTGCTGGAAATGTAAAAGCAACACCTGTTAATCCTTATGCAATTTCTCTTCTATGTTCAACTGATTTCATAGGTCTACTAAAATCTGTTAATTCACAATATTCATCAGTATATACACCAACTCCTAATGGCTTTCCATCTTCTGCTCTTTCTAAAACACTCTTTCTAATTCCTTTTGTAATAACATCAAAAATACCTGTTATAACATTATATTCTTTTTCTTTACTTGACATTTTAAATCTCCTTCTTATTTATATTTTATTTTTTATTATCATTTATATATTTTGTTGCCTCATTTTTTATTATTTCTTTCAATTTAACTGGATCACTTGTATCCAATTTAAAAACAAACTTTACTCCCTCGATATTCTTAGCTGTTTCCATTCTTTTTTCTAAGTTATTTACTGGATAAGTATAAAAATCATTTGTAACAACTTCATCAGTATATACTCCTATTCCATATATTTCACAGTTTTGAATATCATCCTTTATTTTTGCCAAACCTCTATCTGTTAGATTATCAAATATTCCAATACAAAAATCAAGCTTCTTTTTATTCATAATTGATCTCCTTTCAAAATTTATAAAAAATTATTATTTATTAGCATATCTATCTATTATCTCTTTATCTAGTAAATTTAATCTTCTTCTATCTTCTATTACTTGTAAATATTCAATTTTATTAAGTTTACTTTTATCTTTAAGATATGCTTCTCTTATTTTATTTAATTTAGCATTTAATTTTGATTTAGCATATTCAAATTCATCTATAAAATCTGTTTTCATATTTATCATACTTTATCTCCTCATATAATATTAATGACCTGTTGGAAATTGACCACTAGATTCTCTCTCTTGTTCTTTTCTTGCCTTAAACTGACTATAAAAAGCATCTAATCTCTCTAACTGTACTTGTTGTTTATAACTTTCTAAAATAGGTCTTAATTCATGATATCTTTTTTCAAACTCTTCTTCGCTAACTCTTTCTTGATTAATAGCAGTTTTATATGCATATGCAGGTGGAATATTTGGAGTTTGTCTTTGAGAATATACTTGTATTGGTAAGAATTTTGTTGACTCATTTCCTCTTTTTGATATAGTTATGTCATCAAATATACCTAATCTATCCATTTTTTCAATATTTTCTGGAATTTTTATTACTGAATCTTCATCAACTCTTGTATTTCTTCTACACTCTCCTTCTTTTTTTAAAAAAGTGCAAAATCTTGTAAACATTGAAAGATTTGCTTCGTCTGGATGTACTGCAAGAATAGATAATTTTGTATGATAATCATCTTGTCTTACATCTTGTGTGTTTTTTATAAACTTTGAAACACTTCTTAATGCAGATTCTAATATTAAATTAAATCTTTCTTTTTTTGCATAATCTATTATTGTATTAACTAATTGGTCTAAATATCTTTTTAATAAAAGAAACTCTTCTCTTTCTGTATATTCATCATGTATTTGTTTATATGCTGGATGTTTAGTTCTTAATTCATCTTGATCTATTATCATTGCTCCATTTTCTAGACTTTGAAATTCTTTTCCAACAAGCATACTTTTTCCACAGCCTGCTTGTCCTCCAATCATTATAAATTTTGGTCTATGTATAGATGGTTCATTCCCACCTGTTAGAATTAATTCATTAAAAACGCTATTAAAATTAGTTCTAAACTCATAATCAGATAAAACCCATTTTTTTCTTTCAGCATTTATTTCCTCTTCATTATTAAACGGCATACTTTTCTCCTTTTTAATAAAATAAATTTAATTACTTTTATATTAATGCAGAAGAAATATGAAATACTTCTCCATTACTTTCGAGTTCTTTTTGAGTTGTTTTTAATATCTTATGTTCGTCATCTAATAGTATAACATAATCATATATATCTAGTTTTTCAATCATTTTTTTAGATTTTATGTATTTTCTATTATCAGAATCATAATCACCGTTTTCCCTAATTGGAATAATATAATTTTCTTCTTTTATAAATGGAATATATTTTTTTAGCCATTTTAATTTTTCTTCTTTTATTATATTACTTTTTGATAAAGAAAGTATATATATATCCAAATTTTTTATTTTATTTAACTCTTCTAGTTTATTAATTATTATTTTTACTGGTTCTGCTTCTGCAAATAATTCTTTTGATTCATAAGTAACAAATCCTTCTGGATATACTTTATATT
Organism: uncultured Clostridia bacterium; assembly: GCA_944392455.1. GTDB lineage: Bacteria > Bacillota > Clostridia > TANB77 > CAG-508 > CALXVA01. Next base: position 13,373 of record CALXWP010000015.1, read on the forward strand.
CGACAATTGTTCCGTCCATATCTACGAATAAAGCTACTTTATTATATTTATTACATATTTCCTTTATTTTCTCATTAAATTTCATATTTTCTCCTATTTATCCAAAATTTACCTAATATGTTTTGTATTATATCATATTTTATTATATAATGCTAGTAGTTTACATAAATTATTTTGCATTGTCTATTTATAAAATTATATCCATATCTTTTATTATTAAATATATCTATATTATATATTTAATAATTTTACCATGCAATTAAAATTTATGTTTTTTTAATATTTCTTAAATCTATTATTAATAGATATTTTATTAAAATCTTATTACTAATCAGTTTAATTTTAAAAAGAAGTATCACATATTAAATTATGTAATACTTCTTTTATTTTAAAATTTTTATTTGTTTTTGCCACAACAGTTCTTATATTTCTTTCCCGAACCACATGGACAAGGATCGTTTCTACCTATTTTAGGTTCTTTATTAACAATAGGTATATGAGATTTCTCACTTGTAGGAGCAGAACCTTTTAAAGATATATTAGTAGAATCTAGTCCTTCTCCTGTGATTTTTACAGACTCTTGTCTTACTGGTGATCCCTCCCTTTTTCTAGCATTTAAAAGAATTTTTACAACATTTACTTGTATATCAGATATCATTTGTTCAAACATATCATAACCTTCTATTCTATATTGAACAACTGGATCTCTTTGACCATATGCACGAAGTCCAATACCATCTTTTAATTCATCCATGTTATCAATATGGTCCATCCATCTTTCATCAACTATTTTTAGCATTACAACTCTTTCAAGTTCTCTTAGCATTTTTTCGCCAAACTCTTTTTCTTTTTCTTCATATTTATTATGAGTTTTCTCTTTTACCTCATCTATTATTTTTGTTGCATTTGCTTTCTTATCATTTAACGCTTCTATATCTTTAATACCAAGAGTTGTTACTAAATCTTGAGATAATGCTTCTTTATTAATTCCTTCATCAGAATTATATGAATTAACAATTCCTTCTATAACATTATCCATCATTGTTAAAACATTTTCTTTTAAATCTTTACCATCTAGTACTTGTTTTCTCTCAGCATAGATTGTTTCTCTTTGAGTATTCATTACATCGTCATATTGAAGAACATTTTTTCTTATAGTGAAGTTACGACCTTCTACTTTCTTTTGAGCATTTTCAACAGCCTTAGAAATCATTTTTGATTGAATTGGCATATTCTCATCAGCACCAAGAGTATTGTATACTTTTGTAATCATATCTCCACCAAATATTTTCATTAAATCATCATTTAAACCTATATAGAATCTTGATTCTCCAGGATCACCTTGACGACCACTACGTCCTCTTAGCTGGTTATCAATTCTTCTTGATTCGTGTCTTTCTGTACCAATTATTTTTAGCCCACCAGCAGAAATTACTTTTTCTTTTTCTTCCTTTATTTCTTTATTATATTTTTCTTCTAATTCCTTATATTTCTTTCTAGCATTTAATATTTCTTGGTTATCTGTTTCATTAAATGCTGTTGATTGTTCTATTAATTCAGGTGAATACTTTAGTTTCTTCATTTCTTGTTTTGCTAAGAATTCACTATTTCCACCAAGCATAATATCAGTACCACGACCAGCCATATTAGTAGCAATAGTTACAGCTCCATATTTACCAGCTTGTGCAATAATTGCTGCTTCTTTTTCATGATATTTAGCATTTAATACTTCATGCTTAATACCTTCTCTAGAAAGTAGTTTGCTCAATTTCTCTGATTTTTCAATTGAAACTGTACCAACTAAAACTGGTTGACCTTTTTCATGACTTTCTTTAATATCAGCTATAACAGCTCTAAACTTAGCATCTTCATTTTTATATATTATATCAGAATGATCTACTCTTATCATAGGTTTATTTGTTGGTATTTCAACAACATCTAACTTATATATTTCTTGGAATTCATCTTCCTCTGTCATAGCTGTACCAGTCATACCTGATAATTTATCATACATTCTAAAATAGTTTTGGAATGTAATTGTAGCAAGTGTTTTTGATTCATCAGCAATTTTTACATTTTCTTTTGCTTCAATAGCCTGATGAAGTCCATTATTATATCTTCTACCATACATAATACGTCCTGTAAATTCATCAACTATTAAAACTTCACCATCTTTTACGATATAGTCTATATCTTTTTTCATTATTCCATAAGCACGTAATGCTTGATTTACATTATGTACTAATTCTGAATTTTCTATATCATTAAAATTTGAAAGACCAAATTCTTCTTCAGCTTTTTTTATACCTTTTTGTGTTAATGATGCAGATTTTGCTTTTAAATCTACTATATAGTCATATTTTTCATTATCTTCTGCTTGTTCAAAGTTTTTTACATCTTCTTCAACAATAACTTTAGGTGTTAATTTTCTTACGAATCTATCAGCCTTTTTATATAGATCAGATGATTGTGTTCCCCTACCAGAAATTATAAGAGGTGTACGAGCTTCGTCAATTAAAATACTATCGATCTCATCCACTATTGCATAATTTAGACCTCTTTGAACTAATTGATCTTTATATATAACCATATTATCTCTTAGATAATCAAATCCAAATTCATTATTTGTACCATATGTTACATCACATGCGTAAGCCTTTTGCTTTTCTTGTGGATTCATTCCTGCTATTGAAAGTCCAACAGTAAGACCTAAGAATTTATATACTTTACCCATCCATTCACTATCTCTTTTTGCTAGGTAATCATTTACAGTAATTACATGAACACCTTTTCCAGTTAATGCATTTAAATATACTGGAAGTGTTGCAACTAATGTTTTACCTTCACCTGTTTTCATTTCGGCAATTCTACCTTGATGAAGTATAATTCCACCAATTAATTGAACATCAAAATGTCTCATGCCCAAAACTCTTTTTGCAGCTTCCCTAACTACTGCAAATGCTTCAGGTAGTAAATCATCTAAAGTTTCTCCTTTATCTAATCTGTTTTTAAACTCATCTGTTTTTCCTCTTAATTCATTATCAGATAATTTTTGCATATCTGGTTCTAATTCATTAATCTTCTTTACTAATGGTCCAACTCTTTTTACTTCTTTTTCACTGTATGTTTTAAATAAACCCATTATTTTACTTCCTTCCTAATGTTTAAATTATACTATGTTACTATATCACTTTTTTCACAAAACCGCAACCTATTTTTCATAAAAATAAAAGAGGCTAGGCCTCTTTTATTTAATTTTTACATTTTTAGTTAATATATTATTGTCCTTTAAAATATGCTTTTGTTCCATCATATGTTCCAAATTCAATTATATAATCTGTACAACCTACAGGAAGTTGTGTTAATAATTTTCCTGAACCAGTTTTTGTTTGAATATAATCTCTTGATCCAATTTCAATTACTGAATTAATATATGTAATTCCATTATATTTTACAGATGATCCGTCAGGTCCAGTTACATCACCATTAACATTAGGACTTGCTCCTAATTCGCCTGGTACATATGTATCTGCAAAATCGACATCATATTCTATAACAACCCATTCTTGGTAAGCTTCTGGCTCTTCATATTTATATATACTATAATCACTATTCATATATTCTTGAGCCATTTTTTTAGCTTCTTCTCCTCTTATAATATTAGAAACTCTAACATTAACATTTTGGTCTGAACTTGTATTTGTATTATATTTTGAAGCTATCCCCCATTCTCCTAATTGTAAAGGATTTTCTAATGTTGATGTTCTAGCATTTGAACTAGATGAAACAGTTGCATTACCATTATCTACTGTGTTTGAAAGAACACCAAAAATATCATTTGCCACATTACTTTCAACAGTATTTAATATGCTTCCTGCACCCTCAAGAGTATTTTCACCATCTTCTATTATAGAAGTCACTTCATTTACACTATCTCCAACAAATGAACTTAGTGAACTTCTTGCCCAAAGGAATAATCCAACACATAAAAGAATTACAACTACAACAGCTAATATAACTATTGTTACTATTAATCCTGTATTACTTTTTTTAGGTTCTTTTACAGGACCTTGGTTAACTTCTTCTCTAACCTCTTTTTTAACTTCTTCTTTAACTTCAGTAGTATTAGCATCTTGATTTACTTCTACTTTTTCAGGTTCTTGATTTAAATTTTCTGTGTTGTTAACATTGTTTTCGTTATTTTCATTATTTTCCATTAATATAATCCTCCTTCTATTATTTTATAAATATTTTATATATCAAATATCTATTTTTGTCAATCAATTTACAAATTAATTTTCTATATTTAAAATTATGTGTTTTTCTTTGGTTTTATTCATTGTTTATTTATTTTTCTAAATATTTTATCTTTTTTCTCAATATTTTATTGTGTTTTTTATTAATTTTGTATTTGCTAGTATCATATTTAATATCATAATTTAATTTTTTAATTCATAAAAATATATAAAATCGTATTAATACTTTAAATATATTTTAAGGAGTTAAATAATATGTTTATTTTTAATTTAAAAATTAATGGAAATAAATTTAGTAAAATATTAATGGCTATACTTTGTATAATTGTTTTAATTATTACATTTATAATTTGCTACAAATTAATATTTAATAATTTTTTTCAAACAAATGATAATTATATAAATGAAAACACTGTTTATGAGTTAAATACTCAAAATTATACTAATGTATTACAAAATGTATATAATAATATTGATAAATATGTAGGACAAAAAATTAAATTTACTGGATATGTATATAGACTTTATGATTTTACAAATGAGCAGTTTGTTCTAGCAAGAGATATGGTTGTAACATCTGATTTTCAAACAGTAGTTGTTGGATTTTTATGTCATTCAACTATTGCTAGTAATTTTGAAGATTATACATGGGTTGAAATTGAAGGAACAATTACTAAAGGAGACTATTATGGTGAAATGCCAATAATAGAAATAGAAAATATAAATCAAGTCGAAGAACCATCTGATGAATATGTATATCCTCCAGATGATAGCTTTGTTGTTACTTCTACAGTTCTGTAAGATAAATATAATAAAAAAATATTAATAAAAGATAGTAACGCAAATAATCATGAATATATTTTATGATTTTCGCTTTACTATCTAATTTTAATAAATTTAATAAAAATTATTCACTTTAACTATCTCTCTAAGATTGATTTAACAACACCTTTATCTATAATTGTTCCATAAATATTTTTTAATATTATTAGAATTATTGGTCCTAGTAATAATCCCCATATTCCTATAAATTTATATCCTGTGTACATTGCAATTAAAGTAAAAATTGGGTGTATTCCAATTTGTCCACTAATAATTTTAGGTTCAACTAATTGTCTTACTATACTCATAATACACCATAAAATAAATATTGCAATTGCAAGCTTTATATCTCCTGTAAAAGCTAGAAAACCAGCCCAAGGTATCATAATAGTACCTGAACCAAATATAGGAAGTGCATCAACAAAAGCTATAACCAAAGCAATTATTAAAGGGAATTCTATATTATAATCTAAAAAATATAATATATATAATCCGAACTAAAGAAATTAAGAAAGATATACCCACTAATATAAGTTCAGCTTTTAAATATCCTCCTAAAGATTTTATTATTTCTCTTAAATGAACTCCTATTCTCTTTACCCACGTTTCTGGTAAGTGATGTTCTAACTGATCTATCATATAAATCTTATCAACACACATAAAATAAAGTGAAATTAGAGTTATTCCAGCATAAATACCAAGAGTTGGAATAGATGTTATAAATTCTATTATTTTAACTAAAATATTTCTTACTATATCAGTTATTGTAGATAAAAATTGCATTCCTGATTCTTGTATAATATTCATAACATCACTAGGAATATTAACTTTACTTAAATCTATGCTACTAGTAATATTTTTAAATATTTTATATATGCCATCTATATATATATTAATATTCTCTAATAAATTAGTAGTCTCTGCTATAAATGTAGTAATACCCCATATTAAAATACCTACTATAATGGCAATGGCAATTATAAATACAAAAATAGAGCTTACTTTTCTAGAGAGCTTTGTTTTTTTCATTATAAATTTTATAATTGGCTCGATAACTAGTGATATAGCAAAAGCAATTAAAAAAGGAATATAAAAAACTGCAAGTTTAAAAAACAAATATACAATTAATATACTTACAGCTAATATAATTATATTTTTTATAACTTTATTCCAATAATTCATATCTATAACCATATGTATTACTTCCTTTATTTTTATTCTTGTCCTATTTTTATTTTATGTATATATTTTTTATTTTATTCATTTGATTTTTTAATTTTATTTTTTACAAAAATTTAATCAAAAAAATAGAAGATTAGAAAAAATCAAACTAACCTTCTATTTTACTTATTAACTTAAAAATTTAGACTACTCTGCATTCTTACCAGTACATTTACATATATCTTCTAAAGTTGTATAAACTTCTTCTCCATCCACTCCTCTTTTTGTTGCTAAGTCGCCTAAAGTCAATATTCCTATAACCTTATTGTTTTCCATTACAGGTATTCTTCTTATTTGGTTCTCCTTCATTAATTTTTCAGCTTCTTTTAGATCAGTTCCAGGTGTGCAACTAGTAACATTACATGTCATTATATCACTTATTTTTGTATTATTAATTTCTTTTCCACATCCTACAGTTCTTAATAATATATCTCTATCAGTAACTATTCCAACTACTCTATTAGTATTATCGCAAACTGGAATACATCCAATATGATTTTCGTTCATCAATTTAGCACACTCTTTAGCATCACAGTCAGGTCTAACATAAACCACTTCATTACACATACAATCTTTAACTTTCATACAAACCTCCGCTTAAAATTTAAAGTTTATAAATTTTAAAATGTTAAATATTTAACTTTTAATAAATTTAATTATTTAACATTTTCAATATTATTATTTGTAAAAAAAATAAAGATATGCAATTTATAATTACATATCTTAGAAAAATTTACCAATTTTTAATTTAAAAAATTATTATAATATCTGTTATCACGAGGCATTTGCGGCTGCATTTGATTAAATGAATTATCTAGATAATATGGTCTAGGCCTTGGTCTTGGTCTTGGATTTCCATATAATAATTGATTCAATATTAATATTCTAATTAAATCCCTTAGTATAGGGTTTCTAGGACGTCTGTTTTGTCTGGTTTCAATTTCTCTTTGACCCGTTTCTCTATTTTCTTCTTTATTCTTTTCTTTATTCTTTTCTTTATTTTTTTCTACAGAATTCTCTAACTGTTTTCTTCTATTAGAAGTTGTATTATTTACAGCATTAATTTTACTTTTATTGCTATTCTCACTATTTTCTTTCTGAATATTTACTCTTATATTAACAGTGTCTAAATCAGAATTTAAATTATCACTTTCTATATTTAAATATATTTCATCAGTCATTTGATCTAATAATTCTCTTGTAATAGGTTTAGTATTTGATTCACAAATTTTACATACCATAGGATTTAATATTTTGTATATTTCTGGATATAGATTTAAAATATCTTGGCTATATATTGGTCTATTTGTTATATAGTCATTATATGTAACTGAATTAGTATTTCCTGCATATTGATTATTTGTTGTCATAATTGGATATCCTAATATATTTCTTATATAATCCTCATAATTTTGATAATACATATTATACCTCCTTTAGTTTTGTATATAATATTTAATTATCAATAAAAATGTGAATCTATAAAAACAATTTTATATTATTTCAAATCATTTACATATTCTTTAAAAATTTCTCCTCTTTCAGCAAAATTCTTAAACATATCAAAACTTGCACTTGCTGGAGAAAATAGTACTATTTCTCCTTCTTTTGCAACTTTTCTAGCTCTATTTACTGCTTCTTCTAAAGAATTACATTTATACATTGGAAATACAATATCTGTACCTGCTATTTCTTTTATTACTGCATCATATATTTTTTTGGCTGTTTTTCCCATTAATATAAGTTTTGAAACTTTTTCAAGTATTGGTTTAGCCATAGGTTCATAATCTAAGTTCTTATCATAACCACCAGCTATTAAAACTATTTTTTCATCAAATGAATTTAATCCTGCAATTGTTCTTGATGGACTTGTTCCTATTGAATCATTATACCATTTTACACCATCTAATTCTCTTACAAATTCTAATCTATGTTCAACTCCAGTAAATTTTTTTATTGCTCTTATTTGTGTATCGACATCTACTAAATCTGATGTTGCAGCAATTGCTGCACATATATTTTCATAATTATGTACTCCTCTTAAATGAATATTTTTAGTATCTAATATATGTCTTCTCACACCATCTTTACAGATCTTAATTGTATTATTATCATAAATAACACCATCATTAAGTTTTTCTTTGCTACTAAAGAATTCTACTTTTCCATCAGCTTCTTTTGCTAAATCTCTTGTAATATCATTATCATAGTTTAATACTATCTTACCATTCTCATCTTGAAAAGCAAAAATGTTCTTTTTAGCTTCTATATATTCTTCATATGAACTGTGCTTATCTAGATGATTTGGAGATATATTTGTTATAACTGAAATATCAGGACTTATTTCCATTCCCATTAATTGAAAGCTACTAAGCTCTAATATAGTTATATCATCTTCTTTAAAATCTTTAACTTCTGTAAATAGCGGTTTTCCGATATTTCCGCCTAAATGACAATTATATCCTCCCTCTTTTAAAATCTCATAAATAAGTGTTGTTGTAGTTGTTTTTCCATCACTTCCAGTAACACCTATTATCTTACAAGGACATGTATTCATAAGCATCTCAATTTCAGATGTTACAATTGCTCCTCTTTTCTGTTCAGATTGTAATTGTAATGTGGTTGGAAGGCAACTTGGAGATCTAAATATTATATTAAATCCTCTTAAAAAATGTAATGCATTTTTTCCTGTAACTAAATCAAAATTATATGAATGAATTTTTTCTACTATTTTCTCATCTAATTTTTCTAAATCTCTTTCATCAAAAACTGTTACTTTTGCCATTAAATTATATAAATAATCTATTAAAGGAGTATTACTGACTCCAAGACCAATAACTGCAACTCTTTTTCCTTTTATATTGTTTTCAAAAGCTTTTAATTTATTGTTTTCCATAACACTATCTCCTTTTTATTTCTATTGTAAGTTTAATACTAATATTTAATATGCTCTAATACTTTTTTTGTTGACTCCTCAATATTTTTACAATTTGTAACATCAATTTCTATAGTATTATCGTATTTATTGTAATATCCAGCTTGTTTTTGAAGCTTATCTCTTTTCTCTATATTCTCCCTTATCTCTTTTTCATTTGCTTTTTCGCCATATTGTATCATTTTTCTCTTTACTCTTTCATCTAGATCAGCAGTTATAAATAAATGATAATCTAAATCAGGATATATTTTCATTAAATCCCTGCCAGAAACAATCACATTAAATTTTTCTTTATACATATTAATTAGGTTTCTTGCAAAAACATATAAATGTGAATTATCTGCATTAGAACCAGCAATTGATACTGCAAGAGAAGCTTCTTTTGATTGTAATTTTTCTTCATCAATTTTTTTGCTATTTACATAAATAACTGATTCTCTATTTTCTAGTTGAAATTTTACTTTTAATTTATCCATTAATTCTTTTATATCTATATTTTGTATATTTTCTTTTAAATTATTTATATCAATTTCTTTTGCATTTTGCATCAATGCATATATAATTCCTCTATATAAATTTCCTCCATGTAATATCATGCTATTTGGAATATATTTTAGCAATTCTCTACAAATTGATGTTTTTCCACTTCCAACAAGTCCTTCAATTCCTATAACTATATTTTTCATATTACACCTCTTTATTCATTATATTTCAAGATTATATCACAAACTAAAAAAAATACAAACTTTTGAATTATTTTTTAAGTATATTATTTATTTTTTTGTACATAATTTTATTAAGAATGGAGGTGCTTCAATATGTCAGAAAATACTAAGAAAAAGAATGGTAAAAAAGGAAATAGTAAAAATAATGACAAGACATCAAACAATTCTTAGAAATCAATAAATAATGAATATGTAAATTATTTAACTTTATTTTAATAATTAACAATATTAAAAAATGAGAAATTCTACTTTTTTATTAGAATTTCTCATTAAAATTTTTATATTTTATTTAAATTACATCTATATTAATTAGTATTTCTTTTTATTTTTAAACCATAAAAATTATGATAATCAGTATAATTTACAACATCTTCATAAGTTATAGTATAATTTACTCCTACAAAATTAGTATGTGTCGTTCTAGACTCATCTACTACATTCTCTTGTCCTTCAACTTTGTATACTGGAAGTACTACCATTAAAACAATGTATACTATTAAAATTGCAAAATATAATAATTTTTTCTTTAAAATGTTTTTATTAAATAGTAATATTATTGCTATAATATTTATCACTATTGCAATATAAAACCAGATAGTTGGTGTTGCAGAATGTGTAATTCCATTTGAGAAAAATTTAAAAAATATAATTACACAGATGTTAATAATTAATAAAAGTTTTACTATAGAGCTAAACAATTTAAATTTGTCTATTTTTCTTACTTTTTTCTCTTTCCTATCATTTCCATGTTTTGTAGTTTTTTTCATCTTTATGTACCTCCTAATTTTATTTAATCCCTAGTTTTATTCGAATATTTATAATATATTCAAAATTATATAAAATATTCTCAAGCAACTCAATTATATCAAAGAAAAAATTATTTGACAATATTTGACAAAGAAATCATAAAAAATGTTAAATTAAAAAGAGTATTTTAGCTAAATCATAAATAATTAAGCACATAAATACTCTTTTTATATTATTTTTATAAAATTATTAATTTATTTTATTCTAATGAAGGTCCATTGTTCAATTCAATTTCTCTACTCTGCTCAAACTGCAATGTTTTTCTGTTCAATTTATACTCTGTTTTTCTTCCATCTGCAATTAATCTAATATAATAATCTTCAGGTCTTCCTGACATTTTAACTGTATAGAATACCCTATCTTGTTTTTCTTCAATACAATATAAAGTAAATTTTTCATATAAGCTAAAAAGCTCTGACTCACCTAATTTTGACAAATCTCCAAACTCTTGCATTGCATTTAAAGTTAATTCTAATTTTTGCTTTGAAGATAAATTGCTATTTTTTAATCTAGTACGTAATAAATTCCAATAATCATTTGAGTAACCTTTATCGTCTATATATCCTAATCTAAGATCAATATTTCTAAGATCGCTAGTCGAAATTGTTCCTCTTGCAAAATATGATGTACTACAATGAAATTGAATATTTTTTAAGTCTCTAGTTAAATCTGTAACATGTTCTATTCCATTTTCATCTCTAAATATTAAATAACTATGTCTTCCATCATGTATTATTTCAGCATCTATTCCTGCTTTATTTAATAATTCTAAAAATTGTTTATTTAATGTTGTACATATAATTATGTTTGGATTGCTATATGGTTTATTTGAATAAATAGACATATCTTCTTCTTCTCCAAACATCAAATGTTCATATTCACGATCGTAAAAACTTCTTTTTCCTAATTCCAAATATAAATGTCTTACTTTCATTATTATATTAGGTAATTCTTTTGGCATTTGTGTTATAAAATCATCAAGCTTATTTATTTCCAATTTATTCTACCTTTCTAAATATTTCTTTAAAAATTTTCCTGTATAACTTCTATCATTCTTGGTTATTTGTTCAGGAGAGCCAACTGCAACTATTTCTCCTCCTCCATCTCCTCCTTCTGGACCTAAATCTATAATATAATCAGCTGTTTTTATTAAATCTAGATTATGTTCAATTACAATAATACTATTTCCTGTATCAACTAATCTTTGTAATATATCAATCAATCTATGAACATCAGCTATATGAAGTCCAGTAGTTGGTTCATCTAATATATATAATGTTTTTCCTGTCGCTTTTTTAGAAAGCTCTGTTGCAAGTTTTATACGTTGTGCTTCTCCTCCTGATAGTGTTGTAGAAGGTTGTCCAAGTTTTATATATCCTAGCCCTACATCATATAGTGTTTGTATTTTGTTTTTTATTCTTGGTAAATTCTTAAAGAATTCTAGAGCTTCTTCAACAGTCATATCAAGTACATCAGATATTGTTTTTCCTTTATATTTTACTTCTAATGTTTCTTTATTATATCTTTTTCCTTTACATACTTCACATGGTACATAAATATCAGGTAAAAAGTGCATTTCTATTTTTATTATTCCATCACCATTACAAGCTTCACATCTACCACCTGTTACATTAAAACTAAATCTTCCTTTATCATATCCTCGTAATTTAGCTTCATTAGTTCCTGCAAATAAATCACGGATAAAATCAAATACCCCTGTATATGTCGCAGGATTTGAACGAGGTGTTCTTCCTATTGGTGATTGATCTATATTAATTATTTTATCAATATTTTCTAATCCCTTAACTTCTTTGCATTTTCCTGGTTTTTCATTTGAACCATTTAAATCTCTTGCAATTGTTTTATATAATATTTCATTAACTAATGTACTTTTTCCAGAACCAGACACACCTGTTACACAAATAAATTGCCCAAGAGGAAATTTTACATTAATATTTTTCAAATTATGTTCTGTAGCTCCTTTAACTTCTATTGATTTACCATTTGATTTTCTTCTCTTCTTAGGAACTGGAATTTGTTTTCTACCACTTAAATATTGTCCTGTTATAGAATCGGGAACAAGTTTTACTTCTTCAGCAGTTCCTTGTGCCATAACTTTTCCACCATGTACACCTGCCCCTGGTCCAATATCAATTATTTGATCAGCAGCATACATTGTATCTTCATCATGTTCAACAACTAATACTGTATTTCCTAAGTCTCTTAAATGTTTCAATGTAGCCAGTAATCTGTCATTATCTCTTTGATGAAGTCCTATACTTGGTTCATCTAATATATATAATACCCCTGTAAGTCCAGAACCAATTTGTGTTGCTAAGCGTATACGTTGTGCTTCTCCTCCTGATAATGTTCCTGCACTTCTTGAAAGTGTTAAATACTCAAGTCCGACATCAATTAAAAACTGCAATCTTTTATTTAATTCTTTAAAAATTTGGTCTGCTATCATTCTGTTTTTATTGCTTAACTCTAGTGAATTTAAATAGTCTTTTATTTTATTTATTGGCATATCTGTAAGATCGTTTATATTCTTATCTCCAACTTTAACAGATAAACTTTCTTTTTTTAGCCTTGCGCCATGACATTCTGGACATGGTGAATCACTCATATACATCTCATAAAAAGTTCTCATACCTTGCGATTTTGTTTCATTATGACGTCTCTCCAAAGTAGGTATAACTCCTTCAAATGGAGCTGTAAATCTTCTAGTTCCAGCAGCTGATGTATATTCAAAATCTATTTCTTCATCCCCTGTACCATACAAAATCTTATCTAAAAAGTCTTTAGGTAATTTTTTTATAGGTATACCTTTAATTTCAACCCCATAATGTCTAGCAATACTTTCGAAATACATTTTTGCCATTGTATCTCCACGTTTCATTACACTAGATCCAAATGCTTTTACCCCATCATAAAGAGTCTTATTTTTATCTGGTATTATTAAATCTTCATCCATTTTCATTAAATACCCAATACCTGTACAACTTGGACAAGCTCCAAATGGATTATTAAATGAAAACATTCTAGGTGTCAATTCTTCAAAACTTATACCACAATCAGGACATGCATAATTTTGACTAAATAGCATTTCTTTTTTATGTGTAGAATCATCTATTATTACTATATTATTTGCATGTTTTAAAGCAATCTCAACTGATTCTGTTAATCTACTTCTTATATCATTTTTGATAATTAATCTATCAACTATTATTTCAACATTATGTTTCTTTTTTCTATCTATTTGTATATCATCTGAAAGTTCACCAGTTTCCCCATCAATTCTTGCTCTTACAAATCCTTCTTTTTGAAAGTCTTCTAAAAGTTTAACAAATTCACCTTTTCTTCCTCTTATTACAGGAGCTAATACTTGAATTTTTGTTCCTTCTTCAAGTTCTAATATTGAATCTATTATTTGATCTATAGTTTGCTTTTCAATCTTTTTACCACATTTTGGGCAATATGGCACACCTATTCTTGCGTATAGCAAACGAATATAATCATAAATTTCTGTAACAGTTCCAACAGTTGATCTTGGATTTTTTGATGTTGTTTTTTGATCAATTGAAATAGCTGGTGATAAACCATCTATTGATTCAACATCTGGTTTTTCCATTAAACCTAAAAATTGTCTTGCATATGCTGATAAGCTTTCTACATATCTTCTTTGTCCTTCAGCATATAATGTATCAAAAGCAAGAGAAGATTTTCCAGATCCAGAAAGACCTGTTATAACAACTAATTTATCTCTTGGTATTTCTATATTTATATTTTTTAAATTATGTTCTTTTGCACCTTTTATAATTATCTTATCATTCATAAAAAAATGCCCCCTATATTTTTTCTTTTAAGCATTAATATTATACTATATAGAAGAATAAAAAACAAGAGTTTGTATTGATAAAAATGAAGAAAGGCTGGAATTACTCCCAGCCAATCCGCTAATACGGCATCACATTCTTATAAGAACACATATGATGTTTAGATTTTTGAATAGCATTTAAGCTTTCAGCTTTACTTTCCCCATAAGTCATGACTCCAACCAGTCACGTCAGAATACTCTGCTTCGAGCATTCTGAGCTTACGCCCAGTTGTACAACCATAGTTGCAATGGTCTATTGTAGGCATTCCGGATCTCTTCCGACATACATCGCATATCTTATTGAGATCTGCCTTTTTTCTTTCGAAAGCTTTTTTACGAGTTTCCATCTCTTCAGTTGTACTAATATAGATTATTCTAAAGCTGGACTTTTTTTAAGTGATTTTTCTTTTTCGTTTGTTTTAATCATACCTTTATATTTAATTATTTTACTAGATATATCAATTATCATTTTTCTTTCAACATCATTAACATTATTTTCTGATAATATTCTTTTTCTATCATCTGTTCCTAAATAATACCATTTTCTTGTTATATCATTTAATACATTTCTTCTTTGTGCTTCTGGCTGATTATCTCCGAGCATTATTCCATCATCGAATTTACTATATAAATCTAGGAAAATTGTTTCTATTTCATCTGGTTTTATTTCATAGACTTGCAATAATTCTGGTAGTTCATCTTGTGAAAATACATTATCCCTTATTACTTCAGCAATTTCAAATAATAAAAATTTTCTTTCTACAGCTTGTATTTCACTATGACTTTTTGTTATACACTCTTCCTCTTCTTGATATACAAAAAAGGTCTTTTTGAATTCCTCATATTTATCAGCCATATTTTCATCAGTTAATACTCCATAAAGTTCTTGCATCCAGTCAGCATCTAATTTTTTATCTTGAGCATTTTTCCTAATTATATATTTTTCTATAGCTTCATTCATTGATATTTGCTCTTTTCTCATATAATATACAACTCTTTGTATATTTATACCATTACTGGTCATTAAATGTCTTAAAATAACTCCATACTTTTTAAAAATCCAATTATTTGGAATATTAGAACCATTATTTCTATACTCTTCTACAGCTTCTTCTAATGTTTTTCCATAAGTATTAATAGCTCTATATATAAAAGAGTAATTTAAGCCATTATCAACGCAATATTCTAATAATGTTTGCCCATTTGATAATTTAGTATATTCTTGTTTTAATTTCATTCTTTTATCTTTATTTTGATTTTGTGCTTTTATTTCTTCTATAGTCATGCCACTATTTAAAGAATTTATAAGTTCAGAATACTTTATTCCTAAAATAACAGATAAATCATATAAGTTCACTTTTCCTTTTTGTAATTTTACACTTCTACTTTTTTGTCTTTGGATTTTTGCCATAAATACAGCCTTATCTATATTTCCATATTTTTGAAAATATCTTGTTAGAGTTGTTTCAGCTACATCTTCTTCTCTAGAAATTGTTTTTAGAAATTTGCGTTCTCCTTTATATTCTATTTTAGATTCTTCAGCATCTTGTTTATTTTTATTATACAATGCAATTGCCTGCTCAATATCACCTGTTTGCTCATAATATTTTTTCAATGTACTTTTATCAATTTTTAATTCTTTAGCAATAGATGTTATTGTTCTTTTTTCGCCATAATATATAACTTTAGTATCTTCTCTTTTCTTTTTATTTTCTAAGCATATTCTTACAGCTTCATTTATATCTCCAATTTCATTATAGTATTTTTCTAAAGTATCTCTTTTTAAGCCTTCCTTTTTTGCGATTGCATCTAAAGTTAATAACTCTCCATTATATTCTATTTTAGACTCATTACATTTTTTAATGGCCTCATATATATCACCTGTTTGTTCATAATATTTCTTTAAAGTTTTAGCATCTTTTATTCCTACTTTTTTTGCTATTGTTTGTATTGCTAATTTTTCGCCATTAAAATCTATTAAAGAAGCTTGCTTTTTTTCTAATATTTCTCTACATATTTTTTCAGCTTCATATATGTTTCCAGTACTAATATAATATTTATTTAAAGTTTCTCTTGAAATTCCTATTTTCTTTGATATAGCTAATAAAGATAATATCTCTCCATAAAATTCTACCTTTTCTCCAACCATTGTTTTCACTTCCAATCTTTTGTGTTATACCAAACTATTTATTACTATACTATATTTTACCATATAATTTAATATTTTTAAAAAATTAATATAAAAAATTAATATATTTTTTACCCTATATTTTTATAATTTTTGTCCATTAAAGCTTTAAATATTAAATATATACACAATATTTTACATAATTAACTTTTTGTGATATAATATTTGATACAGATGTTTATAAAGACTGTGGATTCATAGCCTATAACATCTTAAGTATCTATCATTCTATTCAAAAGGAGGTAGTCTCATGGTAGACAAGACAACAATTCTCGATCGGATTGAGGTTTATGCCGATGATGGTGAAACCTCAGCTCCGCTGAAGCTCTGGAAAACACAGATTTCCAAGCTCAGAAAACAGGGCTTTACTGTAACTACCGTTTCACCTACAAATCGTAAAGGTGAATTCTATTGTAACATTTCATGGAAGACTCCTAAAGGTGATGAAGCACGCTATATGCTTTCTGCAACCATTAGTGGCCTTACCCACAAGTTACAAAACAGCCTCAAGTAATCTAATCTTGTTGTCTAAGACAGCATAGTTTAAGGAAGTGATGCTTAAATCCCCGCCCGTTCTTCGGTCGGGGAACTTTTTTTGCTAAAAAAAACAACCAGTATGAGTCACCTCAGACTGGCTGTTTTCTTTTAGAATATTTTATTTTTTGCTTATTTATCTTTATATTCTATAATTGTTCTCTATATATTACGTCTTTTCCTTCATTTACAAACGTTACAATAGGTTGTGTGTGTTCTTTAACACCATTTATATATTGATCTACATTTTGTGCTTCAAATTCATTAGGTTGTATTTTATTTGTGAAATTATCTGTTATATCAAGTATTCCCATTAAAATCTCCTCCTTAAAACAACATCTTTATATATTTTACTATATTTTATGTAAAATTTCAACGATTATTCTAAAATATATTTATTTAACTTAAAATATTATTGTTAACTATTTTTAAGATATTTTTCCTTGAAATTCACTAATCATGCCACTCTTATATGCTTCTAATAATCTTTCTAAGTCAGCTATTTGTGACATTAATTCTTTACCTTTATCAGTATCTTTAATTCTTTTTCTCTCAACTTTTTCAACTATTTGTTTTTCAGAATGTAAATCTGTTTCATTTATAATTGCATTTTCTCTTGATGTAAATGGTTCGTGTGCAACTAAAGTTAATCCATATGAGCTATATCTTAGAGTGTATCCTGCAATTCCTGTTGTTTTTTGATATGCCTTAGAAAGCCCTCCATCAATTATAAATAATTTACCATTTGCTTTTATAGGACTTTCACCTGCTTTAAACTTAACTGGAATATGCCCACATATAATATGACCAATATTTGGATCTATATCAAATTCTCTTAATACTTTTTCTGATATATGTTCATCATTTTCAAAGTTATAAAATGGGTTTTTTACCTCTTCCCATGTTTCTTTTTCTTCTAAATAATATCTTTCAAAAGTTTTCATCTTATCTTTACAAAATATTGGAGAATTTTTACCACACCATAAATACCATAGAAAATCTTTGCCATTTTCTCTTTTTTCTGAACCTTCTGGTTCAAAATATCCTTCTCTTGCCTTTTTTTCAACATAATCTAAATATGCTCTACCTCTTAATTCTCTTCCATTTACATTAACAGAAACAAACTCTCCAAACATACTCATTGGAACACACCCATGTATAAGTAAATTATCATTATATATTTTATAGATATTTCCTTTAGAATATAGGAATTGAATATGTCTTTGTAATTTTTCACTATTTTTAAAAGATTTAACAAGTTTTCTAACAACTTCTTCTTCTTTTTCATTTAATTTATATGGATCATCTGGATCAATAGTAGGAAAATAATTTTCTAATAATTGATATTCTTTTCCATCAATTGTAATTTTTCCTTTCTTATAATTAATTTTATCTAATAATAATCTATCATCCATATAGTATTCTGGGTGTTTTTTTATAATTTGCCCCTCTAATTTAAGTTGAATTATAGCTGCTGCTTGTTGTGTTTTAGCCATAACAGCTTGATCAAATTTACTATCTTTTTCATCAACATTTTTAGGTTTAAAAATATTAGACTCTTCTTCCCCATATTCTTCCATTGCAAATTCTGTTATTGTTCTAATATTAATTCCATATCCTTCTTCTAATATGTCTAGATTATTATATCTTGCACAAATTCTTATAACATTAAATATACAAGCTTCACTACCTGCTGCTGCACCCATCCAAATAATATCATGATTTCCCCATTCAATATCAATAGAGTGGTATTTCATAAGTTCATCAATAATTATATGAGGTCCTGGCCCTCTATCATATATATCACCAATTATATGTAAATGATCTACTGCTAATTGTTGAATCAAATTAGAAATAGCAATTATAAATGCATCAGCTCTTCCAAGTGTAATAATACTGTCAATTATCTTATCATAATATATATCTTTATCATAACTGCTTTGATTTGCATGTAATAATTCATCTATAATATACTGATATTCTTTTGGAATTGCTTTTCTTACCTTAGATCTACTATATTTAGATCCAACTACTGTACAAACTTTTATTAACCTATATAATGTAATTCTATAATATTCATTAATATTATTAGTTTCTTTTTTTATAAGCTCTAACTTTTCCTTTGGATAATATATTAAAGTTGCAAGTTTTCTTCTTTCTTCACTCGTCATACTGTTTTTAAATATCTCATCAATTTTAGTTTTTATAGCTCCAGATGCATTTTTTAGAATATGTAAAAATGATTCATATTCTCCATGTAAATCACTTAAGAAGTGCTCTGTTCCCTTTGGTAAATTTAATATAGCCTCTAAATTTATAATTTCAGTACATACGCTTTGTATTGTAGGAAACTTTTCAGATAAAATATTTAAATATTTTAATTCTTCTTTGCTGTAATTATTCATTTATATAATTCTCCTTTAATTATCACTCTCACATTCTCCATCTTAAGTTCATTAATAAAGTTTAAATACCATTTTCTAATTCTTTAATTTTATCTCTTAATTCTGCAGCTTTTTCAAATTCCATATTAGCTGCATGTTTTAACATTTCATCTGTTAATTTATTTATTACATCTTCTATTGTTTCATCTTTACCAATATTGTATTTTGTTTCCACTTCTTCTATAATACTTGCTTTAATAGCCTCTCTTACAGATTTTTGTATTGTTTTTGGTGTTATACCGTTTTTCTCATTATATTCTTGCTGAATTTTTCTTCTTCTATTTGTTTCTGAAATTGCTTTTTCCATACTTTCAGTTAATTCATCAGCATACATTATAACTTTTCCATCAGTATTTCTTGCAGCACGTCCAATTGTTTGTATTAAAGAACGTTCTGAACGAAGGAATCCTTCTTTATCTGCATCAAGTATAGCTACTAATGACACTTCTGGTATATCTAGACCTTCTCTTAAAAGGTTAATACCTACTAAAACATCAAATTCTCCAAGTCTTAAAGAACGTATAATTTCCATTCTCTCTAAAGCTTTAATATCTGAGTGCATATATCTTACTTTAATATCTATTCCTGCAAGATATGCTGTTAAATCTTCTGCCATTTTTTTAGTTAAAGTTGTTACTAAAACCCTTTCATTTTTTTCTACTCTTTCTCTTATTTGTTCTATTAAATCATCAATTTGATTTTCAACAGGTTTAACTTCAATCTTAGGATCAAGTAATCCGGTAGGACGAATTATTTGCTCTACGACATTATCCTTAGAATGTTCTTTTTCATATTCTGCAGGTGTGGCACTTACAAATACAACTTGATTTATTCTATCTTCAAATTCATTGAATTTAAGTGGTCTATTATCAAATGCTGATGGTAGTCTGAACCCATATTTAACTAAAGATTCCTTTCTTGCTCTATCACCATTATACATAGCTCTTACTTGTGGTATTGTTGCATGTGATTCATCTATTAAAAGTAAAAAGTCTTTAGGAAAATAATCAAATAAAGTAAATGGTGCGCTTCCTGGAGCTCTTCCACTAATATGTCTTGAATAGTTTTCTATTCCTTGACAAAAACCTGTTTCTTTCATCATCTCTATATCAAAGTTAGTTCTTTCTTCTATTCTTTGAGCTTCAATTAATTTTCCATTATCCTTAAAATACTTAACTCTTTCTTTAAGTTCTTCTTCAATAGTTCCGGATAGCTCTTTCCATCTTATCAGCAGTTGTTACATAATGTGAATTAGGAAATATCATAACATGATTTCTAGTAGCAATTACTTTACCTGTTAATGGATTTATTTCAGATATTTTTTCTATTTCATCTCCCCAGAATTCCACTCTTATAGCACTTTCACTTTCATCTGATGGATATATTTCTAATATATCACCTTTAGCTCTAAAAGTACCTCTTTTAAAATCAAGTTCATTTCTACTATATTGCATAGTAACTAACTTTTTCATTATTTCGTTTCTTTCTTTTTGCATACCAGGTCTTAGTGAAACAATCATATGTTCGTAATCAATAGGATCACCTAATCCATATATACATGATACAGATGCAACGATTATAACATCTCTAGTTTCAAATAAAGCTGCTGTTGCAGAATGACGTAATTTATCTATTTCATCATTTATTGAAGCATCTTTTTCTATATATGTATCAGATGAGGCAATATATGCTTCTGGTTGATAGTAATCATAATA
>CALXWP010000016.1 GCA_944392455.1 uncultured Clostridia bacterium
GACTAAGCATACCAAACAAAGTATGTGAAACGCCAAATTCTATAATATCAAGATTATCTAATATGTGCTATAGAATACAATGCAAATAAAAAAGATTATAGAATATAAAAAAGAAAAAAATGTAGCTATTTAATAGTGATGGAATATAAATTATAAACGGTTTGAAGATTATTGCTTTATTATTGTAATTTATTTTAATTTTACAATTAGCTAAATATCAATTTCAAACCAACAAGAAATGATGGTAAAAATAGCTAAGTAAGGAGGTAGAGATGTTTGAAAGAAGAATTGAAACATATGATAAATATAATTTTAGAAAAAGATTAAATGAGTTTTTAGATGTTGCAAAAACATATATGAAAGATGATTTAAATGAACACAATATTTATCAAGTTTTATACAAAACAGAACAATTTAGAAATGCAATATATAAATGTATAAAATTAAAAAGACCATTGATAGTAGATTCACCATTGCCAGGAAAAGAAGATGGAATAAGTGAGTATGAAAGCAACTATTCAGATGAAATTTTAAAAATTAGAATAAACGAATTGTTGCCACCAGTAAGGACACCATATAATAATAAGAGATTAGAAAATACTTGCCAAGTGATTGGAGAAAAGTATAAAGGTTTATTTATAAACAGAGAAGTTATTATTAGAATACAAGTAAGTGTACCAAGAGATAATTGGGACATAGATAATAGAGATTTAAGATATATTTTAAATGGATTTGTTTATGGTGGACTTATTACAGATGATAATATTAGATATGTAAGTTATATGTTAGAAGGAATTAATGACAAAGAAAATTATATAAAAATATTTATTGGAGAAAAAAGAAATATTCAAAAAATTTGTAGTATAAATCCAAAAGAATATTTTGAAAAAGTGTGATTATTTATTAATTTCAAAATATCCAACTAGTCACACTTTTGGGACTTTAAGAAAATCACACTTTTAAATAAACATAGCAACACCTAAAAATAAGGCAAAAAGAATACTTTTTATGCCTGAAAATTGTACATAGGTAGGGAGTACATATCAGAAAATACATATAAATGCATGTAAGGGCGACAGGGGGCACAAGATGTTAATCTTGTGTCTTCTGTCGCCAAAATGTAAGCTGGAAGATAGGTAGAAATATAAAAAAGGCAGGAGGTGATTTAAGTGGTAAAAGAAAAGAGAGTATGTTTAAGGGATAGAGATATTGAATTTATAGGTTTTTTAGGGGAATATGGAAGTATCACAAATGAAAATGTTAAGTTGTTTTATCAGTCAGAGTATTATTACAAAAATAGATTAGCAAGCTTAGCAAAAGGTGAAATTATTGAACGATTATATGGAAAAGTTGTATTAGGTAGAAAAGGAAAAAGTTATTTGAATGAAAGAGGATTAGGTTATAGGAATATAAATAGGGATGAGACATATAAAAAAAGAATGGAAAGGATTAGTGATGTTTCTTGTAAGGTTCACTTATCTGGATGGTTCTTTGAGCCAAGTTGGAGGTGTAATATTAATACATTTACACAAAGAGGCAATAGATTTATAGGTGTCATGTCAAGAGAAAAAAGATTGTGGCAAGAAAGTGATGAAGATTATTACAAAAGGTCTTACATAGTTTATTTCTTGCATCAAGAAATTACACCAAGAGAACTAAAGTATATAGATAAAGAATTAGATAGGAACAAAAACAATTTTAGAGGTGTAATCATATTTATAGAAGATGAATGGATCCTAAACCATCCAAAATTTATAAATATAAGTTATTGTGAAAATTATACAATTTTATATCAAAAAGAAATATGGGATATTTTTAAAAACATAAGTGATACAGATTATATGAAGAATAGAATAATTAATATATTTGGAGAAAATATTGATAGAGTAAAAGGATATAAATATGAAATGTATTGCATAAAAGGTGAAGATTCATATACATATATTTTTCCAATGCCTTTTGCTGATTTTAGTATTATGGATTGGATTAATTATATGGTAGATAGTGGTATTCATAGTAATATTGACTATATAGTTGTTTGTAATGAGATTTGCATAGAGGAGGCTAGAAGATTTTTGAAGGATAAAGTTGAGGTGATTTGTTTGATATAGTAATGAAAGAAAAAAGGAAAATAATACAGAATCATTGAGAAAAAAGTATTTTTATGGTATAAATATAGAGAGAGTTTAGGAGGAAGAAAAAATGGATAGTGCAATAAAAAGTATAATAGATAGAATGTGGAATAATTTTTGGGAAGGTGGAGTAACAAATCCACTAACAGTAATAGAACAAATAACATACCTTTTATTCATAAAAGGATTAGATGATATAGAAATAGCACACGAAAAAAATGATGTTATGTTAGGAATAACAAGTAAAAGGATATTTGATAAAGAACATCAAAATTGTAGATGGAGTAAATTTAAAGATTATCCAGCAGAAAAAATGTTTAAGATAATGCAAGAAGAAGTATTTCCTTTTATTAAAAATTTAGGAAAAGACAAAGAATCTGCTTATGCAAAATATATGGAAGATGCAATATTTATAATACCAACACCTATTATGCTACAAAAAGTTGTAACAGCAATGGACAAGCTAGAAATGAAAGATAAAGACACTAAAGGTGATGTATATGAATATTTGTTATCTAAATTAAGCCAAGCAGGTGTAAATGGACAATTTAGAACACCAAGACACATTATAAAAATGATGGTAGAATTAATGAAACCAACACCAGAAGATGTAATAGTAGATCCAGCATGTGGTACAGCAGGATTTTTAGTTGCAGCAGGGGAATATTTAAGAGAAAATAAAGGAGATTTATTTTTACAAAAAAATTTATTGGAACATTTTAATAATACAATGTTTTATGGATTTGATATGGATAGAACAATGCTTAGAATTGGAGCAATGAACTTAATGCAGCATGGTATAGAAAATCCAAACATTACATATAAAGACTCACTATCAGAAGATAATGAGGATAATGGAAAATATACATTAGTTTTAGCAAATCCACCTTTTAAAGGTTCAATAGATGCAGAAAGAACATCAAAAGATTTATTAGCAATTACTAAAACTAAAAAAACAGAATTATTATTCTTAGCATTATTTTTAAGGATATTAAAAATTGGAGGAAGATGTGCTTCAATAGTACCAGATGGTGTATTATTTGGAAGTTCAAATGCTCATAAAGCAATTAGAAAAGAAATAATAGAAAATCATAAATTAGAGGCAATTATATCAATGCCAAGTGGCGTATTTAAACCTTATGCTGGAGTGTCAACAGCAATAATGATATTTACAAAAACAACACAAGGGGGAACAGATAAAGTTTGGTTTTATGATATGACAGCAGATGGATTTAGTTTAGATGACCAAAGACAACCTGTAAAAGAAAATGATATTCCAGACATTATAAAAAGATTTAATAATAGAGAATCAGAAGAAGAACAAGTAAGAAGCAGAACAGAGAAATCATTCTTTGTAACAAAAGAAGAAATAGTAGAAAATGACTATGATTTATCTATTAATAAATATAAAGAAATAGTCGTAGAAAAGAAAGAATACGAAAAGCCAGAAGTTATTTTAAAAAGAGTGATTGATATGGAAGATGAAATCCAACAAAAATTAAAAGAGTTGGAGGAAATGATGTGATGGAGAAGGTTAGATTAGGAGATATTGTAGATACGATTCAAGGAAGTCAATATCCAGTTGATGAACAAATATATATAAGAAAAGAAGGATATGAAAGATTTTTAAGAATATCGGATTATACAAAAATAAATGAACCAGAAAGATTTGTTAAATATACAGGTAAAGAATTAATGTGTACTGAAGAAGATGTTGTTGTTGTTAGATATGGAAATATAGGAAGTATAGGAATAGGAAAAGCTGGTATATTGGCTAATAATTTATTTGCTTTAAAGAAAAAAGGAAATAAAGATATTCTAAGTAAATACATATATTATTTTTTAAGATCAAAAAAAATAAATAACGTGCTGGTAAATAAAGCTAATTCTTCCACAATGCCTGCATTAACTCACAAAATGATAAAAGAACTGGAAATTTCGATTTATACAAAAGAACTAGAAATAAAAATTGTCAAAGAATTAGATAAAGTTCAAGAAATAATAGATTTAAGAAAAAAACAAATAGAAGAATTAGAGGAACTTATTAGAGCTCAGTTTGTGGATATGTTTGGAGATATTTATGATAATAAAAATAATTTTATAATAAAAGAATTAGATTATTATACTTCAATGATAACTTATGGTTTAACAATAAGACCAAAATTTGTTGAAAAGGGAATTGATTTAATATCAGCAAGAGAAATAAACTCTGGAAATATAGATTATGATAAAGCACCTAAAATAAGTGAAGATGATTATAATAAGTTATCTGATAAAGCAAAACCTAAAAAGAATGAAATATTATTTTCAAAGACAGGAACAATAGGTCTTTGTGCTATTATAGACAGTGAAATAAAATTTGCTATAACTCAAAATGCCGCGAGAATTGTACCAAAAGAAAATATAAATCCTATTTGGTTATTATATTATTTAAGAACAGATGAAATTCAAAGTTATTGTAAGAGACAAGCTAAGGGGA
The DNA here is from genome assembly GCA_944392455.1 of uncultured Clostridia bacterium. Taxonomy (GTDB): domain Bacteria; phylum Bacillota; class Clostridia; order TANB77; family CAG-508; genus CALXVA01. Next base: position 4,612 of record CALXWP010000016.1, read on the forward strand.
ATGCAGTAAAAGATTTTCAAATACAAGATATGAAAAAAATACCAATATTAGATTGTTCAATTAGTAAACAAAATGAATTTGTAGAAAAAGTTAAACAAATAGATAAACAGAAAATTATATTGAAAAAAAGTTTAAAAGAAACAGAAGAATTACAAGAAAGTTTAATGAATAAATATTTTGGAGAATAAAATGAACGGAGAAATATTAAAAAATATAGTTGTTATAGTTGGAGCATGGATAACTGCAATAATTACATACAAATTAACGTCTAAAAATGATAAATCTAAATTATTATCCACTCAATTTAAACAACAAGGGATAGAAAAACAGAAAGAATTGTTAGAATTATGGACTATATGTGCACAAAATGGATATGAGAATTTTATTTTATCATTAGAATCAGTATACGATAAGAAACATAAGTTGATAGATAAAACAGAATTAATTAAATTATATATGAATGATGTAGTTTTGTATACATCCAAAGAAACAATTAGACTATTTGCTATTTTTATGCAGAATATATATAAATTATCAAAAAATAAAAATATAAATAAAATGTTAATAATATACGTACCTTATAAGATAATGTCTTGTATGAAGTATGATTTTACAGGAGAAAAAATAAAAACAATAGATTTAATTAAAATGAAGATAAATGATTTAGACATAAAAAAGAAAATACAATTAAAATTCTATGAAATATATTATAGCAAATTAATTTCTTATTTGAGGTTTTGGGAATAAAGGAGTAAAATATGTCAAATTTTGATTTTTTAAAACAAAGTAAAATATTTAATAATTTTTCAGAAGCATGTTGTGAGGCAGAAAATGGAATAGGATTAAACACAGTAACATGCAGTATATTAAGTAGAAGAGCATTAGAATTAGCAGTAAAATGGATATATGCAAATGATAACGATTTAAGAATTCCATACAATGATAATTTATCAGCATTAGTACATGATATAACATTTAAAAACATAATAGATGAAAAATTATTAAAGCAAATTGAATATGTTATAAAATTAGGAAATTTTGCAGTACATAATAATAAAAAGATATCAAGAGAAGAAGCAATACTTTCTTTAAGATATTTATATAATTTTACTTGTTGGATAGCATATTGTTATTCAGACAGTTTTGAAGAAAAAGAATTTGACGAAAATATTTTACCAAAACAAACTGTAAATGTATTAGCAGTAAAAGAAAGAGAAACTCTATATCAAGAATTAGAAGCAAAGAACAAAAAGTTAGAAGAAACAAGAAAAGAAAATGAAGAGTTAAGAAAGAAATTAACTAAAACAAGAGAAAACAAAAAGCAAAATTATGCATTTAAGGTTAAAGATATATCTGAATATGAAACAAGAAAGAAATATATTGATTTAGAATTAAAACTTGCTGGTTGGGATTTTGAAACAAACATACAAAAAGAATTAAAATTACAAGGTATGCCAAATAATCAAAATGTAGGATATGCAGATTATGTATTATTTGGTAAAAACGGATTACCATTGGCAGTGGTCGAAGCAAAAAGAACAAGTGTAGATCCAAAAGTTGGACAAAATCAAGCAAAGTTATATGCAGATTGTATTGAACAAGAATATCATCAAAGACCAGTTATATATTACACAAATGGATTTGAAATATATATGTGGGATGATGTAAATTATCCACCAAGAAAAGTAGCAGGATTTTACACACAAGATGAATTACAACTATTGATAAATAGAAGAGGTAGTAGACAAAGTTTAGAGCATATATTTGTAAATGACAAAATAACAAATAGAGAATATCAATTAGAGGCAATCAAAAGCGTGTGTGAAGCTTTTGATGAAGGACATAGAAAAGCATTATTAGTAATGGCTACAGGAACAGGAAAAACAAGAACAGCTATATCAATAGTTGATGTGCTATCAGATAAAGAATGGGTTAAAAATGTATTATTTTTAGCAGATAGAACAGTTTTAGTAAAACAAGCTAAAAACAATTTTACAAAGTTACTGCCTAATATGTCTTGTTGTAATTTATTAAGCACAGTAGATAATCCAGAAGATTCAAGAATTGTATTTTCAACATACCAAACTATGATTAATGCAATAGATAATACAAAAAGTAAAACGAGAAATAAATTATTTACTCCAGGACATTTTGATTTAATTATAGTAGATGAAGCTCATAGAAGTATATATAAAAAGTATCAAGCAATATTTGACTATTTTGATGGATTAGTAGTAGGATTAACAGCTACTCCAAGAAATGATGTTGATAGAAATACATATAGATTTTTTGAAATAGAAAATGATGTACCTACATTTGCTTATGAATATGAAAGAGCAGTGAAAGAAGGATATTTAGTAGACTATCATACTATAAAAACAACCACAGATTTCATGGATAGAGGAATTAAATATAATGAATTAAGTGAAGAAGAAAAAGAAGAATATGAAAATACTTTTGCAGATGATGAAGATAATATTCCAGAAGAAATAGATGCTGCAGCAATCAATAGTTGGTTATTTAATAGAGATACTATAAAAAAATTATTAGAACTTTTAATGGAAAAAGGGCTAAAAGTAGAAAGTGGAGATAAATTAGGAAAAACTATTATATTTGCAAGAAATCATAAACATGCGGAAAGAATAGTAGAAATATTTAATGAGTTATATCCAGAGTATAAAGGTGAGTTCGCAAAATTAATAGATAATCAGGTTAAGTATAACGAAAACCTAATAGAACATTTTAGTATAAAAGATGACTTCCCCCAAATAGCTGTATCTGTTGATATGTTAGATACAGGTGTTGATGTGCCAGAAATATTAAATTTAGTATTTTTTAAACCAGTAAAATCTAAAATAAAATTCTGGCAAATGATAGGAAGAGGAACAAGACTTTGTAAAGATTTATTTGGAGTAGGGCAAGATAAAAAAGAATTTTACATATTTGATTATTGTAAAAATTTTGAATTCTTCTCTGAGAATCCAAAAGGAATAGAGGCAAATACACAAATAAGTTTGACAGAAAGAATATATGGATATAAGCTAGATTTAATTGTAGAATTACAAAATTTAAAATATCAAAATGATGAAACATTTAAAAATTATAGAGAAGAACTGATACAAGAATTTATTGAAGAAATAAACAAACTAAATAAAGAAAGTTTTTTAGTAAAAGCAAAAGTACATTATATTGAGCAATTTTCTAAAAAAGAAAATTGGGTATATATATCTACAATAGATTTAGCAGATATAAAAGAAAATTTAATTCCATTATTTATAGCATCAGATGAGAATGAATCTGCTAAAAGATTTGACAATTTATTGTATCAATTACAAGTAAAAAGAATTAGAACAGAAAAAACTGGTAGATGTGAAAATGCAATAAAAGAAACTGTATCGGAGTTAGAAAAATTAGGAACAGTACCACAGGTAAAAGAAAAACAAGAGTTGATTTTAAAAGTGGCAGAAACAGATTACTTGAAAGAAGCTAATTTCTGGAAAGTGGAAGAAATTAGAAAAGAATTAAGAGATTTAATACAATTTATAGATCCATATAATAGATCACCTGTATATATTGATATGGAAGATACTTTAAATGATATTGATGAAGAATATGTATATGTAAGTACAGGAAATAACTTCACAAATTATAGAAAGAAACTAGAAAAATTCTTAACAGGTAATTTGGAAAATAGCATTATATGGAAAATAAGACATAATATAAGATTAACTGAATTAGAAAAAGAAAATTTAGAAAAAATATTATTCGAAGAATTAGGAAGTAATAAAGAATACGCAGAGACATTTGGAGACACAAATGTGATAAAAGCAGTAAGAAATATAGTCGGACTTGATAAAAGTGTTGCAAGTGATATTTTTTACAAATACATAAATGAAAATAGATTGAATATGAAACAAATACAATTTGTGAAATTACTAGTTGATTATGTTGTTAAAAATGGAACTATAGAAATGGAAAAACTAACAGAACAACCTTTTAATACTGTTGGACAAGTGTATGAGCTTTTTGGGAACAATGTAGATTTATTTAAAGAGATTCGAGAAGATATTGAGGAAATAAATGAGAATGCTGAGAAGTTGGCATAAAATAAATAGAAAGAAGAGTGTAAATGATATATTACAAAAATGATAAATTAGGGTTGAATTTAGGAAAAAATAAATATGAAATATAATGAAGGTGATATTATGGCTACAATAAATGTTAATGTAGATGATAAAGTAAAAGAACAAGCAGAGGAAATTCTTGAATATTTAGGAACTGATTTTACTAATGTTATCAATATGTTATTAAAGCAAATAATCTTAACTGAAAGCATTCCATTTGAAATAAAAGTACCAAAATTAAATGCTGAAACTATAAAAGCCATTGAAGATGCAAAGAATGGAATAGGATTAAGCAAAGCATATACTGACTTAGATAAAATGATGGAAGATTTAGAGAAAGAGAATTGATAATTTACTAATATAAAATTAAAATAAACGATGATAAAAATATAGCTGAAAGTATTACAGTTGTTAGACAGGAGGTATGCTTGATCAAAATGATTTGGATTAGAAAAATATGGTGAAAAATCAAAAAATGTTATATAATTATCAAGAGGTGAAAATAATGCGAGATATAAGAATAGAAAAATTAGCTAGTAATTTATTAAGACATTCTATTAACTTACAAAAAGGTGAGAAAATATTAATAGAGATAATAGGAATGGATGCAATTCCTTTAGGAAAAGAATTGATAAGACAAGCAGAAAACATAGGTGCTATTCCTTTTTTTAATATTATAGATTATGAAATAATTAGAGAAATACTTATAAATGGAACGGAAGAACAAATGCAAATTTATGCAAAACATGATTTACAAAGAATGAAAGACATGGATGCATATATTGGGGTTAGGGCAAGTACAAATACAGCAGAGTTAAATGGAGTTCCAACAGAAAAAATGGAAATGTATAATAAATATTACACTATGCCTGTACATTTTGAAGAAAGAGTAAAACATACAAAATGGTGTATTTTAAGATATCCAAATGCATCAATGGCGCAAATGAGCAATATGAATACTGAAAACTTTGAAGATTTTTACTTTAATGTTTGTACATTAGATTATGATAAAATGTCAAAAGCAATGGATCCTTTAGTCAGGTTAATGAATAAAACTAAAAATGTTCATATAATAGGAGAGGGGACAGATTTAACATTTAGTATAGAGGGAATACCAGCTGAGAAATATATGGGGACATTCAATATACCAGATGGAGAAGTTGCAACTGCGCCAGTGAAAAATAGTGTAAATGGATATATAACATATAATACAGAAACAAGATATAATGGAATATTGTTTAACAATATTAGATTTGAATTTAAAGACGGAAAAATAGTTAAAGCAATATCGAACAAAACAAAAGAACTTAATGAAATTTTAGATACAGATGAAGGAAGCAGGTATATTGGAGAGTTTGCTTTAGGATTAAACCCTTATATAGAAAGACCAATTGGAGATACATTGTTTGACGAAAAAATAAAAGGCAGTTTTCATTTTACACCAGGAGATAGTTTAGAAGAAAGCGATAATGGTAATCGTTCAAGCATTCATTGGGATATAGTAAATATTCAAACATTAGAATATGGTGGAGGAGAAATATGGTTTGATGATGTCTTAGTAAGAAAAGATGGCATTTTTGTATTAGACGAATTGAAACCATTAAATCCAGAAAATTTGGTATAGGTCTAAACTTATTTTAACAATAATAATCAATAGAGTAAAGTTTAATTTGAGAACAAAAAGAAGCAAAATTAAAAATTGCTTATTCTTGTTTGAGCTAAAAATCAAAGTAAAATTCATCATAATTTTTATTTTCTATAATTAGAGATCCTTAATTATATATTTGGTCAATAAATCATGTCAAAAAAGATAACAATAGATGGATTTAATGAAAAAGGAAAAATTACACTTGCTAAAGCATTAGCAAAAGATTGGACTTTACATATATGATTACAGGAAATTTCTTTAGAAGTTTATCATATTGCTTAATAAAATTTTAATTTAATAGTATTTCTGAATAAATATCAATATAAAATGAGAAAATATCTCAAAAATATTGATATTTTATTAAAATTAGCATATAATATATAAAGAAAAGGAGGATTTTGATATGTTAATAAGATTTAGTTTTAAAAATTTTAAATCTTTTAAAAATGAAAATTGTTTAGATATGGAAGCAACATCATTAAAAGAACATGAATATAATGTGGCTAAAACAGAAAATGGTGAATATTTGAAAGTATCTGCAATTTATGGTGCCAATGCTAGTGGAAAAACTAATGTGTTACAGGCTTTTGACTATATGAAAAAAAGAATATTGGTAAGTGATGACTCTAAAAAGAATTCTCCAATAGATGAAGAAAATATTTATAGTTTTATGATAAATAATGATCCAATTGCTTTAGAAGTAGAAATATTAGCTAAAAATAATAAAATATATAAATATGGTTTTGAAGTTTTAAAGGATACAATTATTTCAGAGTGGTTATTTGAGAAAAGAGTAAATAAATTTTATGCTATTTTCGAAAGAGAAAATAACAATGTATCAATGAAACCTAATAAAATTTCAGATTTAGTGAATATAGATGAAAGAACATTATTCTTAAATATATATAGCAAAATAGATAGAAATAATGAGGATTTTAGCAATGTATATGATTGGTTTGTAAATAGCATGTATTTAGACTTAGGTAATCCAAATTTTGAAAGATTTATTAATAACAGAGTTTCATTAAAAATACTAAGTGATGAAAACTATAAAAAAGAACTATTAAAATTTATAAAGACAATTGATTCTGGAATTGAAGGAATAAAAACTACTCCAGATTCATTAGAAGCTGTTAAAAGTAATAATGGTATTATAGATATTGAAGTTCTTCACAGGGGAGAAAATGGAGAGTTAAAAGCATTACCATTTTATTTAGAATCTAATGGTACGAGAAAGATGTTTCACTTATTTGATTTCTTTATGGATGCATTAAAAAATGGAATGGTATTATTTGTTGATGAATTAGATGCAAAATTACATCCATTATTAACTAGATATATTATTAACTTATTCCATAATAGTCAGACTAATATAGGAAATGGACAGTTAATATATTCAACACATGATACGGTAAACTTAAACAAAGAAACATTTAGAAGAGATGAAATATGGTTTGCAGAAAAAGATAAAGATGGAATTTCAGAAATATATGCATTATCTGATTATATATTAGAAGATGATAAAAATGCAGGTAAAAAAGTAAGAAATGATGCAACATACAATAAAGATTATTTAACTGGAAGATATGGTGCTATTCCAGTATTGGAAGAATTTGATATAATACATGAAGAATAATAAAAATATATCAAGGAAAGACAGATTAAAAAGTAAAAAGCTTGCACCAGCTAATTACTTAATTGTATGTGAAGGGAAGCAAACTGAACCAAATTATTTTAATGGATTAAAGAAAAAGATAAATGAAAAGTATGGAAGCAAAGTTGATGTATTAATTCCTAATATTGAAATAAAAGGAACAGGTGAAAATACCACAGCTTTAGTAAAATATACAGATAAATTTGTAAACTATTCAAATAAAAGATATGGACAAGTTTGGGTTGTATTTGATAAAGATGATTACTCAGATGAACAATTTGATAAAGCAATTAAAACTTGTGATTATAATGTAGCTTGGTCTAATCCTAATTTTGAATTGTGGTTATTATCACATTTTAAGAAAGTAAGCCGATATATTTCAAAAGATAATGTATTACAAGAATTAAGTAAAGAATTTCAGAAAAAAGGTTTAGGGGAATATTCTAAAAACGATACAAACATTTTTGAAAAAGTTACAAGTGAAGAAAGGCTACATGCAGCAATAAAGAATTGCGAATATATGGAAGAATTAAATAAAGATGGACAAGCATCACAAAGAAATCCAATGACCAAAGTGTATAAAATAATTGATGGATTAAAAGAATATTTAGAATAAAGTTTACAGAAGAAAAGCAAAGTATGAGAGTAATTAAAAATTATAGGATTATTTTGCTTTTTTTTTGAATGAAGAGGAGAAACATAGAATGTTTATAGGTAGAAATAAAATAGAGATAACAAATAAAAAAGATAATATAAAAAATGAAGTAACATATAAAAAGCCAGAAATTTTAATGATAGATTGTGATAAAGAAGAAAGTGATAAATTAAAAGAAAATGGATTTAATATTGAATTAGGAACTTTTGGAAAAAAGTATAAAATAATAGACCAGCATGGCAATAAAAAAGTTGCTTTGAATAATAAAGTAGGTAATATTATAGAAAAAGATATAATTGTAATAGATATGAAACAAAGAAATACAAATGAGGAATATAATTTAGAAGATTTAGAAAATTTGGAAGATGGAACTTATATAACAACTCATGAAAGACAAAAGGAATTTAATCCAATTAATATAACATCAAAATTCTATGCAGAAGAATTTGGAAAATTAAGAAATAAGGATAGTATAACTATAATTTTTGCAGATAGAGAAATAAAAGAAAGTTATGACATAACTACATGGAAAAATAGACGTTATAGTAATCAATATGAAACGATATCTAATTATGATTTCTTACCATTTAATATAAATCCCTCAGAAAAACATTTTGAAACTCAAAAATTTAATATTGTTGCAGAAGGAATATTTAAAGACATTTTCAAAAATTATAAAGGAAAAATATGTAGCAGATGTACATTTTACATTAATAATTATGAAAGTAAAAATACAGCAAAATTGTTAGAAAATATATATGGAGATTTAATAGGATATTTTCAACTTTTTGAAGATAAAAATGAAATAAAAAATACATTAATTGTATTGCCACAATGTGAAAATAAGAGCTTAATAATAGAAAATATACTATTGGAAATTTTACCGTTCTTTTATCCAGAAATATTTAAAGATTTTGTTAAAGATACCTGGATGGATAAAGAAGAATATATGTTACCAGAAATAAAAGATATTATTAAAGAAAAAGAATGTATAGAAGAAGAATATAAAAAAAAGTTAGATGAAATTAACCAAAGAATAAAAGAAAAACAAGAAGAAATTAAATATTTATATAATATAATAAGTTCTACTGGAACAGGGGATAAACTAGTAGAAAATATAATAAAATGTTTGGAATATCTAGAATATACAAAAGTAGAAGACTGGGATAAGGTACGAGAAGATGATGAAAAAGAAGAGGATATACATATTTATAAAAATGAAAAAGAATATTTTATAGCCGAAGTAAAGGGAATCAACGGACCTGCAATTGAGGATGATTGTAATGTTATTGTAAAATATAAATCTAGGAATTGTTCTAAACTGAAAATTCCAAGTATACATGGAATTGTATTTGTAAATTATCATAAAAATGTTGAACCAAACCAAAGGGAAGAATTAGGTTTTACTTCAAAAGAGATAAAAGATGCTATAAGAGATGAGTATACTCTAGTAGGTACTTATGAATTATTTAAAGCTATAAGATTGTGCCAAGAGAATATAATAAGTAAAGAGAGTATAAGAAGAGCTTTAGAAACACCAGGAATTTTTAAGGCAATTCCTATATCTTTTGAAAAAATTGGAAAAATAGAGAATATATTAGACAAAATTAATGTTATATGTATACCTTTAGAGTGTGACAAAATAAAAGTAGATGATGAATTATTAATAATAGAAGACAATAATTATTATAAAGCCAAAATAGTAAGCATGATGGTAAACGAGATTGCTGTTGAAGAATCGAAAAAGGGAGATAAAGTAGGAATAAAGATAGATAAAGATATACCAAAAGTAAAATCAACACAAATATATTTAATGAAATAGGTGTAATATGAAAGAAAGTAAAAAACAAATATTAGAGGATTTAAATAATATAGTTATACAATACCAAAATAGTATGATAAAAATAATAAAGAATGATAAAGCTTTACACACAAAAACTGTAATGATCAATACTATCTTACAAAGGAGTTTATCAATTATTGATGCATATCAAAGATTATTGACAAGCAATAATGTATTAATATTAAATTCTTTAATGCGTCTGCAAATAGATAATTGTATTTTTATTTATGGCATATATTTATTATGCAATGATGGAAATGATATTGCAGAGATATATAAAGATATATTTATTAATAGAAAAAGATTATTTGAATATAAAATCAATAAAAAAGAAAAACTATATGATACATTTATTATAGAAAGAATTAATAATGATATTCCAAATTTTAAAGAATTATATGAATTTTGTTGCAGATTTATACATTATTCAGATACAGCGAGCTATTTAACTATGGAAGCTAAAGAAGAATCAATTATTGAATTTAATCTTTCAACCAATTATAGACGTTTTAAAAAACAAACTATTATTAATGGAAAGAGTTTTGTTGAAGTAAGTAAACTTGTATTAATAATGATTAGTAAGTATTGGAATAATATTGATTTAGGAAAACCTTTAATTTAAAGCAAATAATTGAATGATAAAAAATATAATATATAAATAAAATAAAAATTTAAAGGAACTATTTTAACACCAAAAGTGCTAAAATTATCCTTTATTAAATACATTATATATTTTTCATAAGTTTAAAAAAAGTACATAAAAACCCAAAGTTTTTTCAAAATTTTGAAAAAACTTTGGACAATATAATTAACTATTCATCAAAATATCCCATAACTAACTGAGAACCATCCACAAAACCATTCCTATAATACTTTTCATTCCAATAGCAAAGATAATCTATAAAATTCTTATCAAGTCTATTTAATTGATTTTTTACATACTTTTGATTCTGTTTAGGAACATTTCTTAAAATGTTTGTAGCAATCTCATCAAAATAAATATAATGTTTTTTATCTTCTTTGGTGAGTCTACCAGAAATTGATTCCTCTCTAAAACTTAACCATTCTTTTAAAATATCATCATTAACTTCTCTAAAATTATTCATAATCAAAACCTCCATAAATTTATTAAAATAATTGGGCTCAAAATGGGCACACAACCCACAAAAATTAACCAAAAATCACATAAATTTACAAAGTTAAAAAATTGGGCACACCAAATATACCAACGAATACACCTCAAAGCTAGATTTATCAATACTTTGTGAGCTTTACTCATAACCCGAAGGTCAAAAACATTCTAAACTTATTAATTCATAAAACATATTTAGAATATCAAAAAGAATAACTAGTAAACGTTTACAAATGATATCAGATCTGATATAAATATAGTGTAATAAATGTTGTATTAAATGAAAAATAAAATGTAGAAATTAATAGGAGTGACAGGTATGGATAATTATGAAAAAATATTAGAACTAGCAAAAAGAGCAAAGATACCAGAAGGAAAATTAAATGATGAATTTTTATTTACTATACAAATGGTAGATTATTTTTATTATAATAAAAATATAGGAGAACAAGATATAAGGGAAAATTTTGTAGATGGAACATCTGATGGAGGAATAGATTATATATTTAATAGTGATGATGTAATGTATTTAATACAAGGAAAAACCAATAATAACTTATCATATGATGATATAAAAAATATATTCTTTAAAATGACTACAACTGTAAGTGATTTTGAAAAAGGAAAATATGATTCATATAACGAAAAATTAAAATCTACTTTCCTAAATGCATATGATGATTTATCTGAAAATAAAAATATTACTTTAGTATTATTTGCAAGTACAACATTTTCAGAAGAGTTGAAGTTTAAAATTGAGGAATTAAAAAAAGAAAGTAACTACAATATTGAAATTTATGATGGGGCAGATATTGAACTTAAGAAGACTATTTCAACTTTTGAAAAAGAATATATCGAAAATGATAGTTTAATATTATCTGAAGCGAGAAACGTATTGAAATACGGAGAAAATGGAATAATTGTGAATATCAAAGCATCTTCTTTAAAAAAATTATATGCTAAACATTCAAGAAAAGGACTTTTTAGTTATAATTTAAGAGAACATATTTCACAAAAGAATGTTGATACGGGAATTGAGAATACGATCAAAACAGATAAAGATAATTTTTGGTTTTACAATAATGGAATAACAATTGGATGTCAAGATTTTTACATTGATGGATATAAACTTAAGTTAACAAATTTTTCAATTATAAATGGTGCACAAACAACTACTAAAATTGGGAAATCTAACTTAATAAATGATATATATGATTTTGATTTAGTTTGTAAAGTTGTGAAAGCACCGGAAAGCTTAAATAAAAATAGTGGTTTTATAATGAAAATTTCAGAAGCTTCAAATTCTCAAAAACCAATAAGAGCAAGAGATTTAAAGTCAAATTCAACTGAGCAAAAGATATTACAAAGTAAATGTGAAAGAAATTTTTATCCACTAGCTATAGAAATAAAAAGGGGAGTAAAACCAGAGAACTATTATAAAGTAGAAAAATGGCAAAGGGTTACTAATGAATATGTAGGACAATTAATATTAGCTTGCTTATATCAAAGACCAGGAACTGCAAGAAGCGGAAAGATAACAATTTTTACATCTGATAAATTATATAATCAAATATATAAAAATATAAAATTAGATTGCGATGTACTTTATGAATTAGTTAAGATTGCAAATAAATATGAAGAGTTTAAAAATTTATATGCAAATGATATAGAAGATATAGACTTAATTGCGGCATGTAAAAATGGAAAACTTACAACATTAGCAATTATATTTTATTTATATAAAAAAATGAATGGACTAGTAGATAATTGCTTTGATGACAAAATAAATGAAGATAATATTATTAATACTAAACTTACACTAGAATATAAAAAAGATGATTATGATGATAAAATAAATTCATTATTTAAATTTATAATAAAGAAATTAAGTGATATATATGAAAAGAAAAAGGAAGGACTAAAATTAACAAGTTATTCTAATTTTTTTAAAACAGATAAAATTTATCAGGAGGTCATCTTATATGAAATTGATAGGATTTTAGATGATGATTGGGACAGAGAAAAATTAGAAAAATTGATGGAGATTTTTACAAAAGTAGAAAATTAATATTTCTAAAAAATAATATATAATGAAGGTGTTAAATATAATGAAAAATTTATTTATAGAATATCCAAAGTGTTCAACATGTCAAAAAGCAAAGAAATGGTTAGAAAGCAATGATATACATTTTGAAGATAGACATATAATAGATAATAATCCTACAGTAGAAGAATTAGAAAAATGGATTAATTTAAGCGGAAAAGAAATAAGAAAATGGTTTAATACAAGCGGATTAAAGTATAAATCGTTAAATTTAAAAGAGAAACTTCCTAAGATGACAGATCAAGAAAAAATCAAGTTATTAGCAAGTGATGGAATGCTAGTTAAAAGGCCAATTCTAATTTCAGATAAAGGAATATTGATTGGTTTTAAAGAAGAAGAATGGAAAGATTTATTATTAGGGTAGTGATAGTATGAAATATGATAATATAGAAATTATAAAAGGTGATATAACAAAATTAGAAATAGATGCAATTGTTAATGCAGCAAATAGCTCTCTACTTGGTGGAGGAGGTGTTGACGGTGCCATACATAATGCAGCTGGCCCAGAATTGTTAGAAGAGTGTAGAAGATTAAATGGCTGTAAAGATGGTGAAGCTCAAATAACAAGTGGATACAATTTAAAAGCAAAATATGTTATTCATACTGTAGCACCTAAATGGTATGATAATAGAATAATAAATAAAGAAGAATTATTAAGAAATTGCTATAGTAATTCGTATAAATTAGCTAAAGAAAACCATATAGAAACAATTGCATTTCCTTGTATAGGTATGGGAGTATATCAATGTCCTTTAGAGATCGGAACAAAAATTGCAATAGAGGAAGCAATGAAAAATAGTGATTACTTTTCTAAAATTTATTTAGTATGCTTTATGGAAAAAGAATATAATTATTATTTAGAGTTTTTTAAAAAAGAAAAATAAATAAAACAAAGTATGAAAAACATCTATAATTGATAGATGTTTTTATAAAAATAAATTGATCTATTATTGAAATATAATTTGTTACTTAGAAAAAATAAATTAGTACTTACATAATAAAATTATTAATCCTTAAATTGACTATTGGATGGGTATAATTTATAGTAATTAGGAATTTATGATGGGGAGATAACTTGTTTTAATTTTTCTAAAACCTCTATTTTTTCATCACAAAACTTATTACTTTCTGCATCAAAAAATTGTAGAACTAATAAACCAGAAGCTTTAATTAGCAATTTATTAATTTAAAATGTTCTAAAATTATATCATTCATATTAATTACGTTTTTTATTTATTAAAACTAATTTATCTTTTTATTTTAAATATTCCATTCCTTGCCACAAATCTTTTTCCCTCATTAGTTTATCCAATCCATTAATGATCCACTTTTTATGCTTATTCCATTTGGGTGCAACTAGTAGATTTTTTGGAGCATCACCAGATACTCTATGAATGACAATATCTTTGCTAATATGAGTTAGAATATATGCACAAATATTTAGATAGTCATCTAATTCTATTGGTTTATATTTGTGCTCTAAATACATCTCTTCCAATTTAGTGTCTTTAACTATATAGCAAGAATGGATCTTTAATCCTTGAATATTATGATCATTTACAAATTGTACAGTATTTTGTATATCTTCTTTAGTTTCATTTGGAAGCCCTACCATAATATGAGCTATTACATCAATATTATATTTATTTAATATTTTTACTGCATTTGTAAAATCATTATTAGTATAGCATCTATTAATTAATTTACCAGTTTCTTCATTAGCTGTTTGAAGGCCAAGTTCAACAGAAACGTAGTATTTATTAGTATAGCTTTTTAAAAGTTGTGCTATATCCTCATTAATACAATCAGGTCTAGTAGCAACAGAAAGTCCAACAATTCTATTATCTATTAATGCAGCATCATATTTTTTTCTCAAATTATCCAATGTATCATATGTATTGGTAAAATTTTGAAAATATACAATAAACTTATTAGCTCTTTTGGCTTTATAGCTATTAAAATAGTTTTTTACTTGATTAGAAATAGTATCTTTATGAATATGATCACCTGATCCTTTTTCACTACAAAAAATGCATCCATTTATACCTTTAGAGCCATCTCTATTAGGACAAGTAAAATTTCCATCAATACATATTTTTAAAGTTCTTTCTCCAAATTTTTTCTTTAAATATTTATTTAAATAGTTATATCTATCATTATTGGTATTTAAATTGTTCACATTTTACCTCTTCTAAATTAATAATTTACTTCAGATCCGTTATATGTATGAATAATTACATCTCTGATTTCTAAATTTTCATCATTCAATTCATCTTTAGGAATGGATACCGTTAAAATATACATATAATTTCCTGATACTTGAATAGTGCTCCATACTTTATATTGATAATATTGTGAAAGTGAAAAATCATAAGATAAAACTCTTTTAGTACTTGACTCTAAAGTTAAATTTTCTATATTAAAATTATTTACACTTCCATATCCTAAATCATTTTGATATTGTCTTATATTTTGTTTTAATAAACCTAGATATTGATCAGTAGAATAATTGGAATAATTACTAATATCCATTTGATATATAAATAGAGAAGGAAGATCTGGATTAGAGATATCACTATTACATTTTATTGTAGCATATGTTTTATCTCCTGCACTAGCAAAATATGGACCTGCCTCCCAATCATTTGGGTAATAGCAAAATACACAATAATCATTAAAATCATAACCAAATATTACAGCATTAAAACGACCATAAGAAGAGTAGTTAAAAGTTTGACCATAGAAACGATCATTAGAATCTTTTAAATATACGATCATATTTTTCAGTAAAATATTAGAATTAATTTCTTCAGCTGATTGGATAGGCATATGTTCTGAACTTATTATATCATTTATAGCTTGTTCACTTCTTGAAATTAAAGCGTTTTGAATTAATTCGTTATGAATATTATCATCAAAAGCTTGTACTTTTGATTCTTTTGGTGTAATTAGATTAGTAATTAAAATTATTGCTCCAATAGTTATAACTAGAATTATTATAATAGCCAATATTAAAATTGGTTTTGAAATTGGTTGCTCTTCCATAAAATCCTCCTTAGATTATGTTATAAATAATCTATACATACAAAATATTATCAAAAAAACAACTTCAAGTAAATGAAAATAATATAAAAATATATTCAAATATATGGAAAATAGATACAGTGGAAAATAAAAAATGACAAATATACTATGAAGTAGCAAAATAGAGTAGTAAAAAGATATTCTTTAAATAACAAAAAACAAATATTAATTGATGTGTCGACTTATAAATAATACTATAATAGAAAATAATAGAATATACTAGATAGTTTATGCAAAATATGATATATTAGACATAGTAAATAAATTAAGAGGTATATTATGGAGAATAAGAAAAGTGATGTAAGGAAATGGTTGATTTGCCTTATAATAGCAATGGTTATAATATTAGTTATTGCATTGCTTGTTTACTATTTACAGAAAACAAAAGATATAAAAGATGATCTATCTGAAAATGTAGTAGACAGTTATGTAGAAGATAATAGTGAAATAGTAGAAAATGAAATAATAGAAGAAGAAACTAACAAAATAGAAGATAATGATAATAACACAACATCAAATAAAACTACTTCAATAAATATAACTTCAATTGAAAATAAATCATCAGATACATCTAGCACAACAGTTTCAGAAGGAAAGAAAGAAGCTTTAGCACAAGCAAAAAAGGATTTGAAAGAATCTGCTTTTTCAAAATCTAGTTTGAAAAAGCTATTAAGAAATAGGGGATACACTATTTCGCAAGTTAGATATGCGGTTAATAATTGTGGAGCAAATTGGAAAAAGCAAGCTGTAAAAAAAGCAAAAGAATACTTAAAAATTACAGCTTTTTCAGAATCTAGTTTGAGGCAATTATTAAGATATGTAGGATTTTCGAGTTCTGAAGCGAAGTATGGAGTTGAAAATTGTAAAGCTAACTGGGAAAAACAAGCAGCATTAAAAGCAGAAGAATATTTGAATGTAAAGTTTTTTTCGAAAGAAGATTTGATAAGACAACTGAGAGAAGAAGGCTTTACTTATTCTCAAGCTTTATATGGTGCTAGGTCAGTAGGATTTTAAAAAATATTTAGAATTAATAGGAGGAAAAGAAAAATGTCAAAAAAATTTAAAATTATAATAATTGTAGTTTCTATAATTATTCTTATAGCAATAATTGCTGTAGCAGGATATTTCATATCTAGAAATATGAAAGTAAATGAAAGCATAGGATCTACTTGGGGAGATACATATTATGCATATCTAAAAGGAGTAAAAAAATCTGAAGATAAAACACAATATGGATTAAACTCAGACACAAATAATGTTACAGTAGAATTTATTCAAGCAATAGAAGAAAAAGATCCAGTGATGGTAATGACATATCAAAAAGATGCTTCAGAATATTCAAATATATACTATATAAATAATTCAGGAAGTGTTGAGTATAGCCAATATACAGTGCCTAATTCTGTTGAATATTTATACAATATAGAAGATTCAAAATATTCATGGTATATGCATACAACTGAAGAAGGAATAGAAAAATATCAATCAGTCGAAAATATTACTCAAGTATTGCTTGGAGAAGCTACAGAGACAGACGAAGTTTCTTTTGAACAAGATGATTTTATTAGAGATGAAACTAATATGAATTTATCAGAATTTGATAAATTATTTATCGAAACAGAAACATCTAATACTGGAAAAACTAATATTGACTTTAGTTCAGACGATTTAAATTTTAAAGATACAATTACAAATGCAGTAAATGGATATAAATCAGATGAAGAACTAGCAACAGATGAGATGAAAGAAACAGTAACAAATAGAATTGAAGAAATAAATAAAATAGAAGAAGAGCAGAAAAGACAGGAAGAATTAGAAAAAGCAAAACTAACAACTGATAATGTAGATACTCGAATAGGAGAAAACTTAAAATGGTTTTCAGCAGCATATCTAGGATCAACATATGGTTGGTATTATGTATATGATTACGAAGATGTAACAGGAAAAGTTTCAATTCCTGGAGTTGATCAATTTATGATGGTAGACGAAGTTGTTGGAGCTGGAAGCATTGAAAATATGAAAAATAGTTTGGCAGAATATATGACATCTGATGTTGTAAATAGACTTGCATCAAATTCAGAGTTTGATTATGGATTTGAAGAATATAATGGAAAAGTATATTGGGTAACAGGAGGAGTTGGTGATGGAGATATTATTGATTATGATAAAGCAGAAGTAATAAGCTCAGACGGAACAACTTCAAAAATATTATTAGAAAACTATAATTCTATTGGAAATACTAAAATGGAAGAAATTACTGTAACAGTTATGTACGAAAATGATAAATATATAATAACAGATTACGAAGTAAAGAGAATGTACTAATATATTTGGGATTAAGTGCAAAAAGCTATTGGGGTAAATAATTAGATTTAAATATACTAATTATTTACCTTTTTATTTTGTAAAAAACATACAAACAATTGACAAAAACTGGAAATTAGATTAATATTATAATTAACTGTTACAAATGAATTAATTATATATATTTATTGTATAACTAGATATAAAGTTTTACAAAAAAGCTTTATTATTTTATAGTTATGCAAAAGAAAGAAAGGAGGTAAATTGTAACTTTTAAATTATGTATTTGAGGCACGAAATAGGTAAAATAGGAGAGAAAATTGCAACAGATTATTTAGAAGAGCAGGGATATATTATCGTTGAGAGAAATTTTGTTGCAAGGCAAGGAGAAATAGATATTATTGCAAAAGATAAAAATGAATTTATTTTTATAGAAGTTAAGACCAGAACTAATTTATTATATGGAAAACCTATTGAAGCGGTAGACAATAAGAAGCAGAAAAATTTAATAAGAACTGTAAAGTACTATTTATATTCTAAGCATCTTGAAAATAGATTTGTAAGAATTGATGTTATAGAAATATATTTGAATGGTAAACAATATAAAGTAAATCATATTAAGCAAATTATATAAAAAATATTGACAAATACAATAAGAACTGGTAAAATATTCCAAATTAATTCTGATGGATTTTATTCTAAATCCAAATTTCCAAAAAAAAGAGGTATAAATGTTATCAATAGTTAAAAGTATGTATTTACAAGGACTGGATGGGTTACTTATTAATGTTCAAGTGGACGTGTCTGCTGGAATGCCTTGTTTAGAAATGGTGGGGCTTCCTGATACAACAGTTAGAGAATCTAAAGAAAGAGTTAGAACTGCTATAAAAAACTCGGGTTTTGAGTTTCAAAGCAGAAGAATTGTAATTAATTTAGCACCAGCAGATACTAGAAAAGAAGGTTCGTTTTTCGATTTACCGATAGCAATTGGTATTTTAATAGATTTTCAAATAATTAAAAATCAAAATTTAAATGATACTATTTTTATTGGTGAATTATCATTAGGTGGTAATGTTAATAAAACAAATGGAATTTTGCCAATGTGTATTGAAGCAAAAAAGTTAGGAATAAAGAGGATTATTGTATCTAGAGATAATGCAAAAGAAGCAGCAATAGTTCAAAATATGGAAGTGATTGGCGTAGATAATTTATCTGATGTTGTTGATTATTTAAATGGTAAATTAGATATTATTCCTACAAAAAACAATATAAATAAAATTTTTAATAACAAAATTAATCATATTGTCGACTTTTCTGATGTAAAAGGACAGGAAAATATTAAGAGAGCTTTAGAAATTGCAGCTGCGGGAGGTCATAATGTTTTAATGATAGGAACTCCAGGATCACGGTAAAACTATGCTTGCAAGGAGAATACCTACTATATTACCTGATTTAACTTTTGAAGAATCTTTAGAAGTTACAAAAATCCATAGTATATCTGGATTACTATCAAAGGAAACATCTATTATTTTAACAAGACCATTTAGATCACCACATCATACAATAACAATTAACTCATTAATTGGCGGTGGGAAAACACCTAGACCAGGAGAAATAAGTTTAGCCCATTATGGAGTGTTATTTCTTGATGAATTAACTGAGTTTAACAAAAATACTTTAGAGGTTTTGAGAGGTCCATTAGAGGATAGAGAAGTTACAATTAGCAGAGTGAATGCTAGTTTTACATATCCATGTAATTTTATGTTTGTTGCATCTATGAATCCATGTCCATGTGGATTTCATGGCTCGAAAGATAAAGAATGTACTTGTTCACCTGAGGCTATATCAAGATATATAGGAAAGATAAGCGGGCCACTTTTGGATAGAATAGATATTCAAATTGAAGTTACACCTGTAAAATATCAAAAGTTAGAGAGTAGTAGTAAAGTGGAGAATTCAGAAGAAATCAAGAAAAGGGTAGATAAAGCACGAAAAATACAATTAGATAGATATAAAAAATATGGGATTTTTTCTAATAGTGAATTAAGTCCAAAATTAAGTGATATATTTTGTAAATTAAATTCAGAATCAAAAAAAATAATACAAGATGCATTTGAAAGATTAGGACTTAGTGCTAGAGGTTATGGAAGAATACTTAAAGTTGCTAGAACGATTGCTGATTTAGATAATAAAGAAAATATTGAAACAAATCATATTGCAGAAGCAATACAGTATAGAAAGCTTGATAGAAAGTATTGGAAATAGAAAGTTGGTGGTAATATAGATTTTATTAAAATAGATGTAGAAAATGAAAAATATCCACAAAGGTTATTAAAAATAAAAAACTTTCCTACTGAACTATATGCAGTAGGAAATATAGAATTATTAAATTTTGAATTTACAGTAGGAATAGTAGGAACAAGAGATTGTACGGATTATGGGAGAAGAGTAACAAAAGAATTTGCAAAAGCAATAAGTAGAGAAGGTATTTGTATTATAAGTGGTATGGCATTAGGAATTGACGGAATTGCTCATAACTTTGCTATAGAAGAAAAAGGAAAAACTATTGCAGTTTTAGGTAGTGGGTTTAATTTTATCTATCCTAAAGAAAATGAGTGGCTTTTTCATAAAATTTTAGAATATGGCGGGTGTATTATTTCAGAGTATTCACCAGAAACTGAAGTAATTAAAAGTAATTTTCCAATAAGAAATAGAATTATTAGTGGTTTATCTGATGCTATACTTGTAGTGGAAGCAAAATATAGAAGCGGAAGTAGTATTACAGTTAAACATGCTAAGTTGCAAGGAAAGAATATATATGCTATTCCAAATAATATTTATGAAAATACAGGAATCGGAACTAATATATTAATTCAAGAGGGCGCTGAACTGATTACAAAACCAAAACAAATAATAGATAAGATCAAACCAATGAAGAAAAGAAATCATAAAACTGTAAGAAACAGTGCTTTAAAAGAAATAATAGATAAAGAAATATATGGGTCAAAAATAAAATCAAGATTCGAATTAGAAAATTCTTTTAATGAAAAAAATATTTACTCTGAAAAAAATTTTTCTATTAAAAGCATAAATAAAAATGTATCTATAATACTAAAAAAAGAATATTTAGAAATATACAAATTGTTATCTAATATACCAATGCATATAGATGAGATAGCTGTTAGATTAAATAAATCAATACAGCAAATATCTCCAACAATAACTTTAATGGAAATAGATGGATTGATAGAGCAAATTGATTCTAATTATTATATAAGAAAAACAGATAAAATAATATAGAGTTTATTATAGTAGAAATTAAGACATTAAGAAAAAATAATAAGCGAGTTCAAATTTCCAAGATTAGTTAAAGTTAAAATTCTAAGAAGCTGGATTTAAAAAATTAATGCAACAAAATACAAAAAAATATTGACAAGCATATGAAAAATATTATATACTATGATAGTATAGGAGTTTTATCGGACGACGGGGTAAAACTTAATTTAACTCTTAAATGAAAACTAAGGGTGATTCAAATAAAAATGTTAATTTTATGGAGTAAATTTTAACAAATAAACAGAAGAAGGTTAGTTGGTAAAAAATAAAGAAATACCAGCCTGCCTTTTTGTTGTCGTTTTTTTATCGTTATGTAAATTTAGAAAGAAGAGGAATTGCTTCAATATTACCTACAGAATAAAGGGTTTAGAGAGCAGTAAACCAATAAAACTGTAAACATAATATTGATGACAAGAAGGACTTCTTTATAAATCATAAATATATATTTTAATTCTGCTTAATCTTTTTTAGGGGTGATTTTCTTTGGTAAAAGAAATTAAACACGAGAAATGCTCTCGTAAGACTTTTGCAAAAATCGGCGATTCAATCGAAATGCCAAACTTAATTAAAGTCCAAAAAGATTCATACGATTGGTTCGTAGAAGAAGGACTAGGAGAAATCTTAAGAGATATATCTCCAATAATTGATTATTCAGGAAACTTAATTCTAGAATTCCTAGACTACTACATGGAAGAAAAAACAAAATACACTGTAGAAGAAGCTAAAGAAAGAGATGCAACATACTCAACAAGATTACATGTAAAAGTAAGACTTATTAATCGTGAGACAGGTGAAATAAAAGAACAGGAAATTTATCTTGGAGATTTCCCACTTATGACTGATAGTGGTACTTTTATAATCAATGGTGCAGAGAGAGTTGTAGTAAGCCAGTTAGTTCGTTCACCAGGATGTTATTATGATTCAGCATATGACAAAACAGGAAAGAAAATCTATACATCAACAGTAATGCCATTAAGAGGTGCTTGGATAGAATACGAAACAGATGCAAATGATGTGTTCTGGGCAAGAGTTGATAGAACAAGAAAAATACCTGTTTCATCATTACTACGTGCTATAGGAGTAATAACAGATGAACAAATATTAGAATTATTTGGTGAAGAGCCAAAACTTACAGCAACAATACAAAAAGATCCTATAAAAACACAAGAAGAAGCTTTAATTGAAATATATAAGAAATTAAGACCAGGAGAACTACCAACAGTTGATGCTGCTAGAAACTTATTTAATGGATTATTCTTTGATCCAAGAAGATATGATTTAGCAAAAGTAGGTAGATATAAATTTAATAAAAAATTAAGTCTAGCTACAAGAATTACAGGAAAGGTTGCTTTTGATACAATAGTTGATCCAGAGACAGGAGAAGTACTTGTAGAAAAAGATACAGTAATTTCTGAAGAAGTTGCAGAAAATATCCAAAATTCTGGAATTAACATGGTAGATGTTAAAGTTGATGATAAGAAAGTAAGAATTATAGGTAATGGAACAGTAAATATTCATAAATTCTTACCAAATGTAGATGTAAGTGATATTCATATTAAAGAATATGTAAATTACAATGTACTAAAATCAATAATAGATACAACTGAGGAAGATAAATTACATGATGTTATAAAAGAAAGATATGAAGAATTAGTTCCAAGACATGTAACAACAGAAGATATTATTGCTTCAATAAGTTATTTATTGAACTTAGATCATGGACTAGGAGTAATTGATGATATAGATCATTTAGGAAATAGACGTATTAGATGTGTTGGAGAATTATTACAAAATCAATTCAGAATTGGTTTAACAAGATTAGAAAGAGTTGTTCGTGAAAGAATGACAATACAAGATCTAGATGTAATAACACCACAAACATTAATTAATACAAAACCAATTACGTCATCAATAAGAGAATTCTTTGGAAGCTCACAATTATCACAATTCATGGATCAAACAAACCCATTATCTGAGCTTACACATAAAAGAAGAATTTCAGCATTAGGACCTGGAGGACTTTCAAGAGAAAGAGCAGGATTCGAGGTTAGAGATATTCACTATACTCACTATGGTAGATTATGTCCAATAGAATCACCAGAAGGACCTAACGTTGGACTTATATCAGCACTTTCATCATTTGCTACAATAAATGAATATGGGTTTATTGAAACACCATATAGAAAAGTTGATCATGAAACAGGAAAAGTTACAGATGAAGTTGTATATATGCCAGCAGATGAAGAGGATAAATACATAATAGCACAAGCATCTGAACCATTAGATAAAGATAGAAAATTTGTAAATGACAAGATAAAAGTAAGAATGAGAGAAGAAATTACAATGGTTGATAAGGATAGAGTTGACTTTATAGATGTTTCTCCAAAACAACTTGTATCTGTTGCAGCTGCAATGATTCCATTCGTAGAGCATGATGATGCTAAACGTTCATTAATGGGTGCTAACATGCAACGTCAAGCAGTTCCACTTCTAATGCCAGAAACACCAATCGTTGGAACAGGTATTGAATATAGAGCTGCAAAAGATTCAGGAATCACAGTTACAGCAAAAAATGCAGGTGTTGTAGAAAAAGTAACTGGTGATGAAATTATAGTTAGAAATAACAAAGATGGATTAGATACATATAAATTAAGAAAATTCAAAAGAACTAATGGTGGTACATGTATTAACCAAAGACCAGTAGTTTCTAGAGGAGAAAAAGTTAAAGAAGGAGATCTATTAGCAGACGGACCTTCAACAAAAAACGGAGAAATGGCACTTGGTAGAAATGTTTTAATAGCATTTACTACTTGGGAAGGTTATAACTATGAGGATGCTGTTTTAATAAGTGAAAGACTTGTTAAAGAAGATGTTTATACATCAATCCATATTGAAGAATATGATTGTGAATGCCGTGATACAAAATTAGGACCAGAAGAAATCACAAGAGATATACCAAATGTTGGTGACGATGTATTAAAAGATCTAGATGAAAATGGTATTATAAGAATTGGTGCAGAAGTAAGACCTGGAGATATCTTAGTTGGTAAAGTTACTCCAAAAGGTGAAACAGAACTTACAGCAGAAGAAAGATTACTTCGTGCAATATTTGGAGAAAAAGCAAGAGAAGTTAGAGACACATCACTTCGTGTTCCACACGGAGAGCAAGGTACTATTGTAGATGTAAAAATATTTACTAGAGAAAATTCAGATGAATTAGGACCAGGTGTAAATCAAATAATTCGTTGCTATATAGCTCAAAAAAGAAAAATATCAGTAGGTGATAAAATGGCTGGACGTCATGGTAACAAAGGTGTTATTTCAAGAATATTACCAGAAGAAGATATGCCATTTATGCCAGATGGTACTCCAGTAGATATAGTTTTAAATCCACTTGGTGTTCCTTCTCGTATGAACTTAGGTCAAGTTCTAGAAGTTCACTTAGGAATGGCTGCAAAACTATTAGGATGGAAAGTAGCTACACCAGTATTTGATGGTGCTACAGATGAAGAAATAAGAGCAATGTTTAGAAAAGCTGGATATTCAGAAGATGGAAAGACAACATTATATGATGGTAGAACAGGAGATCCATTTGATCATCCAGTAACAGTTGGAGTAATGTACATGTTAAAACTACATCACTTAGTTGATGATAAGATACATGCTCGTTCAACTGGACCATACTCATTAGTTACACAACAACCTCTTGGAGGTAAAGCACAATTTGGTGGACAACGTTTTGGTGAGATGGAAGTTTGGGCATTAGAAGCATATGGTGCAGCATACACATTACAAGAAATGCTTACTGTTAAATCAGATGATACGGTAGGACGTGTTAAGACATATGAAGCTATAGTTAAAGGAGAAAATGTTCCAGAACCAGGAGTTCCAGAAGGATTCAAAGTCCTTATAAAAGAACTTCAAGCATTAGGACTAGATATTAGATTATTATCACCAGATAATCAAGAACTAGAACTAAAAGAGAATATAGATGATGGAATAGATTTTAATATAGATGATAAAAAAATCGGAAATGATGTCTTAGATGTTCATGACTTAAATAATGGTTATGAAGAAGAAGTTGTTGAAGCTGATGAAGAAGATGAAGACAATGAAGCTTTATTTGAAGAATTATCAGATGATGAAATAAAATTAGGAGATATAGATGAAGACAATCTATTAAGTGATGAAGACATAATAGATGATGAAGATGAAAAATAATTAATGGCTTAGACCAAGAAATAATTGAATAGTTTCAAAAAAGGTTTTTAGATTTAAATTAAGGAATTGTACAGCAGTGTATAATCTAAAAATCTTTGAGAAACACGAAAAATAAAAATCAAGGGGGCTAACCAATAGTGGACGAATTAGATATATTTGATAAAATCAAAATAGGTATAGCATCAGATGAAAAAGTAAGAGAATGGTCAAAAGGTGAAGTAAAAAAGCCTGAAACTATAAACTATAGAACATTAAAACCAGAAAGAGATGGTTTGTTTTGTGAAAGAATATTTGGACCTACAAAAGACTGGGAATGTCATTGTGGTAAATATAAAAGAGTAAGATATAAAGGAATAGTTTGTGATAGATGTGGTGTTGAAGTAACTAAAGCAAAAGTAAGACGTGAAAGAATGGGACATATTGAGCTTGCAGCACCAGTAGCACATATTTGGTATTTTAAAGGAATACCAAGTAGAATAGGACTTATGCTAGATGTATCACCAAGAAGCTTAGAAAGAGTAATATATTTTGCTTCATATATAGTACTTGATAAAGGTAAAACAACTTTAACAAAAGCTCAAGTTTTATCTGAAAAAGAATATCACGAAGCAGAAGAAAAATTTGGAAAAGGTTCTTTTAGAGCTGAAATGGGAGCTGAAGCTATAAGAGAATTACTAGCTGAAATCGATTTAGAAAAATTATCAGCAAAATTAAAAAAAGAATTAGAAAAAGCAAGTGAGCAAAAGAAAGCTAAACTTGTAAAAAGATTAGATACTGTAGAATCATTTAGATTATCAGGAAATAGACCTGAATGGATGGTTATGAGTGTTATTCCAGTTATTCCACCAGATTTAAGACCAATGGTTCAATTAGATGGTGGTAGATTTGCTACATCAGATTTAAATGATTTATACAGAAGAGTTATAAATAGAAATAACAGATTAAAAAGATTATTAGAATTAGGTGCACCAGAAATAATTGTAAGAAATGAAAAAAGAATGTTACAAGAATCTGTAGATGCCCTAATAGATAATGGAAGACGTGGAAGACCTGTAACAGGTGCTGGAAACAGACCACTTAAATCATTATCAGATTTATTAAAAGGAAAACAAGGTAGATTCAGACAAAACTTACTTGGAAAACGTGTTGACTATTCTGGACGTTCAGTTATAGTTGTTGGACCTGAACTTAAAATTTATCAATGCGGTCTTCCAAAAGAAATGGCAGTTGAATTATTCAAACCATTTGTAATGAAAGAACTAGTAGGACGTGGAATTGCACATAATATTAAAAATGCAAAAAGAATGGTTGAAAGATTACGTCCAGAAGTATGGGATATATTAGAGGATGTTATAAAAGATCATCCAGTAATGTTAAACCGTGCTCCTACACTTCATAGACTTGGTATCCAAGCATTTGAACCAGTTTTAGTTGAAGGTAGAGCAATAAAATTACACCCATTGGTTTGTACAGCATTCAATGCTGACTTCGATGGTGACCAAATGGCTATTCACTTACCATTATCACCAGAAGCACAATCAGAAGCAAGATATTTAATGCTATCTGTAAATAACTTATTAAAACCACAAGATGGTAAACCAGTTACAGTACCTACACAAGATATGATACTTGGTGCTTATTATCTTACAATGGAAGTTCCTGGAGAACCAGGAGAAGGTGGATATTATTCTTCTCCAGAAGAAGCTATAATGGCTAACTTTAATCATGATTTAGGAATGCATGCAATGGTTAATGTTAGAATTACAAAGGAAATTGATGGAGTTAAAAAGAGTAAATTTGTAAAAACAACAGTTGGTAGATTAATATATAATGAAGGAATACCACAAGATTTAGGATTTGTTGATAGATCAGATCCAGAAAACGCATTTGAACCAGAATTAAACTTCACAGTAATGAAGAAAAATCTTGGAAAAATAATTGCAAAATCTATAAATAAACATGGATTAAGCAAAACAGCTGAACTACTAGACTATATTAAAGCAACTGGATATAAATATTCTACAACAGCTGGTATTACAGTATCTGTTGATGATGTTAAAGTACCACCTGCTAAGAAACAAATACTAGAAGATGCACAAGCTCAAGTTGATAATGTAACAAAACAATATAGACGTGGTTTAATAACAGATAAAGAAAGATATGACTCAGTAATTAAAATTTGGGAAAATGCTACAGACAAAGTTACAGATGCAATGAAAGATAATTTTGAAAAAATGAACCCAGTTTACATGATGTCAGAATCTGGAGCAAGAGGTAACTTAAACCAATTAAGACAAATTGCAGGTATGCGTGGTCTTATGGCATCTACAACTGGTAAAACAGTTGAGATACCTATCACATCATCATTTAGAGAGGGACTAGATGCGCTAGAGTACTTCATTTCAGCCCATGGAGCTAGAAAAGGTTTAGCAGATACAGCTTTAAGAACAGCAGACTCTGGATATTTAACAAGAAGACTTGTTGATGTATCACAAGATATAATTGTTAGAGAACATGATTGTGGAACAACACATGGAATAGAGGTTTCTGATATTAAAGACGGAAATCAAGTAGTTGAGAAAATGGAAGAAAGATTACTTGGTAGATATCCATTAGAAGATATATATGATCCACAAACAAAAGAATTAATTGTGGATAAGAACACATTAATTACTGAAAATATTGCAGATAAAATTGTTGCAGCAGGAATAACAAGTGTTAAGGTTCGTTCAGTTCTTGAATGTAGAACAAAACATGGTGTATGTGCTAAATGTTATGGAATGGGCTTAGCAACTCGTGAAGAAGTAAATATAGGAGAATCAGTTGGTATTATAGCAGCACAATCTATCGGTGAGCCTGGTACACAGCTTACAATGAGAACTATCCACTCTGGTGGTGTTGCTGGTGTTGCAGATATTACACAAGGTCTTCCTAGAGTTGAGGAGCTATTTGAAGCTCGTAAACCAAAGGGACTTGCTATAATCTCAGAAATAGATGGTAAGATTAGTATTTCAGATGACAAGAATAGAAAAGAAGTTGTAGTTACAGGAAAAGATGATAGCAAAAAATATACAATACCATTTGGTTCAAAACTTCGTGTAAGAGAAGGAGACGAAATTAAAGCAGGAGCTCCAATTACAGAAGGATCTATAAATCCAAATGAAATATTAAGTATAAACGGTCCAGATGGTGTTTACTTATACTTAGTACAAGAAGTACAAAAGGTATATAGAAACCAAGG
Source organism: uncultured Clostridia bacterium (assembly GCA_944392455.1). GTDB lineage: Bacteria > Bacillota > Clostridia > TANB77 > CAG-508 > CALXVA01. The sequence goes on from CALXWP010000016.1 coordinate 33,958, forward strand.
TGTTGACATCAATGATAAGCACGTTGAAGTAATTGCAAGACAAATGCTTAAGAAAGTAAGAATTGAAGATAATGGAGATACACCATTATTTGCAGGTTCACTAGTAGACATATACGAGGTAGAAGATGAAAATGAGAAAGCTATATCAGAAGGTAAGAGACCTGCAACATATAAACGTGTATTACTTGGTATTACTAAAGCATCGCTTGCAACAGAAAGCTTCTTATCAGCTGCATCATTCCAAGAGACAACAAGAGTTCTTACTGAAGCAGCAGTTAAAGGTAAAGTTGATGAATTAATTGGATTAAAAGAAAATGTTATTATAGGAAAATTAATTCCAGCAGGAACTGGTATGGCAGCATATAAGAATATCCATATTAATACAGAAAATCAAGAAACTGATGAAGCTAAAACAGAAGATGATCAAGAAGCAAAATAAGATATGTAAAATTTAAGTAGATTAATCAAATAGATTAATCTACTTTTTTATGTAAATAATCTTCCGGCTATGCCGGTAGTAATGAAGGCTTTAGCTTTGTAATAGACAAAACTCCCTTCA
>CALXWP010000017.1 GCA_944392455.1 uncultured Clostridia bacterium
ACTCTTCAGAAATGGCATTCAAGATAGCAGCTTCAATGGCATTCAAAGAAGGATGTAAACAAGCTAAATCAGTTATCTTAGAGCCAATAATGAAAGTGGAAATAACAGTTCCAGAAGAATATATGGGAGATGTTATAGGTGATGTTAACTCAAGACGTGGTAGACTAGAAGGAATGGAACCAGAAGGTGGAAACCAAGTTATAAGAGCATTTATTCCATTATCAGAAATGTTTGGATATGCAACTGACCTTCGTTCTAAAACACAAGGTAGAGGAACATATTCTATGGAACCATCTCATTATGAAGAAGTTCCAAAATCTATATTAGACAATATAGTAGCAAGTCGTGCTAAAAAAGACTAATATAATGTAAAATATAAGATTGGAAAGATGAGAACATATGAAGAGAGTAAAATATTATATTCCAGTAATTATATTATTAATTTATAACATAATATATATTCCATTACTAAATTTTTTAGTTGATAATAGATTTAGTGATTATACTTCACCACATGCTGAAGCTATGAAGTATATGAATATATTTTCAATAATTATAATTATTATAACGTTATTATATAAAGCAATAATGAGCAAAAGAATAAGAGGAATTAATGAAAATGAAAAAATTGTTAATATAATATTAATAGTAGGATTATTAATGGGAATAATATTCTTTACAATTCTTAATATGGTTATATAAAATAATAATTAAAACTACTTGCATTTTTAATAAAAATGTTATAAAATGCAGGTGTTAAAATATTTAGATTTTAATTTTAAAATAATATAAATGGAATACTTGAGTATTCCAAAAAATTGAAGGAGGATTAAAAAATGGCTAAAGCTAAATTTGAAAGAACAAAACCACACGTTAACATTGGTACAATCGGACACGTTGACCATGGTAAAACAACAACAACAGCAGCTATTACTAAATACTTAGGATTATTAGGTAAAGCTAAATATGAAGCATATGATCAAATCGACAGTGCTCCAGAAGAAAAAGAAAGAGGAATCACAATTAACACAGCTCACGTTGAATATGAAACAGACAACAGACACTATGCTCACGTTGACTGCCCAGGACATGCTGACTATGTAAAGAACATGATTACTGGTGCTGCTCAAATGGATGGTGCTATATTAGTTGTTTCAGCAGCTGATGGACCAATGCCTCAAACAAGAGAGCATATCCTACTTGCTAGACAAGTTGGTGTTAAATATATCGTTGTTTACTTAAATAAATGCGATATGGTTGATGATCCAGAATTATTAGAATTAGTTGAAATGGAAGTTAGAGACCTATTAACAGAATATGGTTTCCCAGGAGATGAAATCCCAGTAATAAAAGGATCTTCATTAAAAGTATTAGAGAGTGATTCAACAGATCCTAACGATCCTGTTTATGCTCCAATTAAAGAATTAATGGATGCAGTTGATAGCTATATCCCGACACCAGAAAGACCAGTAGATCAACCATTCTTAATGCCAGTTGAAGATGTATTCACAATTACAGGTAGAGGAACAGTTGCTACAGGTAGAGTAGAAAGAGGAACAGTTAAACTTCAAGACGAAATTGAAATAGTTGGTCTTTCTAAAGAAGCTAAGAAAACAGTTGTTACTGGTGTAGAAATGTTTAGAAAATTACTAGATCAAGCAGAAGCTGGAGATAATATAGGTGTATTATTAAGAGGTATTGATAGAAAAGATATCGAAAGAGGACAAGTTCTAGCAAAACCAGGAACAATACATCCACATACAAAATTCAAAGCACAAGTTTACGTTCTAACTAAAGAAGAAGGTGGACGTCATACACCATTCTTCAATGGATATAGACCACAATTCTATTTCAGAACAACAGACGTTACAGGTGTTATTGAATTAGCAGCTGGAACAGAAATGGTTATGCCAGGTGATAACGTAGATATGACAGTTGAACTTATCACTCCAATAGCTATTGAAAAAGGACTAAGATTCGCTATCCGTGAAGGTGGTAGAACAGTTGGTTCAGGTGTTGTTTCAGAAGTTATTGAATAATATTTGAATAAAATATATAAATAGCAAGTGTTACAGAAATTGTAGCAACTTGCTATTTTTTTATTGCATAGGAAATTTCTTATGCAACAACTTTAAGTTTCTTTTGGCGTACCTGGTTGTTAAGCAAAACGTACATGTGGCGAAGCCACTTTTCTTACTTAAAAAATTTTAGAAAAAAGACAAATGAAAACATACTAATAATCTTGACTTTTAGAATATTTGATTATATACTATAAACGTATTTTAGGAGGAGTATATAATGAATTTAATAAAAAGAATATTAATTATATCTTTAATTTCACTAATGATAATACTTTTTCAAATTAATATTTCAAATGCAGCAACAGTAGAGATCACAACAGAAACATTAAATTTAAGAAAAGAACCATCAACAGAATCTGATATAGTAGCTCTAATTTCTGAAGGAGAAGAATGTGAACTACTTGAAGAAGATGGAGACTGGTATAGAGTTCAGTATGGAGATTATACTGGATATATAAGTAAAGAATATGCACAGCTACAATCAGATTATACTGATAATTCTGAAGGAAATACAAATACTACAAATACAGTAGAAAAAAATAATAGTGTTAATGATGTAGAAAATAATGAAATAGAAACTAATACAGTAGCAGAAGAACCAACAAATACAGAAACAACAACTATTAGTACTGAAACAGGAGAAGGAACAATTACTGATGATACTATTTTAAGAATAACACCTTTAATAAATTCATCTGTAATTGAAAATATAAAATCGGGTGCAAAAGTTACAGTTATTAACCAAATAAATGGATGGGCATATATATACACTGATGAAGCAGCAGGATGGGTAAGGTCAGATATGATTACAATTGAAGGACAATCAGCAAAAGATAATTCTAATAATAATAATGATGAAAATACAGAAAATAAACAAGATAATAAAGAAGAAGAAAATACAGATACAAGCTTTGAAGAAAAAACAATGTATACTAATGACTCTGCTGTAAATATTAGATCTAAGGCAAATACAAACTCTGATATAATCATGGTAGTTGAATTGAATACTGAACTAAAAGTTATAGGTGAAGAAGGAGATTGGTATAAAGTAGAAACAAGTCAAGGAGAAGCATATGTATCTAAAGACTTATTATCAGATGAAAGAACATCAGTTACAACAAGTAGAGGTTCAGGTAAAACAAAAGAAAAAGATGAGGCAGAAACAGTTAAAGTTTCTACCTCAAATTCTATTAAAGGAGAAAAAATTGTTTCATATGCAAAAAAATTCTTAGGAATACCATATGTATATGGAGGAGCATCTCCTAGTGGATTTGATTGTTCAGGTTTTACAATGTATGTATATGATAATTTTGGAATATCATTACCACATGGTGCACAAGGACAAGCAAAATTAGGAGAAAAAGTTACAGCTAATAAAAATTCAAAGACAAGTTTATTAAATAATTTAGAAATAGGAGATTTAGTTTTTTTTCTAGATTATGAGACAATGGATGAAATAGGACATTGTGGTATATATATAGGAAATGGAAACTTCATACATGCATCTTCTGGTTCAGGATATTGTGTTAAAATAAATAGTTTATTACCAGGAGAATATTATAATACAAGATACTGTGCAGCTAGAAGAATAATATAATTAGTTTTGGGGGCAAATGAAAGGAAGATTTTTATAAAAAATAGACCTATTTGTATTGCCTCCTTTTTTTATGTCATAGGGATATTAATGGGACTATACTTACAAACAAGTATAGTTCTTTTGAGTATTATTTTAGGAGTCATAATATGTATATATATTATAATATCTAAATCTTTTAATTTTAAATATATGATAATATGCATAATACTAATTTGTGGAAATACATATACAAATATTTTAGAAAAAAATTTTGAAGAAGTATATAATGCAATAGAGGGAGAAAAAAATATAAAAGCTATAGTCATATCTGAAGCAGAAGATAAAGAATATAAATATAGATATACAATCAAGATTGAAAGTATTAATAATGATAAAAAATATGAAGGTATAAAAATGTTATTAGATATCAAATTAAATAATACAAAATATATTCCTAAATTTGGTGATGAAATTTCTTTTAAAGGAGAAATTTCCATTCCTAATACGTCAAGAAATTATAAAGGATTTGACTATAGACAATTTTTGAAAACTAGAAAAATTTATGGAACAATAGAGGGAAATAATATACAAAAGATAGATGAAAATTGCCTAAAACTGATAAGCAGATTTGTAAATTTGGTACAAAAAAATATGAAAGAATCATTAAATAAAATTTTAAATAATGAAGAGGCAAGTCTTTGTATTGGAATATTAATAGGTGATAGATCTAATATATCAGAAGAAATAGAAGATAATTTTAAAAATAGTAATCTTACACATATGCTGGCAGTATCAGGTTCACATATTGCTTATATCATAAATGGTTTTGCAGTATTATTAAATAAAAGTAATAAAAAAGTAGCAAAATTAGTTATAATAGTATTTTTAATATTTTTTATAATACTTACAGGTTTTACTGCTTCTGTTTTAAGAGCCAGTTTTATGGGAATATTAGTTTTAATTTCAGGTCTATTCTATAGAAAACCAGATATATTGAATAATCTTGGAATTGCATCATTAATCATTTTATTAATTAATCCATATACAATTTTTGATATAGGTTTTATACTATCTTTTGCTGGAACTTTAGGAATTGTTTTATTTTCAGATAAAATAAATGAATATATATTAGAAAAAATGAAAAATACTCTATTCTTGAAAAAGATAGGAGATAAGAAGATAATAAAATATATCGTTAGCAGTTTTTCTATTACTTTATCTGCTAATTTATTAATAATACCAATTATGGCATATTCATTTAGCACATTTTCTTTTACTTTTTGGATATCAAATATATTAGCCGGACCTGTTATGGAAATAGTAACAATATTTGGTTTTATCGTATATTTTATCTCAATTATATTTCCTTCCCTTGCAAATTTATTAGGAATATTATTAAATTTTCTTTTATCTATATTAATAAAAATAGCTGAAATATCTTCATTAATTCCGGGATCTACTCTTTTTATTAAAACACCATATTTATTTCATTGTTTATTTTACTATATTTGTATTTGTATAATATATAATAAGCAAAAATGTATTAAATTCTATTATAGTAAATTAAAAAAATTAAAATTTCTAAAAATATTTTTTAAAAAGAATGTAATAATATTAACAATATTTATATTTGTTATTACTAATATAATATATATAAATAATTTTAGTTCAAATCTAACAATATTTTTTATTGATGTCGGACAAGGAGATTCCACTTTAATACAAACACCATATAGAAAAAACATTCTAATAGATGGTGGAGGAAGTGAATTTGGAAATTATGATGTTGGTGAAAATATTTTACTACCATATCTATTAGATAGAAGAATAACTAAGTTAGACTATATAATAATTTCACATTTTGATAGCGATCATGTTAAAGGTCTGTTTTCTGTAATTCGAAAATTAAATATAGCTAATATTATAATATCAAAACAAGGAGAGAACTCTAATAATTTTAAGGGGTTTCAAGAAATAGTTAAAGATAAAAATATAAATATAATTGTTGTAAAAAAAGGAGACTTGGTACAAATTGATAAAGCTTCATATATTGAAATAATATTTCCAGAGGAAAAATTAATTGAAAACAATGTATTAAATAATAATTCGATTGTATTTAAATTTATATCTAATAATTTTAGTATGCTTTTTACAGGAGATATAGAAGAAATTGCAGAAAAGAGAATTTGTGAAATATATAATAATACGAGTCAATTGAAATCTGATATATTAAAAGCAGCACATCATGGTTCAAAAACATCGTCTACAGATGAGTTTTTAACGTTAGTAAAACCAAAAATAGTTTTAATTGGAGTAGGAGAAGATAATAATTTTGGTCATCCAGATACTGAAATTATTAAACGTTTTGAAAAATATACAAACAATATATTAAGAACAGATGAGTCTGGAGAAATAATTATTGAATATAATTGGAAAAAAATAAGGATTAATAAACATATAAAATAATAAGTGTATAAAATTAGAAAAAGTTACCATACTAGTAGTATGAAGGTGAGGTAACTATGAATAAAAAGTGGATAATTTTCTTGATTATAGCTATTATTGTGGGGATAGTAATAGGAATATCTGTTTATATATTATTATCTGATGATGGGCAAGAATTACAGGGAACGGATATAGTGGGAGAGACTGAACTTGCTGAAAATAATAATAATGGAAATTTGTCAAATGAAATTAATGTGATAGAGACTTCTGTTTCTGAAGAAACCATATCACCTAATGCTATAATTATTAAAAAAGAATATTTTAAGGCTTGTGATCATTTAGTAAGAACAGTAGAAGATATACCAGAAAAATTAGTGAATTGTAATGAAGATGAAATAAGTAAAGAATATGCAGAATGGAAGGTAGAAGAATTTAGGCCTACAGAAATTACATTATATAAAGAAAGTGAAGGCAATTGTAATGAACATTATATGGTTAGAAATCACTATGGAGTTATTGGAATATATAGAGTAGATGAGAACGGAGAAGAAGTTTTTGAAGAAGATACAGAAATATCTACTAAATATTTACCAGAGTCAGATGTTGAGTTATTAAATGAAGGAGTAAAAATAATAGGAAAAACAAAGTTAATTGAATTCTTAGAGGATTATGAATAAAAATATCACCAGTAAGATCTGGTGATATTTTTATATATTTTAAATTTTTAAGTTTTCTTTTTTTAAATATCCTTCTTGATAGAATTGTTTGAAATACATAATTAAAGAGAATATTGTTGTAACTATTGCTAGGTAATAAATATAATCATCAAATCCCAATAATGGTGCTGATGGATTTACAGATGTATTCCAATATTCTATAAATAAAGAACAAACTATTGCAATATAGAATAAAACTGTAGCTAGTTTACCATACCATCTACTTGAAACTACTAATTTTTTTCCATATAGGAATGATGCTCCTGCAACCATTACAATTTCTTTAACAAAAACTATTAAAAGCATCCAAAGAGGGATTATTCCTTTAAATGTTAATGATGCTAGAACAGCTATTTGAGTTGCTTTATCTGCAAGTGGATCTATTAATTTACCAAAATTAGTAATGAAATTAAACTTTCTTGCGATACAGCCATCAAGTACATCTGTTAAACCAGAAATTGTTAGTACTATAAATGCAGCTATATATTGACCTGTTAAGACAAAATATACAATTAAAGGTATTAAAATAAATCTTACTATAGTTAGTGCGTTTGGAATATTTTTTAACATATATTTGCTCCTTTTTAATTTCCTGATAAATATTTTAAAGAAAAGAAATTAATTTGTCAAGCAGTTAATTTCTTTTCTTATATATATTATTGATCTATCTTAAAATCTAATTTGTTATCTGATGTTGTAACATTTACAATGTTTCCGTTTAATAATTCTGATCTTAAAATCATATCAGAAAGTTCGTCTTCAAGATATCTTTGGATAGCACGTCTTAGAGGACGAGCACCATATTTTACATCAGTTCCTTTATCTAATAAAAACATTTTTGCTTCGTTTGATATATTCATTTTTATATTTTTATTTGACAATGCTTTTCTAGTATCATTTAACATTAAATCAACTATTTGTAATAATTCAGTATGGTCTAATGGCTTAAACATAACAATTTCATCTACTCTATTTAAGAATTCTGGTCTAAATGTTTCTTTTAATGCATTTAATATATTATTATTATTTACTCCAGTTCCACCAAAACCAATTGAATTAGTATTTAAATTAGATCCGACATTAGATGTCATTATAATTATTGTATTTTCAAAACTAACAGTATTACCTTGGGCATCTGTTAATCTTCCATCATCTAATACTTGTAATAGTATATTAAATACATCTGGATGAGCTTTTTCTATTTCGTCTAAAAGAATTATTGAGTAAGGATTTCTCTTGACTTTTTCAGTTAATTGCCCTGCATCATCATATCCAACATATCCTGGAGGAGATCCTATCAATTTAGATGTAGAATGACTTTCCATATATTCAGACATATCTATTCTAATAATAGAGTCTTCATTTCCAAACATTTCATATGCTAAAGATTTTGCAAGTTCTGTTTTTCCAACACCAGTAGGTCCCACAAATATAAATGAAGGAGGCCTTCTTGTACTTTTTAATCCTGCACGATTTCTTCTAATTGCACGAGATACTGCTTCAACTGCTTCGTTTTGTCCAATAATTCTTTTGTGAAGATTTTGTTCTAGGTTTAACAATTTTTGAGTTTCCTCTTCAGTTATTTTTTTGACGGGGATTTTTGTCCAGTTTTCTATAACTTCAGCAATATCTTGAATAGTCAGATTCTTTAATTCTAGTTTTTGATTTAATTCATTAATTCTTTCATTTAATGAGCATTCTTTAGTTTTAAGCTCAGCTGCTTTTTGATAATCTTCTGTAGAATCTGCAAGAGCTGCTTCTTCTTTTTCTTCTTGAACTTTTGAAAGTTCATTTTTTAGTATTTCTAATTCATAAAGTTCTTTATTATTTAAATTTATTCTAGAGCAAGCTTCATCAAGTATATCTATAGCTTTGTCTGGCAAAAATCTATCATGAATATATTTCTCAGACATTATAACTGTTTGAGTTATAACATCATTAGAAATTTTAACTTTATGATAATCCTCGTAATATTTTTTTATACCATTTAAAATATCTATAGTATCAGAAATAGATGGCTCGGAAACAATTACTGGTTGAAATCTTCTTTCCAAAGCTGAATCTTTTTCTATATATTTTCTATATTCTTTTAAGGTAGTAGTACCAACTAATTGAATTTCACCATTAGCAAGTGATGGCTTTAAAATATTTGCAGCATTCATAGAATGTTCCGCATCACCAGCACCTATTATATTGTGTATTTCATCTATAACTAATATAATGTTTCCTAATGATTTACATTCATCTATAATTGATTTCATCCTAGATTCAAATTGACCTCTAAATTGAGTGCCAGCTATTATAGCAGTCATATCTAAAAGATATACTTCTTTATTTAATAGCTTTGCAGGTACTTTTCCATTTGCAATTCTTATTGCTAGTCCCTGAGCAATTGCTGTTTTACCAACACCAGGCTCACCTATTAAACAAGGATTATTTTTAGAACGTCTATTAAGAATTTGAATAATTCTTTGGATTTCTTTATCTCGACCAATTACATCATCTAATTGATTAGTTTTTGCTTTTTGAGTTAAATTAGTACCATATGTTTCTAGATTTTTTCTTTTTCTAGAATTTTTTTTATCTACTTTAACCTTTTTCTTTTCAGAAGAGTTTGAATCTGATGAATTTTGAGATTCTTCATTAGAGTTATTAAACATATTTGAAAAAATAGATCCTAAAGGTATAGCTCCAAATTCTACTCCTTTATTAGAATTTTCATTATCATCTGAGTCAAAATTATTATCATCTACTTCAGGAAAATTCATATTTTCTGACATATCCTTAAACATTGATTCAAATTGTTCTGTCATATTATTTAAATCATCTTCTGATAAATTTGCTTGTTTCATTAAACTATCTATAGGGTTAATCCCTCTTTTTTTAGCACAGTCATAACAATAACCTTCTAGAGTGTTTTTTCCATCTTTATCTTTTTTATTTATGAAAACAACTGCACTATTTTTTTTACAGTCCGAACATAACATATATTAGTCTCCTTTTTAGATATTTATTCAAACTATATCATACAGCAAAATAACCCTTAAGTCAACAAAATGAAAAAAAGATTAAAAAATATTGAATATATTATTAATTAATGATAAATTAAAAGTATAAAAATAATTTTAGAATTTAATTATATTTGAGCTTTATGGAAATATATAGTATGAAATATATGAGTATAGAAATGTAAAATAATTGAATTTTATATTAAAGTATTGTATACTATATTTACAATTTATATATTTTTGAAAGAAAGATAGAAAGGTGAAAAAATGAAAAATCCAAAGATATTATATATATTAATAAGTATTTTTTGTGTATTTGCAATAATTGCTGGAATTTATGCCCAATTTATAGATGCTGACCATGGTGGAGTAGATATAGCAAGTGATGGAAATGTTAGTACAAGTAGTAATATTATAGAAGAAGATAGTCAAACAGAAATAAAAGCACAATTTAGTAATTTATTTACAAATACTTTAAATTTAGGTGGATTTGATACAACAGGAATACAAAAAATTAACAGAGATGAAGAGATTGTATATACTATTGTAGATATGCAAGAAAGTACAGATAAATATGAATTAAATATGCATATACCAGCTATAAATATAAATAATGCATTAGCTACAACATTGAATAACTCAACACAGACCACTTTTATAAATAAAGCAAATGAGATAATTGCTGATACAGATTCTACAGTAAAAACAATTTATAGTATTGATTATGTAGCTTATGTTAATGATAGTATATTATCTTTGGTAATAAGGTCTACACTAAAAGAGGGATCTTCAGCACAAAGAATAATGATACAAACATATAACTACAATTTGAATACAAATACAGAAGCATCGTTGATAGATTTGGCAACAGTAAAAATGCTAAATAGAGATGAAGTAAACAATAAAATTACAGAAGTAGTAGCAGAAGCAAATAGAGAAGCTGAAACATTACAAAGTATGGGATATAGTGAGACATATGTAAGAGATCTTCAAAGTGATATATATAGTATTGATGGTGCTAGAGCATATTTCTTAGGACCAAATAAAGAATTATACATAGTATATCCATATGGAAATAATGAATTCACTTCAGCAATGGATATTGTTTTATTTGAATAGAGGAAGAGAAGATAAATGTCAAAAAGTATACTAATAACAGAGAAACCTTCAGTGGCAATGGAATTTGCAAAAGTATTAAAAATTAATGGAGCAAGAAAAGATGGATATTTAGAATCAGATGAGTGGATAGTAACCTGGTGTGTTGGACACCTGGTTACTATGTCATATCCGGAGGAGTATGATGAAAAACTTAAGTTCTGGAGACTAGATACCCTTCCTTTTATGCCTAAAGAATATAAATATGAAGTTATTCCCAATGTACAGAAGCAATATAATACAATTAAGACTCTAATATCTAGAGACGATGTTGATTCTATATATGTCGCAACTGACTCTGGAAGAGAAGGAGAATATATTTTTAGGTTGGTAGAAAATCAAATAGGAATAAAGAAACCAAATAGAAAAAGAGTTTGGATTGATTCACAAACAGAAGAAGAAATAAAAAGAGGAATTAATGAAGCAAAAGATTTATCAGAATATGATAGTTTGTCAGATTCTGCATATCTGAGAGCAAAAGAAGATTATTTAATAGGAATAAACTTTTCAAGACTTCTTTCAATAATTTATGGTAAAAGAGTAGCAGGAAGTTTAAATGAAGAAAAAATATCTATTTCTGTTGGAAGAGTTATGACATGTGTGCTTGGCATGATTGTTTCAAGAGAAAGAGAAATAAGAAATTTTGTAAAAACACCATATTATAAAATTATAGGGAAATTTGGAAATAAAGAATCAAGCATAAATGCAGAATGGAAAGTAAATGAAAAATCAATAATGTTTGAATCACCAAAACTATATAATGAAAGTGGATTTAAGAAAGAATCTGATGCAAAAGAATTTATACAATATTTTAACGGAAAAAAAGCTATTGTTTCAGAATTAAAGAAAAGTAAAACTAAGGAAAATCCTCCACTTTTATTTAATTTAGCAGAAATACAGAATGAGTGTACAAAAAGGTTTAAAATAAAGCCTGATGAAACTTTAGAAATTATACAAAACTTGTATGAAAAGAAATTAGTTACATATCCTAGAACAGACGCTAGAGTTTTATCAACAGCTATAGCAAAAGTAATAACCAAAAACTTAAATGGTATAGCTAAGGGATATCAAGATGAAGAAGTAAAAGGTTATATAAACAAAATGGTAGAAGAAAAATATAAAACTGATTTATTAAAAACAAAATATGTAAATGACAGTAAGATAACAGATCATTATGCTATAATACCAACAGGGCAGGGATATGAGAATTTTGATAAATTGCCAGAATTGCAAAAAGAAGTATATAAAGTAATTGTAAAAAGATTTTTAAGTATTTTTTATCCACCAGCAGAATATAATAAAATTTCTGTAAAGATAAATATAGAAAATGAGGAATTTAATACGAGCGGTAAAGTTTGTATTAATCAAGGATATTTAGAAATACTTAAAGCTAAAAAAGATGAACAAAATGTGGAAACAGATAAGAAAAAAGATGCGGAAGATGCAGAAAATAATGCAAGTTTAGAAATACTTAAATCTCTAAAAAAAGGTCAGGAGATAAATATAGATAATTTTGAAATAAAGACATCAGAAACAACACCACCATCTAGGTATAATTCAGGTTCTATAATTTTAGCAATGGAAAATGCAGGAAAACTAATAGAAGATGAAGAATTAAGAGAACAAATTAAAGGAGCAGGAATAGGAACGAGTGCTACAAGAGCAGAGATTATGAAGAAATTAGAGAGAATAAAATATATTGATATTAATTCAAAAACACAAATTATAACACCTACAAGAAAAGGAGAGGCAATATATGATGTAGTATATGCTTCTATGCCAGACATGCTTAATCCAAAACTTACAGCAAGTTGGGAAAAAGGATTAGATATGGTAGCTAAAAAAGAAATTAAACCAGAAGTTTTTATGGAAAAACTAGAAAATTATATAAATAGCAAAGTCAATAAATTAGTTATAAAATGGTAGACGATATGAAATTGAATATATAATAAATTTATTTATTCACCTTTTATGTTAAGAATACATAATATATAGCAAAAAACATAAGGGGTGAATATAATGTCTAGTTACATAATAGAAGGAGGAAAAAGGCTAGAAGGAGAAGCAGTTGTATCAGGTTCTAAGAATGCTTCTTTACCAATCTTAGCATCTACAATTTTAAATAAAGGTACAACTAAGTTATATAATGTTCCAGAAATAAGTGATACAAAAATAACAGAAGATATATTGAAAATATTAGGATGTAAGGTAAAAAAGAATAATGGAAAAGTAGAAATTAATTCTAAAAATATAGTAAAAAAAGAAATACCAGAAGAACTTATGCATCAAATGAGATCGACTGTTGTAATGGCAGGAGCAATATTAGGAAGGTTTAATGAGGTGAGATTTTCATATCCTGGAGGATGTGATATTGGAGCAAGACCAATTGACTTACATTTAAAAAGTTTTGAAAAATTAGGTATAAATATTACAGAAAATGCTGGATTTATTATATGCAAGTGTGATAAAATAATAGGGGCAAATATAGACTTGGATTTTCCGAGTGTTGGAGCAACTGAAAATATAATATTAGCATCTGTTTATGCGGAAGGAATTACCAGTATTACTAATGCTGCTATGGAACCAGAAATAGTAGATCTTGCTAATTGTTTAAATAAGATGGGAGCAAAAATAGAAGGGGCAGGAACTAGTAATATAAAAATAACAGGTGTAAAGAAGTTAAAGGATATAAGTTACAATATAATGCCAGATAGAATTGAGGCTGGAACTCTTCTTTGCATGGTGGCTGCAACTGGTGGAAAGGTAAGTTTAAAGAATATAAATTCAGATATTATAAGTCCTGTTTTAACAAAATTAGAAGAAACTGGGTGTAAAATAGATATTAGAAGAAATGAGATAAATCTAGAAGCACCTAAAAGACTTAAATCTACAGATATTAAAACAATGCCATATCCAGGATTCCCTACAGATATGCAATCTGTTTTTTCAAGTATGCTTACAACATCAAAAGGTACATCAGTTATTATTGAAAATATATTTGAAAACAGATATAAATATATGTCTGAATTAAAGAAAATGGGAGCTAAAATAACAATAGAAGGAAAAACAGCAGTTATAAAAGGAACAAAAAGATTAATTGCTGCAAAAGTAAATAGCACTGATTTAAGAGGAGGAGCAGCATTAGTAACAGCAGCTTTAGTAGCAAAAGGAAAAACAGAAATAACTAATGTTGAATATATATTAAGAGGTTATGAAGACTTAGATAAAAAACTAAGATATTTAGGAGCAAATATAACTTTAAAAGAAGGTGAATAAATGCCAGGAAAGACTAAAGAAAATAAAAGTAAGAAAAAAAGAAATACAAATAAAAATGTAGAGAAAAAACAAGTAAAAGAAACAAATGATAATAAATTTAATTTTGATGAAGAGATTGTAATTGGACTTAGAAGAATAGAAGAACCACATATAAATGAAGAAAAAAATAAAAAAACAAAATCTAGCAAAAAATCAAAAAAACAAAAGAATAGTAAAAAAAATAATTTTGCAAATAAAAAAGAAGAGAGTAATTCTAGAAAAAAACATAATGAAAAAATAGAAGAACCAGAGATCATAATTAAATCAAAATATATGAATAATTATGAAGAAATAGATAAAAACGTTAACAAAACTAATAAAAGCAACAAACAGAAAAAAAATAATAAAAAACAGAAACAACCTAAAAAATTAACTAAGAAACAGGAATTAGCTAGAAAAAAAAGAAAAGTAATTTTAAAGATCGTTAAATGGCTAACTTTAATAGTAATAGTCATTGGCGGAATTATATATGCGATGCTATCACCAATATTTAATATCAATGAAATAATTGTACAAGGTAATAGTAAAATATCAACTGATACTATAATTAGTTTATCAGAATTAAATGTTGATGAAAATATATTTAAATATAGGACTAGCGATGTCGGAGAAAAAATAAAACAAAATGCATATATTGATACTGTAGATATAAAAAGAAACTTACCAAATCAAGTGGAAATAACAGTGTCAGAGCGTAAAGCTACATATAAATTAAGTTATGGAAATGCTTATGCATATATTAATAATCAAGGATACATATTAGAGATTACAAGCGTAAAAGGGACTATTCCGTTAATAACAGGATATTCTACCAGTGAAGAAGACATTAAAGAAGGAAATAGGTTATGTACAAAAGATTTAGAAAAACTTGAAGATGTATTAGAGATTATGGAAGCAGCTTCTAGTGTAGATGATAATCTTAGAAAAGTAATAAAAGAAATTGATATTTCTGATAATAATAATTACATATTAGATTTAACATCTGAAAAAAAAGAAGTTTATTTAGGAAATGTTTCTAATTTAAGTACGAAAATGTTATGGATAAACGAATTTATAGAAAGGGAAGATGGAATTGAAGGAACTATAATGCTAAATGTGGATTTAAATAATGATATGCCATATTTTAATGAAAAGGTTTAAGGAGGAAGTATAGTTTGAAAAAAAGACAAATTGCAATTACATTGGGGATAATGTGTTTTATATTAACTATTGCTATATGCGTACAAATAAAAACTATGAATTCAGCGAGCTCAACAGTATCTCAAACTTTGGCAGATAATGGACTCAGAGATGAAGTTTTAAGAATGAAAGAAAGATATGATAATACATATAGAGAATTAGAAAATGCGCAAAAAGAGTTAGAACAAGTTAGACAAGAAGCAACACAAAATGATGAGACTGCAGAAGCTAAAGAACAAGAGTTAAAAGAAAATAATATGTTATTAGGTAATATAGATGTTAGGGGCGAAGGTGTACAAATTGATTTACAAGATGCTGCTGAAACAAGCTCTACTTTAAATGCGGCAGATCAAATCGTACATTATGATGATATACAATGGATAGTAAACGAATTAAAAAATGCAGGAGCAGAAGCAATAGAGGTAAATGGTGAAAGAATCGTAAATACAACTTCTATTACTTGCGAAGGAAATATAATAAAAATTAATGGTGAAAGAATAGGTTCGCCATTTTGCATAAAAGCAATAGGCTCACAAAGTTTACTATATGGAGGCTTAGAAAGAGCAGGGTCATATATGGATTATCTTAGAGAAAGAGGACTAATAGCTGAAGTAAAAAAAGTGGATGATATTACGATAGCTAAATATTCAGGAGTAATTAGTTATGAATATTTAAAAGAAGACAAGTAAGGAGAGTGTGGCCTAAGTGAAAAAGTTTAAATTAAAATTTAGAGCAGATATAACTGCTGTTACTATTGTTGTTTTCATTGTTTGTATTGTATTAGTGGGAGTAATGCTTATGCAATTTAGAACAGTAGAACAGACTGACATAACAGAAATAGAAAATATGAGAGAATCAGAGTTAAGAGAGGCTTTAGTAGATTGGAAAACCAAATATGAAGAAGTAGATTCTCAATTAGCAGAAGTTAATGAAAGAATAGAAGAATATAAAAAGACAATTAATGATAATGAAGCTTCATCTGAATTAGTTGATGAGGAATTAAAAGAATCTAATATTTTAGTAGGAAAAACTGATGTATATGGACCAGGAGTTATAGTTACTTTGAATAATACTAGTGATTTTCAATATATTGCTGAAGATTTAATTGAGTTGGTAAATGAATTAAGAAATGCAGGAGCAGAAGCAATATCCATTAATGGAATAAGAGTATTAGCAAATACAGATATAGTTGATTTATTTGACTATTCTGTAATAGGAATTAATTTACAAAGAATTGAAAGTCCATATGTAGTTAAGGCAATTGGAGATAAGGAATATATGTCAAGCGTCTTAAACTTAAAAGGAAGTGGATTTGTTGATAGATATAATACTTTAGGAAGAAGTGTTAGTTTAGAAATAGAAAATAGAGTAGAAATTCCTAAATCAAATTCTGAATTTGAAATTGAATATATGCAAGAAGTAACGGCAAAATAAAATATAAAATATATGGAGGTAACAACATGATTTTAATAGCTATAATATTAGGATGCGTAATTGGTGCTATTATAGGTGTAAATATGCCTATGATCTCATATACATATTCAGGTTATTTGGCAATAGCAATTATTGCAGCTTTAGATTCTGTTTTTGGTGGAATAGCATCAACATTAAATAAAAATTTTGATTTAAAAATATTTGTTACAGGTTTTTTTGGAAATGCAATACTTTCAATACTATTAACTTATCTAGGACAAAAATTAAATGTTGACATTTACCTAGCTGCTATAGTAGTATTTGTTGGTAGAATGTTTAATAACTTAGCAATCATAAGAAGATACTATATTGAAAAATTTAGTAAAGAAAGGGTAAAAAAAGAGAAAAAAGAAAAGAAAAAAGTCGAAGAAAGCTAGAGATATTGGTAAATAAACAAGAACAGACAATATTTCAAAAGTGTTACAAAAATATTACAAAAATATTACAAATTCTATTGACTTTTTTTATAAAATGTAATATTCTAAGAAACAAATAAGAGCAGAAAAAAATGGAGGAATGAGTCTTGGCTATAGGAGATATAATCGTAGGAATGGACATTGGAACTTCAAAAGTAAGCTTGGTTATTGGAGAAGTCAATAATTTTAACCAAATAGAAGTCCTATGTACAACAAGTTGTAAATGTAGTGGAATAAAAAAAGGAAAAATAGTAGACGAAAATGAAATAGTGGCAGCTATTTCAAAATTAATAAAAGAAGCAGAAAATGAGACAGAAATGGAAATAAATTCAACATATCTTACAATCCCTGGTAAATATGTAACTATTGTACAAAATAGTGTAACAAAAGAAGCTAAAGATAAATATTCAGGGATATCAGGAAAAGATGTTTCATCTGCAATATCATTAGTAAAGGATATTGATGTACCAGAAGGAATGCAAATTATTGATATAGTTACAGATGAATTTATTTTAGATAATGGAAAAGTTGTAGGGGATCCAGTCGGAAGTTTAAGCTCAAGTTTTACTATAAAAGCACAAATTGTATTGGCAGATAGAGAATATATGAAACAATTGGCCAATATATTTAGAAAAGCAGATATTGATATAGATGGATTAGTACCAATTACACTTGCGGAAAGAACGCTTGTATTAGATGGAAATGAGTTAAATGATAATGTGATGTTATTAGATATAGGAGCAGGAAATACAGATATAGGTGTATTTGAGGGGCTTGCTTTTACATATACAAATACAATTCCTCTTGGTGGAGATAACATTACAAAAGATATTGCATTAGTATTAAATATATCAGATGAAGAAGCCGACAGATTAAAAAGACAATATGGTTTAGCTTTAAAGTCTTTTATAGATAATGATAATGAAATATTGTTAAATACTTGTAAAGATGAAAACAGAAAAGTAATAAAAAGCTCAGAGCTTATAGAAATTATAGAGGCTAGAGTGGAAGAAATATTTTCTTTAGTAAATAGAGATATAACAGCGCAAGGAATTAAGCCAAGAATAAATAATGTTATTCTTACAGGTCAAGGTATAACAAGTATTAATAAGAGTGATGTTGCAGGTAAGATTATATTAAATATACCAGTAAAAATATCTACAGGTAGATTAATTAGTACAATAAGACCTGAATATAGAACAGCATATGCACTAGTTAGATATATAGCATCTAGACCATTTGCTAAAAATTTATCTAGTAGTATTGATTCTAAAGCCAAAGAAAATATTTTTCAAAGTATTTTAGAAAGAATAAAAGAGTTTTTCTATTCTTGATTCAAATAAATAAATAAGGTTAATGTTAAAAAAATTAATAAACAAAAATAAATAATATAGAGGAGGATAAGCATTATGTTCGTAGATAATAACACAGATGAGAATAATAATGTAATGTTAGATGGAGCAGCTACAATTAAAGTAATAGGTATTGGTGGAGCTGGAAACAATGCAGTAAATAGAATGGTTGAATCTGGAATTAAAGGTGTAGAATTTATTACAGTTAATACAGATAGACAAGCTTTACTATTATCAAAAGCACCATCAAAAATACAAATTGGAGAAAAAATTACTAGAGGATTAGGAGCAGGTGCTAATCCTGATATAGGAGCTCAAGCTGCAGAAGAAAGCAAATCTGAAATAGCAGAAGCTTTACGCGGAGCTGATATGGTATTTGTTACTGCTGGAATGGGTGGAGGAACAGGAACAGGTGCTGCACCAATAGTTGCAGCAACAGCTAAGGAAATGGGAATATTAACAATAGGTGTTGTTACTAAACCATTTACTTTTGAAGGAAAAAAACGTTTATCACAAGCTGAACGTGGAGTAGAAAGTTTAAAAGGTAAAGTTGATACTTTAGTAGTAATTCCAAATGACAAATTGCTACAAATAATAGATAGAAAAACATCAATAGTAGAAGCATTTAAAATGGCTGACGATGTATTAAGACAAGGTGTTCAAGGTATATCAGATCTAATTGCTATACCAGGTTTAGTAAACTTAGACTTTGCAGACGTAAAAACAATAATGCTTAACACAGGAATGGCTCATATGGGAATTGGTAGAGCATCAGGAGAAAATAGAGCAGAAGATGCCGCAAAACAAGCTATTCAAAGTCCACTTCTAGAAACATCAATTGAAGGAGCAAGAGGAGTAATTATAAATATTACAGGTGGAGCAAACTTAGGATTACATGAAGTTAACACAGCTGCTGAGCTTGTACAACGCAGCGTTGATCCTGAAGCTAATATTATATTTGGTGCTGTTATAGATGAAAGTCTTGATGAAGATATCATTATAACTGTAATTGCAACAGGATTTGAAAAAGAGCCTGGATCAGGTGCAAATATACCAGTTGGAGATATTGTAGAAAAAGCATGGGATAAGAAAATTAATTCAATACCAAATCCAGTTGATAATTCAAATTCATCAGATAATTTGGATATACCATCTTTCTTAAGAAATAAAAGAGGGCTTAATAAGTAAGATTGTGTCAAAAAATATAAATAGATAAATATATAATAAATAATAAAAGAGAAATAATCGAAAATGGTAGATTATTTCTTTTTTTTATGCCTATGAAATGACATATTTTTTCTGGATAAAGTTGTAAAATATATAAAACATTAATTTCTAGGTGATTATATGACCATATATGTAGATATTATATTAATAGAAAATATATGTATGAACTTTATAATTTTATTTGCAACGGCATATATCATGAAAATACAAGCAAAAATTTCCAAAATTTTAATATCAAGTTTTATTGGAGCACTATATGCGGTATTGATTTATATAGATATATTGGCTATGTATACAAATATATTAATGAAAATTATACTATCCATATGCATGGTATATATTGCATATAGACCAAAAAATGTTAAAGGCATGTTAAAAGAATTAATCCTATTTTATTTGGTATCATTTGCCTTAGGAGGATGCGCTTTTGCATTATTATATATAGTTAAACCACAAGATATATTGATGGTAAACGGTGTATATATTGGAATGTATCCTTTGAAAATAGCATTGCTCGGCGGAATTGTCGGCTTTGTTATTACATATGTAGGATTTAAAATAGTAAAAAATAAAATAAACAAAAATGAAATAGTATATACAGTAGAAATAAAAATAGAAGATAAATCTGAAATTACAAAATTGTTATTAGATACAGGCAATATGTTAAAAGATCCATTAACAAAATCACCAGTTATTCTAGTTGAAAAAAGAGTATTAATTAATTTATTGCCTGATGAATTAATAAAATTAATGGAACAAGATAATGGAGGTGATATAAATGAAATTTTAGAAGAATATAAGAAACGAATTAGAATAATTCCTTTTACATCAGTTGGAAAACAAAACGGAATGATGTTTGGCATAAAAGTAGATGAAATAAAAGTATTAACTGATGTTGATGAAGTCATAAATAAAGATGCAATAGTATGTATATATAATAGAAGCTTTAGTAAATCAAAGAAATATTTTGGACTATTAGGAATTGACTTGTTAGAAGGGAGAGAAAAAAATGAATATTTTGCAGATATTAAAGAATAGTATAAATACCATTTATATAAAATATATTGGAAATGAAGAAATTAATAATATGCCAATATATTATATAGGTGGAAGTCAGACACTACCACCACCATTATCACTAGAAGAGGAAGAAGAAATATTAGCTAAATTATCCAATGGAGATGAAAGTGTTAGAAAAACATTAGTAGAAAGAAATTTAAGGTTAGTTGTGTACATATCAAAAAAATTCGAAAACACAGGAGTTGGAATAGAAGACCTAATTTCAATTGGAACAATCGGACTGATGAAAGCAATTAATACATTCAATACAGATAAAAACATTAAGCTTGCTACATATGCTTCTAGATGTATAGAAAATGAAATATTAATGTATTTAAGGCGAAGTAATAAAATAAAAGGAGAAATATCAATTGACGAGCCATTAAATCAGGATGGCGATGGAAATGAGCTTTTACTATCAGATATTTTAGGAACAGATTCTGATGTGACTTCTAGAAGATTAGAAGATGAAGTTGATAAAAAGCTATTAAGAGCTTCAATAAAGAAATTAAGTAATAGAGAAAGAAATATAATGGAATTAAGGTTTGGCTTTATTAATGGTAATGAAAAAACACAAAAAGAAGTTGCTGATATGCTAGGAATTTCTCAGAGCTATATTTCTAGACTAGAAAAAAAGATTATAGGTAAAATGAAAAAAGACATTATAAGTAAAACAGGTTAGAAATAATAATTATTGTATAAATGAACTTATAACAAGCATAAAAAAACCAAATTTGGAAATACTTAATACAAGTAATTTTAAAGGAGGTTTTTGTTTGATAAACAAAGTAGAGATATGTGGTGTTGACACATCAAAGTTACCATTATTATCAAACGAAGAAAAAAACGAACTACTTATAAAAATAAAAAATGGAGATCAAGAAGCAAGAGATAAATTTATAAATGGAAATTTGAGATTAGTATTAAGTGTTATAAGAAGATTTTTTTGTAAAGGAGAAAATGCAGATGACTTGTTTCAAATAGGATGTGTTGGATTAATTAAAGCGATAGATAATTTTGAACTAGAACAGAATGTACAATTTTCAACATATGCTGTTCCGATGATTATAGGAGAAGTAAAAAGGTATTTAAGAGACAATAATTCTATAAGAGTTAGCAGATCTATTAGAGAATTGTCGTATAAAATAATGGATGAAAAAGAAAGATTTAATAAAGAACAAAATAGAGAACCTACTATAGAAGAAATATCAAATATTTTAAATGTACCAAAAGAAGACATAATAATGAGCTTAGATGCTATTCAGACTCCAATATCGCTTCAAGAACCAGTAAATCGGAAGTAATGTAGACAATATAAATATAGAAGATCAAATTAGTGATAAAAAAAATAGTGATAGTCATTGGGCAGAAACAATTACAATAATAGAAGCAATGAAGAAATTAAATGATAAAGAAAAAACAATAATAGCAAAAAGATTTTTTGATGGAAGAACACAAATAGAAGTTGCAAATGAAATAGGAATATCACAAGCACAAGTATCTAGATTAGAAAAAAATGCAATTAATCATATAAAAAGATTATATAAATAAGTAAATAATTTGAGAATGAATCATATAATATACATATATTATTATATGATTCATATTATTTAATATAAAATATTGTGTTTTTTTTAGAAAGGGCTTGTATGAAACAAAAAGGAATGGATTTTAAACATAAAGAAGTAATAAATATAAATGATGGAAAAAAACTCGGATATGTTCAAGATGTTTGTGCTGACCTTGGTACAGGAACTATTACTAGCATTATAGTTCCTGGGAATAATAAGTTTATGGGATTTTTCTCTGGCGAAAATGAACTTGTAATACAATGGCAAGATATAAAATGCATAGGTGAAGATGTTATTTTAGTAGATATTTAATAATAGAAAAATATAAGGTACTTAGAGGTGAAGAAAATCATAAAAAAATATTTAAAATTTCTACAAATTTCTACAAAAAAAGTATTGACTTTATAATTTAGTTATGGTATTATTATAACTGTACTGAGGAACATATGAAAAACGAAAGTATAAATTAGTTAAGTTGAAGCAAAAAAAGAAAAAAACACATCAAAACTAGTTTATTATTTTGCACTTTTTTACAGAAAAAAATATTTAAAAATTTTTAAAAAAAGTATTGACATATGATCTTTAAAGTAGTAAAATAATACACGTTCTACTTAAAAAGAAACGGGTAGAATTGAGAACAAAAAAGCACATTGAAAAGTAAACAATAAACTTTGAGAAACCAATAAAGCGGTAGTAAATCTACCAAGAAAAAATAA
>CALXWP010000018.1 GCA_944392455.1 uncultured Clostridia bacterium
ATCAGATGATAAATGGTAGTAGATTGTTAATTTTGCCTAATTATTATCATGGAGATTTTAGCATAAATCATCCACAAGAATATGTTGATATGATTAACGAACTTGTTGTTGATAGAAATAAAGAAGCAGAAGGTAAAAAAATTACTGATATTGAAGTAAATATTGAAAATACAGGATTACCATTAAAGCATAAAAATAGAGATAATTCAAAATCTTTAGATGAAAGATAAATTACAATTTTAAAAGGAGTAAAACTATTGGAAATATTAGAATTTGGAAATAAAGAAAAAGATAAAATAATTTTAATACACGGATTTGAAACACCATATCAAATATGGGAAAAATATATTGAACATTATAAAAATAACTATCATATTATAGTTCCTATATTACAAGGACATAATCCAAATATGAAAGAAGATTTTAATTCTTTTGAAGAAAGTGCAAAAGATATAGAAGATTATATTATTTCTCGTTATGGAAATAATGTATTTGCAATTTATGGTATGTCTATGGGTGGTGTTTTAACATCTCAAATTTGGCAAAATAAAAAATTATATATTGATAAAGTTATTTTAGAAAGTTCACCTTTAATTTCTTATAATAGGCTAATGACTTTAATGATGACAAAACAATATCTTATGCTTACTCACAAAACACAAGCAAGAGATAAAAGAGTTGTTGCACAAGCAGTTAATTCTATTATTCCTGAAGATAAGTTGGATGTTTTTTTAGAAATGATGGATAATATGTCTGATACGACAATTACTAATTATATAAGACAAATTGGAAGTTATAAATTGCCAAGTGATATAGATACTCCAAATACAGAAATTTACTACTACTATGGTACTAAAATAAACGAATTGTTGGCAAAGAAAACAGCAGAATATATTAGGAACAATTATCCTAATTCTAAAATAAAATGCTTTCAAGGTAAAGGACATTGTGAGGATTCTCTACTTAATCCATCTGTTATGATAGCAGAATTAGACGCAGTATTAGGAATGAAGAAAAATCATAATATACCTACTAATTATTCGCAAACTTTAAATAGGACAAAAGTAGATGGAATTCAAGGAACAAATGGAATGAATATAGAAACAAAGAAAGATGAACTAGAAAGATAAATTACAATTTAACTTTTTAATATAAAAAATAAAGTTTTGTAATTATATTTGAATAATAAAATATTTTGCAACACAAAATTGCACACTTTTTGAATAGAATGTTGATAAATCAATAAAAGTAGCCTATCAATCAGGGTAGGGGTCACCACATTAAAAAAATAATGTGAAAAAATTAAAAAAAGTATTGACAACATTATATAAAAAGTTTATAATATTAATTGTTCCGCAAATAAGAATAAAATGCAGGTGTAGTTCAATGGTAGAATTCCAGCCTTCCAAGCTGGCTATGCGGGTTCGATTCCCGCTACCTGCTCCAATAGAAAATATCATACTGAAAAGTATGGTATTATTTTTTTGTTTAAAAGTATAGTAATATATTTAAAATAAATTAGTAATTGATTAGTGGACAAAAATTAAAGTAAATGCTATACTTATATTATATATTTATATATGCGGGTATAATTTAGTGGTAGAATGTCATGCTTCCGACCTGATCGCGCGAGTTCGATTCTCGCTACCCGCTCCAAACTTGCCTTTGGCAAGAGTTAAAAATTAAAAGTAAAAAGTTAAAAATAAGTACAAACAATCCTATGAAGAAAACTCTAAAGGTAAGTTTGTACTTTTTATTTTTAGTAATATAAGATGCAAAATAAAAATGTAAAAATATGGATATAATTCTTAACAAATCACAAATAGATGTTTTATACTTATCATAGCCTAATTAAAGGATGTGAAGTTATGGAAGAAAATAAATTATCAATTCAAAATGAAATATCTAAAGAAGAGATAAAAAATTTAATATATACTATAAGAGGAAAACAAGTAATGCTAGATAGCGATGTAGCAATGCTGTATCATTATGAAACTAAAAAAGTAAATCAGGCGGTTAAAAGAAATATAGATAGATTTCCAGAAAGATTTTGCTTTCAGTTAACTGAAGAAGAATTGGAAATTATGTGGTCACAAATTGTGACCACCTCGAAATTAGAAGATAATAAATATAGGAGTAAAAAATATTTACCATATGTTTTCACAGAACAAGGAATAGCTATGTTATCAGGAATATTGAAAAGTGAAGTTGCTGTACAAGTTAGTATTAAAATTATGGATGCTTTTGTAGAAATGAGAAAATTTATAAGTATAAATAAGAGTTTATTTGAAAAAGTAATTACTATTGAAAATAAGATGGATAAGAAATTTATTGAACAGGATAAAAAGTTTGATATAATATTCGACCAATTACAATTTGAAGAAAACATTAAACAGAGAATATTTTTTCAAGGTCAAATATATGATGCCTATAGTCTTATTATCGATATTATAAAAAAAGCAAACAAGAAAATCCTAATTATCGACAATTATGTGGATGATAGTATTTTAAAAATCTTAACTAAAAAGAAAAGTAATGTAGAAGTAGTTATTTTAACATCTAACAAAAGTAATATTCAAAATATAGATATTCAAAAATTTAATAAAGAATATCCTATTTTTGTGTAAGGAACACCACAAAAAATAGGCATATTTTTCGCAAATCATCTCCTAAAATGCTCCATAATGTACTATTAAAGTAACGTAATCTTAAAATTTTTAATCATATACATATAAAAAATAACATATAAAAAAATTTTTGAAAATATAAAATAATTCATACAAAATTCACAAAAAGTGTGATATACTATTTATATTGTGAAACAAATATTAACAGAAATGGATGAAATAGGTAATGGATATTTATTTTTGTGGCTCTATAAGGGGCGGAAGAGAAAAAGTAGATGATTATATAAAAATAGTTGAGTTATTAAAACAATATGGAAAAGTTTTAACAGAACATATTGCATATAAGACATTAGATGATAAAGGAGAAAAAGATCTTACTAAAAAACAAATATATGATAGAGATGTAGAATATTTAAAAAAATCTGATTTAGTTGTAGCAGAAACTACAGTTCCATCTTTAGGAGTAGGATATGAACTCGCATATGCAGAATCTTTAGGAAAAAAGGTTATATGCTTATTTGATATAAAAGAGAATCAAAGAGGTTTATCTGCAATGATTGAGGGAAATGAAAAATTTATGGTTATTAACTATCAAAATGTTAATGAAATGTTAGAAGAACTAAGAAAAAAAATAGATAATTTGAAACTAAATTAGTTAATTTAAGAAAGTATTTAAAACAAATATATTATAATAAGAAAGAAGAGGAGAATATGTTAAAAGAAAAATTATTAGATGATTTAAAAAATTGTATGAAAGAAAAAAATGTAGTTAGAAAAAATGTTATACAAATGGTAAGAGCAGCAATTTTACAAGTAGAAAAAGACAAACAAATTTCACTTGATGATAATCAAATAATTGATATTATTGCTAAGGAATCTAAAAAGAGAAAAGATTCTTTAGTTGATTATGAAAAAAGTGGAAGAGAAGATTTAATAAATGAAATTAAAGAAGAAATAGAGATTTTAGCAGAATATTTACCAAAACAATTATCTATAGAAGAGGTAGAAGAAATAGTAAAAGATGTAATTTCAGAAGTTGGAGCAACATCAATGAAAGATATGGGAAAAGTAATGAAGGCTGCAAAAGAAAAGATTGGAGCTAGATCAGATGGTAAAACAGTAAATGAAGTTGTAAAAAAATTATTAAGCTAGAAATTAATAAAATAAATTTATGATCTTAATATTAAGAAGGGAGTAGCTTAAAAACTACTAATCAACATCACAGCTTAAAAAAGCATGGTTAGTAACCTAAATGGTAAGCAAGACTTTTTAAAATTTATATATATAAATATAAATTATTTAAAAGTCTTTTTTTAATTTTAATTTAATTGTATAATATTTACAAATTTGGAAAAATTAATTAAAAGACCTAAGATTAATATTAAAGGAGAAAGGTTTAAAATGGAAAAAAATTGGTTTAGCAAAGAAACAAGCAAAGTAGAAGAAGAATTAAAAACTAATATTAAAGAAGGACTAACTAGTAATCAGGTAGAAGAAAAAAGAAAAGAATGTGGATTTAATGAATTAAAAGCAAAAAAGAAAAAAAGCTTATTTGTTAAATTCCTAGAACAATTTAAAGACTTTATGATAATTGTGCTAATAATAGCTGCAATAGTATCAGGAATAGTTGGGTATATGGAAGGAGAAGGTATAACAGATTCTATAATTATACTTATTGTTGTTGTTGTAAATGCTATTATAGGAGTTGTACAAGAATCAAAAGCAGAAAAATCATTAGAAGCATTGCAAAAATTAAGTTCTCATGTGGCTAAAGTTATTCGTAATGGAAAAATAGAAGTTGTAGCTTCAAGAGAATTGGTACCTGGTGATATAGTTGTACTAGACACAGGAGATTATGTACCAGCAGATTTAAGAATAATAGAGAGTGCAAATTTAAAATCACAAGAAGCATCACTAACAGGAGAGTCAGTTCCTGTTGATAAAAATACAGAAGTAATAACAGATGAAAAAGTAAGTTTAGGTGATAGAACTAATATGCTATTTTCTTCATCACTTATAACTTATGGTAGAGGAAAAGGAATTGTTGTAGAAACTGGAATGAATACAGAAGTTGGAAAGATTGCAACAATAATAAATGATACAGTATCTACACAAACACCACTTCAAATAAAATTGAATAAGCTTGGTAAAACATTAGGAATTGCTGCTTTAGCTATTTGTGTTGTAATATTCATAATAGGAATAGCTTATGGAAAAGATATAATTGATATGTTTATGACAGCTGTAAGTTTAGCAGTTGCGGCAATACCAGAAGGTTTAGCAGCAGTATCTACAATAGTTTTAGCAATAGGTGTTCAAAGAATGGTAAAGAAAAATGCTATTGTAAAGAAATTACCAGCAGTTGAAACACTTGGTAGTGCTACAGTTATTTGTTCTGATAAAACAGGAACATTAACACAAAATAAAATGACAGTACAAAAAGTATTTGTAGATAATGAAATAAAAGAAGTAAGCCAAATAAATGATTTATCAGATAATCTAAAACAATTAATGAATATAAGTGTATTATGTAATGATACAAAAATAGGAGAAAACAATAAACTAACAGGAGATCCAACAGAAACAGCTTTAGTAGATTTAGGATTTAATATTAATTTTGATGTTGAAACAGCCCTTACATTTGAAAGAGTAAAAGAAATACCTTTTGATTCTGATAGAAAGCTTATGACTACAGTAAATAAAGTAGGAAGTAAATATTTTGTATATACAAAAGGTGGAATAGATGAATTACTTGCAAGATGTACAGCATATAAAATAAATGATGAGATAAAAACAGATTTAAATGAGTATAAAGAAGAAATTAATAAATATAATATTGAAATGGCAAAAGATGCTTTAAGAGTTCTTGCTATGGCATATAAAGAATTAGATCATGAACCAACAGATGAAGAAATGAAGAATATAGAAAATGATTTGATTTATGTCGGAATGGTAGGTATGATAGATCCACCAAGAGAAGAGGTAAAACTTGCTGTTAATAAATGTAAAACAGCTGGTATTAAAACAGTTATGATTACTGGTGATCATAAAATTACAGCAGTTGCTATTGCAAAATCACTTGGTATATTAGAAGATGAAAGTGAAGCAATAACAGGAACTGAACTTGAAGAAATGTCAGATGAAGATTTGACTAAAAATATTAGAAAATATTCTGTATATGCAAGAGTTTCACCTGAACATAAGGTACGTATAGTAAAAGCTTGGCAAGCAAATGGTGAAATAGTTGCAATGACAGGTGATGGAGTAAATGATGCTCCAGCATTAAAAACAGCAGATATTGGATGCGCAATGGGAATAGTTGGAACAGATGTATCTAAAGAAGCTGCTGATGTAATATTAACAGATGATAATTTTGCAACAATAGTATCTTCTGTAGAAGAAGGTAGACGTATATATGATAATATTTTAAAAGCTATACAATTTTTACTTTCTAGTAATGTTGGTGAGATAGTAGTATTATTTATAGCTATTTTAATTACTCCATGGATTAGTAGTACATTTGGAATAGATGTAAACCTAATAGAAGTTTTACTTCCAATCCATATTTTATGGATAAACTTAGTAACAGATTCACTTCCAGCATTAGCTTTAGCAGTAGATCCTGCGGAAGATGATGTAATGAATAGAAAACCTAAAAAACAAAAAGGCATATTTACAAAAGGTATGACTTGGAGAGTAATATATCAAGGTATTATGATAGGATTACTTACACTTGCTGCATTTTTAATAGGAATTGCTACACCAGAGGAACAGTTACCTACAATGGTAAAAATGGATGGAGTAATATATAGTGCTGAAGAAATTGGTGATTTAGATGAGGCAATTGAAAATGGCGCAGAAATAGTAGATAAACAAGAAGTAAAAGTAGAAATTGGTCAAACAATGGCATTTATAGTATTAGCATTTTCTGAACTTGTACATGTATTTAATATTAGAAATAACAAAAAATCTTTATTTAAAACACATCCATTTAACAACAAGGTATTGCTTGGAGCAATAGCATTATCTGCAGCATTAATGCTTATAATATTATTTATACCAGCATTAAGACACATATTTAGTATACCAATTTTACCAATGAATAATGTACTTGAAATTGTAGGATTAGTAATACTTCCAATAGTAATAGTAGAAACATTTAAGTTATTTAAAATAAATACTTCTAAAGATGAAGCATAAAAAATAAAAGATAAAAGATGAGTTAATCAATAGTCTAATTGATATTTTAATGACTCATCTTTTATTTTATATACAAAAACATGTAAAAAAACATAGAAAAAAATCCTTTTTTGATATATAATGTATATGCAATAAACAAGGAGTAGATTAAATGTACAAAATAGAAGTAATAGGAATGAGGAAAAAAAGAAATAGAATAATATTATTTATATCTATACTACTAATTATTTGTATTTTGATATTTTTAGGTATTTATTTAAAAAGTATATATGATAAAACCATTGAAGTATCAAAAACAGAAAAAAATGAAACTACAGAATTAAACTCAAGTTCAATTACAAATACAATAGATGAAGCAAAAGAAAATAATGAAGAAAATCAAAAAACAGAAGTAATATCAGAAGAGAATAATAAAAATGAAGAAAACTCAAATAAATTCATAGATTCAGTAGAAAATATATATAATGGAACTGATGGAAAGAGAGTTTTCTTAACATTTGATGATGGACCAACAGAAGAAGTTACACCACACATATTAGACATACTAGATAAATATAATATAAAAGCAACATTTTTCGTATTAGGAAATAGAGTAAAAGCAAATCCAGAAATTGTAAAAAGAGCATATGAAGAAGGACATTATATAGCAAACCATGGTTATTCACATAAATATAAGAATATATATAAAAGTGAAGATTATGTATTAGATGAATATAATAAAACGGAAGAAGCTATAAGAGAAGCTATAGGCGATCAGAATTATTCAAGTAATTTATTTAGATTTCCTGGAGGCTCACATGGAGGGCCTTATGAAAAAATAAAAAAGAAATCTAGAAAAAAATTAAAAGAAAATGGTATAGCATATTTGGATTGGAGCGCACTAACATATGACGCAGAAGGAGCAGACTCTAAAGAAGAAATTTTAAATAACCTAAAAACAACGATGAATGGCTGGGATAATGTGGTTATATTAATGCATGATGCAGCAGATAAAGAAATAACATATGAAACTTTAGAAGATGTTATAAAATATTTACAGAAAAAAGGATACAAATTTGAAAATATATATGACTTAATGGAGGAATAAAATAATATGTATGATGTAATAATTATAGGTAATGGACCGGCAGGAATATCGGCAGGATTATACTTAAAAAGGGCAAATAAGAATATTTTAATTGTATCAAAAATGAATAGTGCATTAAAAAAAGCAGAAAAAATAGAAAATTATTATGGGGTAGAAAGTATTACAGGAGATGAATTATATAATTTAGGAATAATACAAGCCAAAAGATTAAATATTCCTATGGAAGAAGATGAAGTTATTAATATTGGGTATAATGAAAGTAATAAAAAATTTCTAGTAACAACAGTAAATAATGAATTTGAGGCAAGTAATGTTATATTAGCAACAGGCACAAATAGAATGACACCTAAAATTAAAGGAATAAAAGATTTTGAAGGAAAAGGGGTAAGTTATTGTGCTATATGTGATGCATTTTTCTATAAAAATAAAAACGTTGCTGTAATTGGAAATGGGAACTATGCAATACATGAAGCTAAAATATTAAAACCAATAGCAAATTCTGTAACTATTTTGACAAATGGAAAAAGAATGGTAGAAAATAGAGATAGTTCAGATTTTGATATAGATGAATCAAATATTAGAGAGTTTAGAGGAAATAATGTAATAGAAGAAGTAGAATTTGAAAATAATAATAAAAGAAAAATTGATGGTGTTTTTATTGCAATAGGAACAGCATCAAGTGTAGACTTAGCAAAGAAAATTGGAGCTTTGGTAAAAAATAATAATATAGTAATAGATGAAAATATGCAGACAACAGTAAAAGGAATGTATGCTTGTGGAGATTGTACAGGAGGACTACTACAAGTAAATAAAGCGGTATACGAGGGAGCAAAAGCTGCTCTTAGTATTATAAAAAATAAATAATAAGGAGGAAAAATTATGTCAGTTATAAATTTAAATGAAAAAAATTTTGAAGAGGAAGTAATGAATTCTGATAAAACAGTATTAATAGATTTTTGGGCAAGTTGGTGTGGACCTTGTAAAATGATGTCACCTATAGTTGATCAAATTGCAGATGAATTATCAGATAAGGTAAAAGTATGTAAGATAAATATTGATGAAGAGCAAAATCTAGCTGTAAAATATAATGTTATGAGCATACCAACATTTGTAATAATAAAGGGAGGAAATGAAACAGGAAGAAGTATTGGAGTACAAGATAAAAGTGAATTAATTAATATTATAAATGATTAAATATAAATTAAAATATATAAATTAAATTTTAAAAATACTCTTTATATATATTAAATATATAGAGAGTATTTTTTTATAAAAAACAAATATATTATATGAAAATTAATAAAAAGAATTTTCATATAATAAAATAATAGTTTTATATAAATAAAAAGAATTTACAAATAATTAAATGATAAAATTTTGTCAAATAATGTAGAAAAGAGGAGAAAAAATGAGTGTTTTACAGGAAAGAAGATATAAAGAAGTAACACCTGAAGAAACTGTAGCAAAGGTAAAGAAAATATTAGATGAAATTGGAATAGAAGTGGAGGAAAAATGGACAGATAAAAGTAGTGTTGATACATATTCTCTAAGAATTTGTATTAAAGGAAGTGATGTAGGACAAAATGGAAAAGGAATGACAAGAGAATTTGCAATGGCAAGTGGATATGCAGAGTTTTTAGAAAGATTACAAAATGGATTATTTAGATTTAGAATGGAGAAACCTACAGAAGAATTACCATTTATAAACGTGCCTGATGAAAAATATTTTAGTATAGATGAATATATTGGTAAAGATAATAGTTATTTACAAAACATTTTAAAACAAAATAGTAAAGAAAATAAAACAGATAAAGAAAAAAAAGAGTATTTAAAAGAAGTTTTAAATGGAGAATATATGGAGCAGAATAATAAAAAATATACATATATCCCATATTACAGTGTAAGAAATAAAGAAATACAATATATACCAGATAAATTATTTAGTTATTTATATGATACAAATGGAATGTGTGCAGGAAATTCTAAAGAAGAAGCTTTAATAGAAGGATTATCAGAAATATTAGAAAGATATGCGGCAATAAAAATATTTAAAGAAAAAATATGTTTACCAGAAATACCGGATGAATATATAAAGAAATTTCCAAAAGTATATAAAATGAAAGAAATGCTTGATAAAAATGATAAATATTATTTTAGATTAGTTGATTGTTCTTTTGGTGGAAAATATCCTGTAGCAGGATTATATATAATTGAGAAAAACACTGGAAAATTTGGATTTAAAATGGGAGCTCATCCAGATTATGGAATTGCAATGGAAAGATGTTTTACAGAAGCAGCACAGGGGGAAGATATATTTGATTATGCAAAATCTAATATATTTGATTTCTATGAAGGTGATGAAAATGATGAAAAAAGTTTAACAGAATTCATATTTACAAGTCTATCTTCTGTACCATATGAAGTAATAGGGAACAAACCAATGTACAATTTTGTTCAAATGCCAGATGTATCAAATTTAAATAATAAAGAAATATTGAAAAG
The DNA here is from genome assembly GCA_944392455.1 of uncultured Clostridia bacterium. GTDB lineage: Bacteria > Bacillota > Clostridia > TANB77 > CAG-508 > CALXVA01. Next base: position 10,417 of record CALXWP010000018.1, read on the forward strand.
ACTAGTAGATAGTATAATAAAAGAAGGAAAAGATATATTAGTAAGAGATGTAAATGTACTTGGCTTTCCAGCATTTAGTATAGCAATTCCAGGAATGAGTGAAGTTAGTTTTGATGAAAAAGCTACATATTTTAATATTTTTATGAAAATGCAAGTAATATTAAAGAATCTAAAAAATGTTTCTTTAGATAATATAAAAGAAATAATAGAAATGATGGAAATCATAGTAAATAAAATAGGATACGGAAAATTATCAATATTAATTAATTTAAAAGATCTTAGTGTAATTCCTTGTGAAGGAGTTGGGCTAGGAACCAAATATTTTCTTGGAATTTGTTATATAATGAATAAAGAATATAATAAAGCTGCTAAAACATTAGAAGATCTAAATTTTATAGCAGATAGTTTAATACAAAACCAAGTAGAAAGAATAATTGTAAAAGCATCATATTATTATGCTTCTGCTATGGATAAATTAGGCAGTCATGATAAAGCAATGGAATATATGAGATTATTATTTGATGAGAATATATCAAAATATATAGATGCTAGCTTTAAAGATAGAAATAAAATTATATATAATCATTATAGGATTGAAGAGGATGATTATGTGGATAATGATGATGAATATTATTTACCATTCATGAAAAAAATGAGAGAAAAGCAAAAAGAAAATTGTGTAGATCAAATAGAAAATAGTAAGATTTTTGAATAATAAAAATAAGATAAAAAATAAAATAACAAATAAAATAACAAATAATAAAACTACAAAGTTCTATCTCCTTGACAAAGTAATAATATAATAATAGAATGTTAAAAAATAAAAAAGGAATGATTAGAATGTCTAATATATTAGATTACATAAAATGGAGAGGAGATTTAGATTTTTCAAAATCAGAATTTAATGAAGTAGATAACCTTATTTTATCTAGATTTTCATATTTCCCTTTAGACGGATTATTTAAAGGGAGAGATGATGTTATAACAATAAAGGAAGCATATTATAAATGGTTACAAACTGATATAGATGAAGAGAAAATATTACAAAAAGAGGACATAGATCTATTTCCATTAATGGCTGAAAGTAAAAGGTTTGGAGACTTGAAAATAACCAGATATGTAAATAATGTGGATAAGAAGGAAGAAAAACAGTTTTCTGCAGTAACAATATTTATTCCAGATGATACTATATATATAGCTTTTAGAGGAACAGATAACACCTTAGTTGGATGGAAAGAAGACTTTAATATTAGTTTGGATATAGATATTCCATCTCAAAAAGAAGCAGTAAAATATATTGAAGAAACATATAATAAATTACATAAAAAAATGATAGTCGGAGGACATTCAAAAGGTGGAAACTTAGCAATGTATGCAGGAATATTCTGCAAGAGCGATATAAAGGATAAAATAGTAACAATATATAATAATGATGGACCGGGATTAAGTAAACCTATTGTTGAAATGCAAGAATATAAAGAAGCTCTTAAAAAAATAGTTGCATATATACCACAAACATCAATAATAGGAAGACTTATGTATCATGAAGAAAAGTATAATATTATAAAAAGTACACAAAAGGGAATAATGCAACATGATTTATTTACATGGCAAGTTGAAGGAAAGAAATTTATACACTTGAAAGAAGTTACTAATGAAAGTGAATTTATAGATGCTGTTATAAAAGAATGGACAACAAAATTCACACCAAAACAAAGAAATGATTTTATAAATATAATTTATGAAATTATTACTGAAAATAATTCAGACACTTTATATGAAATGTCAAAAAACAGATTTAAAACAGTAGGAAATCTAATAAAATCTTATCATAAAACAAGTAAAAAAAATAAACAAATAATATCACAAACATTATCTGAATTATTTAATATTACAAAAAATAATGCATTTGAAAATATAAATAACAGATTAAACAAATAAAAATTAAGAGATAGGTAAAATACTTAAAGAAGAAGTATTACTTATCTCTTTTAATTTAATTAAATTACTTAAAATGATATAAATGTATTTACCATAAATTAATAATACAATGTAAAGATTTATCATCTAAGCTTTTGATTGTAATAATATGTTTTCCGTTTTCAAAAGAATATAGGCATTTAGATGTATCACCAAGTCTTATAGAAGTTTTATACATTATTTCTATATTATCAAAAGAATTATTTAAATAAACATCTTCAGGTAATGCTTCATATGCTAAGTCTAGATAATTTAAATTATGCATATGTTTATTAACATCTATATCTCTTCTTTGAGTTGTATAGATATATTTATTAGAATATGAAGTAGGTTCAATCAATTTTTTGAATTCGAAATCAGGTAATACAGTTTGTTTTTCAGGACTATATCTTGCAATAACATCATCAGTTATTCTAGTTATAGATAATGTATCTATATTAATTAAAGTCCATCGTGTAGTTGCAATACATACAGGTTTATTATTACTATCTAACACTTCAAAATCACGTAAAGTGCTTACTTTAGTTGATTCTCTTGCCCAAGTTTTTACCGTAACTTCTTCACCATATGAAAGTCTTCTAAATATTTTTACTTTCCAATTTAATTGAACCCAAGATAAATGAGTTTTAGGAATATCTTTGATTCCAAGACTAGCAGTATCAGAATGCATACAAGCTGTATCTTCCATTAATTCTAACATTCCTTTATTAGTTATTAATGAATTACTATCTACTTTATTAATATCAACTCTTACTTTATTTTCAAAAATTGCCATTTCTAATCCTCCAAATAGTTTGATTAATTAGTCTGAAAAGCTTAATCTTCCATCATTCTAGTCATACTAGCATAGATATCAGGATATAATTTTTTAGTATTTATTGGTTTCATGTCTTTATTAACTATTGCATGAACTGTATAACCAGAGTTTATTGGTTTTTCAGAATCTTTTTTAAATACTTCATAAGAAAATATAATTCTAGCAGGAGTAAGTTTACTTACTGTTGCTGTTACGATTAATTCATCATCATAGTATGCAGGGCTATAATACTTAGAATTTAGTTCAACTAAAGGTAAAAGAACACCCATTTCTTCCATTTTAGAATATGGAAAATTTGCTTGTTTAGATAAGTCTGTTCTAGCTATTTCATACCAAATAGGATAAACAGAATGGTGAACAATACCCATTTTATCTGTTTCTGCATATCTAACTTTTACAATACTTTTTGAAATCATTAATTAGGCCTCCATTACATAAATTATATGTATATATATTTATATAAATTTTTAATATATATATAGCACATTATAGCACATCAAGAAAAGAAAATAAAATAAATAAGAAAAAAATTTAAGTTTATTTTAAGTAAACTTTCCTTTTTAAATTTATATTGTAAATTAAAAAGAAGTGTGATAGAATTTCGTTAAAGTTATATAATCGGAAGAAAGGGGTAAACAAAAGAATATGCCAAGTGAAACTATAGAAAAACTATATAAAATTCTAGATGCATTCGAAAAAGCAGGAAAAGATAAAAAAGAAATAAAGGCTATAAGAAAATTAATTGATGATAACCAATTGCAAGAAGCATTAAATAGAATAAGAGCTCTTAATAATGCTACTTCAGAGCCACCAAAGAAAAAAGGCCCAAGAAAAGTAAAAAAAGTTGTTGAAGAAGAAAAAGAAGATGATGATGAAAATGACTTTGATGATGAGGAAGATGAAGAGAATGAAGACGAGTATGTAGAAGATGAATCTGATAATGACGAGATAGAAGAAGACATAGAAGATGAAGAAAATAAAGAAGATGATTCTGATGAGGATAGCCTAAAAGAAGAGAATAAAGAAGAAAATGATGACGAATATGAAGATGAGCAAGATGAAGAGGATGAAGAAGATTCAAATGATCATCCAGGAGAAGATGATGAAGAAGAGGATTATGATGAAATGTCTGGATGGGGAGAAGAAAAAGATGAGGACAAGGTAGTATATAAAAAAGAAGAAAAAAAACATGAATCTGTTTATCCTGTAAAGCTTAGAGATGAAGAATTAGAAAAAACATATATAGGGTTATTATTAAACAATCCAAAATTAATTGTTAAATATTATATTGTATTTGAAGAATGTTATTTTGATGATCCAAGTTTATTAAATATATATAAAAGTATATTATTTACAGAAGGTGGAAAGTTTACTCCAGAAATAGCAAAACAAGGTTTTAATTTTTCTGTAGACAATAATGAAACATATAAACAAAAACAAGAATTAAAATATGAAATAGGACAAAAAAATGCAAATCCTGAAAAAGTATATCTAGAACTAAGAAAACTATGTATACTAAGAAAAAGTTATTTAGAAGAACCTCGTGAAGACATACAAAACCAAATAATAGATATAAGAGATTATGAATTATATGATCAAATGTCTGCAGATGAAGTAAAAGCAGCTATAGTACAAGTAAGTGTTACACAAAAATTTAAACAAGCAGTTTTAAGTGAAGATTTAACAGAATTCTTAGAAAAAGGCGAAAATAACTTAACAAATGGTTTAGCATTACCTTTTCCTATTTTATCAAGTGTATTTAAAGGAATAAGAAAAGGAGAAACAATGGCATTTGCTATGCCATCAAACTCTGGTAAAAGTAGATTTACTATTGATATAGCAGCATATACAGCATTTATTCATAAGAAAAAAGTACTAATAATTTCAAATGAAATGTCAGAAGAAAAAATGAAACTTTGTTTAATAACAACTGTATTAAATAACCCTGAAATTCAAAAACTACATAAACAAAAAATTTCAAAAACAGAAGGAGAACTACTAGAATTTAAATTTAGACCAGATGAAAATGCCAATGTAAAAGTAGATGAAGATGGATTTATTATACAAGAACCAAAAGAATCAAGAAAGCAATTTGTTGAAAGATTGAAGAAAGTTTCATCAGAGTTTAATAAAACAATTGCTGTTACAGATTGGGTAAATAGCCAAATAAGTAATATGATATATTTTATAAATATAACAGACCATACAAATGATGAGCTTAAAAAAGTAATAATGAATTACTATTATAAAGAAAAAATAGAATATGTATTTTATGATACATTAAAAACTGATACAGCAAATATTGGAAATGGGGAAGAAATAAAAAGAACAGCCACAATACTTTCTAATTTAGCACAAAACTTTAATATGTTTATTTGTTCAACACTTCAATTAACAGAAAGTAGTACACTTCCAATAAACTTAACTGTTAATGATTTAGCTGTTAGTAGAACAGTAAAAGAAGTTTTAGATACTTTATGTTTAATAAAACAAATAATGAGAGCTGACTTAGACAAATACCAATATTCATTAGAAGAAGTTGATACTAAATTTTTCGAACTAAAAAAATATGATGACCCAGATGAAAGATACTATGCATGTGTAGTTGATAAAAACAGAGCTGGAGCAAAGCCAAAACTAGTATTCAATTTAAATTTAGCATATAATAGATGGAATGAGCTTGGATATCTTAGACTAAAAGATGCAGAATAATTTGCAAAAGTGCAAAAGGGGACAGGCTTGTTTTGCAAAAAAGGAAACAAAATGAGAGAATTAGAAAAATGTGAAATTTGTCCACATAGATGTGGTATTAATAGAACAAAAGGAAAGATAGGAAGATGTAGATGTGATAATAAAATAAAGATTGCATTAGTATCTACACACAATTATGAAGAACCATGTATAAGTAAAATATATGGTTCTGGTACGGTATTTTTTTCTAATTGTAATTTAAATTGTATGTATTGCCAAAATTATGAGATAAGTCAATTAGGAAGAGGTAAGGAGATCAGTATAAATGAACTTGCAGATATATTTATATCTCAGCAAAAAAATGGTGTAAATAACATTAATTTAGTAACACCAACAATGTATGCATATCAGATAGTAGAGGCAATAAAGATTGCAAGAACAAATGGACTAAAAATACCAATAATATATAATACAAACGGATATGAAAATGTTGAAACAATAAAAGCTTTAGATGGATATATAGATGTTTATTTACCAGATTTAAAATATTATTCAGATGAAATGTCTAAAAAATACTCTAAAGTAGATAAGTATTTTGAATATACTACCAAAGCAATAAAAGAAATGTATAATCAAGTAGGAACAGCTAAGTTTGATGAGAATGGAATAATAAAAAAAGGAGTAATTATAAGACATCTAGTACTTCCTAACCATTTGCAAAATAGTAAACATATTTTAAAATGGATTAAGGAAAATATGCCTGATGATGTTTATGTGAGTGTTATGGCTCAATATTTTCCTACATATAAAGCTAAAGAAGATAAATATATAAATCGAAAATTAAATAAAAAAGAGTATAAAGAAATTGAAAACTTCTTGTATACGCTAAACCTAACTAATGGGTACATACAAGAATTAGGCAAACACGAAGAAGAATATGTCCCTACATGGGAATACTAGAATATTGATAATTAAAAATATAATAAATACATATAAAAATAAAATAGAATAAGGAGGAAATAAAAATGACAGAAGCGGACAAGCATTTTATTGAAACATGTAAGAAAATAATAAAAGAAGGTTATTCTTCAGAAGGAACTAATGTAAGAACAAGATGGCAAGATGGAGAAGAAGCTAATTATTATTCAATAGTTGGGGTTAGTAATGTATATGATGTAGGAAAAGAATTTCCAATGATTACATTAAGAAACAATAGTAAAACTATATATAAAGCAATTGATGAAATATTATGGATTTGGCAAAGAAAATCAAATGAAGTTAAAGACCTAAACTCACATATTTGGGATCAATGGGTGGACGAAAATGGTACAATAGGAAAAGCATATGGATATCAGCTTGGTAAAAAATATGAGTTTAAAACAAAAGATGGAATAAAGAAAATGGATCAAGTAGATTATGTGTTATATTTATTAAAAAATGATCCATCAAGTCGAAGAATAATGACAAATATATTTAATCATGAAGAATTGAAAGATATGAGGCTTGAACCATGTGCTTATGGAACACAGTGGTTAGTAAAAGAGAATAAGCTACACTTAATATTAAATCAACGTTCACAAGATATGCTTGCAGCAAATGGATGGAATACAATGCAATACGCAGCACTTCTTTGTATGTTTGCTCAAGTTTCAGGATTAGAAGTGGGAACATTAACACATAATATTGGTGATTGTCATATATATGATAGACATATACCTTTAATAGAAAAACTAATAGCAGCAGAATCTATGGATGTTTGTCCAAAGCTTGTAATAAAGAACTCTACTAAGAATTTCTATGATTTTAAAGTAGACGATTTTGAAATTCAAGGATATGATTATAACAAAGATATAAAGCTTGGAAAAATTCCAGTTGCAATATAGGAGGAAAATTTGATGTTAAGTATTATAGTGGCGGTTGCTAAAAATAATGTAATAGGAAAAGACAATAAATTAATATGGCATTTACCAGAGGACTTAAAAAGATTTAAAAAGTTGACAACGGGTCATAATATAATAATGGGAAGGAAAACATTTGAATCACTTCGGAAGAGTGCTTCCAAACAGAAAACATATAATTTTATGTAATGATGCTAAGTTAAACATAGACAATGAAAATGTAGAAATTTTAGATGATGTGAGTAAATTAGAAAAATATGAAAAATCAGAAGAGGAAAATTTTGTGATAGGTGGAGCTAGCATATATAAATTACTTCTTCAAAAAGCTGATAAATTATATATAACCGAAATAAATGAAGAATTTGAAGGTGATGTATATTTTCCAGAAATAGATAAAAATGTATGGAAAGAAGTAAAAAGAGAAAAAGGATTAAAGGATGAAAAAAATCCATATGATTATGAATATGTTACATATATAAGAAAATAAATAAAGGGAGATGGTATTATGAATAAATTAAGTAAAATATTAGTAGCTATTATTATTGTTCTAATCATTGCTCTTATTATAATTGCATATAGCTATATTAAGCTTAGAGATACTTCAGCTGGAAATTATGAAAATTATATAAGTGAATTAGATAAACAACAAGAATATTATGATGATTTACAAAATATAAATGGAATAGAAGAGATTTTACAGAATATAAATAAATAAAAAATAAACAAAAATCTTTAAAACACTTGACAAATTTATAAAAATAGTGTAAAGTATATTAGCATTACAAAATAATGCTAATATTTTTGTGTCTAGATTAGGAAGTGATAAGATGGAAAAGAAAGTTGAATTAAGCATTCTTTGCCAAATATATGGTAAACTTTTAACTGAAAAACAATATGAAGTTATAAATGATTACTATAATAACGATTTCTCACTTTCTGAAATAGCAGAAAATAATAATATAACAAGACAAGCAGTTAGAGATATGATAAAAAAGGGGGAAAGTAAACTTTTCGAATTTGAAGAAAAGCTTTTAATTATGAAAAAAATGCATGATCAAGAAAAGCAAATTCAAAGCATTATAGAAGAATTAAATAAGATAAAAGATACTTCATCAGATAAGAAAATAGAAAAAATCTTAAATAATATAACAAAAGAACTAATTTGCTTAAACTAGTATAATAAATTAAGGAGGAAGAGAAGTATGGCATTTGAAGGATTATCTGCTAAGTTACAGGAAGTAACTAGAAAATTAAGAGGAAAAGCAAGAATTACAGAATCTGATTTAAAAGAAATGTTAAGAGAGGTAAAACTTGCACTGTTAGAAGCAGATGTTAACTATGCTATAGTTAAAGAATTTATAAATACCATACAAGAAAAAGCCTTAGGACAGGATGTATTAAAATCATTAACACCAGGTCAACAAGTTATAAAAATAGTTAAAGATGAATTAGTTGAACTTCTTGGAGGAACAGAAAGTAAGATTAACTTTACTCCAAACCCACCAACAATAATAATGCTTGTTGGACTTCAAGGTTCTGGTAAAACTACCACAGCAGGAAAGCTTGCAAATTTACTTAGAAAGCAAGGTAAGAAACCACTTCTAGTTGCATGTGATGTATATAGACCAGCAGCTATAAAACAACTTCAAGTTGTAGGAGGAAGCTTAAATATACCTGTTTATGCAAATGAAAATACAAAAGATGTAGTAAAAATTGCAAGACAGGCAGTAGATGTAGCAATAAGTAAATTAAATGATGTAGTTATACTAGATACAGCAGGACGTTTACATATAGATGAAGAATTAATGAATGAGCTAAAAAATGTAAAAGCAAATGTAAAGCCTCATGAAATATTACTTGTAGTAGATAGTATGACAGGACAAGATGCTGTAAATGTTGCAAAAGCATTTAATGAGGCACTTGGTATTGATGGTGTTGTATTAACTAAGCTTGATGGTGATACTCGTGGTGGTGCTGCTATTTCTGTTAAAAAAATTACGGGAAGACCAATAAAATTTGCGGCAACAGGTGAAAAATTAAGCGATATAGAAGTATTTCATCCAGATAGGATGGCATCAAGAATTTTAGGAATGGGTGATGTACTTTCAATTATAGAAAAAGCAGAAGAAGCAATAGACATTGAAGAAGCTGAAAAATTAGAAAAACAATTAAAAAAGAAAAAAGACTTAGATTTAGATGATTATTTAACTCAGTTAAGACAAATCAAGAAAATGGGATCTTTTTCATCAATTTTAAAAATGATTCCTGGTATGAATCAATTAAAAGATGTGAAAGTAGATGATAAAGAATTTGTAAGAATTGAAGCAATTATTTCTTCTATGACAAAAGAAGAAAGACAAAATCCTAAATTACTAAATGGTAATAGAAGAGTAAGAATTGCAAAAGGAAGTGGAACTTCAGTTCAAGATATAAACAAATTCATGAAATCATTTGAAATGACACAAAAAATGATGAGACAAATGAAGGACAGCAAGAATATGAGAAAAATGATGAAAGGTATGAATCCACAAGATTTGAAAGGAATGTTTAAATAATAAGTTTATTTTGATTTTAATTTTTTAAATATATATCTTAAGGATTATTATCAACCATTAGTAATAATTCTTACAAAATTTTCAGGAGGTGAATTTAATGGTAAAAATAAGATTACAAAGACAAGGTGCTAAGAAAGCTCCATTCTACCATATAGTAGTAGCTGATTCTAGAAGCCCAAGAGATGGAAAAATAATAGAAAAAATAGGAACATATAATCCTATGACAGAACCATCTACAATAGTTCTAGATAAAGAAAAAGTAGAAAAATGGATCAAAAATGGTGCAAAACCAACAGATACAGTTAAAGCTTTAATAGAAAAAGCTAACTAGGAGGCTTGCTATGAAACAAATATTAGAAACAATTATCAAAAACATAGTAGAAAATCCAGATGAAGTCACAATAACAGAAAAAGAAGAAGATACTAAAGTTATCTTTGAAGTTAAAGTAGCAGAATCAGATATGGGAAGGATAATAGGAAAGCAAGGTAAAGTTGCAAATTCTATTAGAACTCTTATGAGAGCTTTAAATTCAAAAGATAAAAAGAAAATATCAATAGAATTTTTAGACTAATTGTTTAATGTTAAACAAACTTTGAAGGAGTGAAAATGAAACAAGAATATTTTGAAATAGGTCAAATTGTAAATACATTTGGTATTAAAGGCTTAGTTAAAGTAAAACCATTTACTGATGACTTAGAAAGATTTGAAGAACTAAAAAGCGTATTTGTCGTAAAAAATAAAGAGCTAGTAGAGATGAAAATCGAAGAAGTAAAATACCATAAAAACTTAGTTTTAATTAAGTTCAAAGGAATAGAAGACATGAATATGGCAGAGAATTTAAAAGGATGCTATATAAAAATAAATAGGAAGGATGCAAGAACACTTCCAGAAGATACATATTTTATTGCTGATTTAATTGGAGCCGAAGTATATGATGATAATGGGAATTTACTTGGAAGAGTAGATGATATATACAATAACAAAGTTCATGATATATATGTAATAAAAGATGACCTAGGAAAACAAATATTACTACCTTCTACAAAAGAAGTTATAAAAGATATTGATATAGATAATGATAAAATAGTAGTTCATTTAATAAATGGTTTAATTTAATTTTGAAAATAATCGCCATTTGACGTTGTTACATTTTATTTTAAATTTAATCAACGTGCAAAGAGTACGCTTAATAAATTTAAAATTCATGTGCCTAGTCAAATAATATTTCTTTTCAAAATTAGCTAATTAAAAATTGGAGGAAAAATGAAATTTGATGTGCTTACACTTTTTCCTGAAATGTTTGAATCTTTGGATGAAAGCATTATAGGAAGAGCAAAAGAAAAAGGACTAATAGAAATTAATTTAATAAATATTAGAGACTTTTCTAAAGATAAACACAAAAAAGTTGATGATACTCCATATGGTGGAGGTGCTGGAATGGTAATTAGACCAGATGTGGTCTATGATGCATATTCTAGTATAGTAGATAAAGAAAATGCAAAAGTTATATATTTATCTCCACAAGGAAAAGTACTAAACCAAGAAAAAGTAAAGGAATTATCTAAAGAAAAACATCTAATACTCCTTTGTGGACATTATGAAGGAATAGATCAAAGAGTTTTAGATGAGATTGTAGATGAGGAAATATCTATAGGAGACTATGTATTAACAGGAGGAGAACTTCCAGCAATGGTAATCATAGATTCTGTTAGTAGATATGTAAAAGGAGTACTAAATAATGAATCCGTAAAAGAAGAATCATTTAGTAATAATCTTTTAGAATATCCTCAATATACAAGACCAGAAGAATTTAGAGCAAAAAAAGTACCAGATGTATTAATTTCTGGGCATCATGAAAATATTAAAAAATGGCGTGATGAGAAATCACTAGAAATAACAAAAATAAAAAGACCAGATTTGTTAAAATAAAAATTAAAGGAAGGAGGATATCAAATGGATATCATAAAATCAATAGAACATGAACAATTAAAAAATAAGATACCAGATTTAAAAATTGGTGATACTGTAAGAGTACATCAAAGAATTAAAGAAGGTAATAGAGAAAGAATCCAAGTATTCGAAGGAATTATAATTAAAAAACAAGGTGGAGGTGTAAATGCTACATTTACTGTAAGAAAAATAGCTTATGGTGTAGGTGTTGAAAAAACATTCTTAGTACATTCTCCAATGGTAGAAAAAGTTGAAGTAGTTAGAGTAGGTAAAGCAAGACGTGCTAAATTATACTACTTAAGAGATAGAGTAGGTAAAGCTGCTAAGACTAAAGAAAATACTGGAGCTAGAATTGAAAATAAAGAAATAATTATAAAAGAAGAAGTTAGAGAGGAAGAAGTTCCTGTAGAAGCAGCTCCAGAAGAAGCACCAGCTGTAGAGACAGAAGCTCCTGTAACAGAAGAAGTTGTTGATACAGTTACAGAAGAACCAACAGCTGAAAAGAAAGAAGATAAATAATATAAATTTTAAAAAATGCACTCTTAAATAAAGGAGTGTATTTTTATAGGTTTAAAATAGATATGTCACAAAAGAAATAAAAATAAATAGGAAATACCAAAAAATATGATAAAATGTTTT
>CALXWP010000019.1 GCA_944392455.1 uncultured Clostridia bacterium
GCTAAATGGGGTGGATTTGCTACAAAATATATAAAATTTGGTGAAAAAATGGCTGCTAAATATGCAGATGAAATTATAGTACTAAGTGAAAATGTAAAAAAGTATTTTAAAGATACTTATAATAGAGAGACTAATTTTATTCCAAATGGTGTTAATAAACCGGAGATAAAAGATGCAAATATAATAAAAGATAAATTTAATTTGGCTAAAGATAGTTATATTTTATTTTTAGGTAGAATAGTACCAGAAAAGGGAATACATTATTTAATTGAGGCTTATAACAAAATTAATACAGATAAAAAATTAGTTATTGCTGGTGGATCTAGTGATACTGATATGTATTTTAACGAACTAAAAGAGAAAGCTAAAGATAATAAGAATATTATTTTTACTGGATTTGTTCAAGGAAAAGAATTAGAAGAATTATATAGTAATGCCTATATATATGTTCTTCCAAGTGATTTAGAGGGGATGCCTTTATCTTTACTTGAAGCAATGAGTTATAAAAATTGTTGTTTAACTTCAGATATACCTGAATGTAAAACTGTTATGGATAATAATGGTGTTACTTTTAAAAAATCAGATGTTAATGATTTAAAAGAAAAGCTTCAATATTTAGTGGATAATGTGGATAAAGTTAACAAATATAAGTCTGAAGCACAAGATTATATATTAAAAAAATATAATTGGGATGATGTAGTTGATAAGACTATTGAGTTATACAAGAAGGAGAAAAAATAATGAGAGTATTATTAGTGAATAAATTTCATTGGAATAAAGGTGGCTCTGAAAAATATTATTTTGAATTAGGTGAATTACTAAAACAACATGGTCATGAAGTAGCGTATTTTTCAATGGAAGATGAAAAAAAAATAAAAACAGGAGATAAAGAATATTTTGTGCCTAAGTTTGATTTAAATAACAGTTCAAAGCTTAAAGCTTTAGATGTTATTTATAATAAAGAAAATGAAAAGATAATGGAAAAAGCATTAGATGAATTTAAACCAGATGTTGTACATTTGAATAATTTTCAAAGGCAACTATCTGCTTCAATTATAAAACCTATTAAAAAAAGAAATATTCCTATAGTTTTTACAGCACACGATGTACAAGCTATATGTCCTGCAATAACTATGATGGATAATGACAAAAATCCATGTGAGTTATGTATGAAAGGAAAATATATAAATTGTATAAAAAAATCTTGTAATAAAGGATCAAAATTAAAAAGTGCTTTAGGTGCAATAGAAGGATATTATTATAGAAATCATAAAATATATACAGATAAAATAGATTATATAATTACACCTTCTGAATTTTACAGAACTAAGTTTATTGAAGATGGTATTAGTCCAAATAAAATACAAGCTATTCATAATTCAATAGAAATGAATGATTATAATGTTAAAACTCAAGATGATGGATATGCTTTATATTTCGGAAGACTTTCTAAAGAAAAAGGAATTTTAAATTTAATTAATGCTTTTGCTAAATGTAATAAAGGAAATCTATATATAGCAGGGGAAGGTCCTGAAAAAGAAAATATTGAAAAGATAATAAAAGAGAATAATCTAGAAGATAGAGTTAAATTATTAGGATTTTTAAATAAGGAACAAATGACAGATGCAACAAGAAAATGTAAATTTGTTGTAGTACCAAGTATATGGTATGAAAATTGTCCTTATTCTGTATTAGAAACTTTAGCTATAGGTAAACCTATTATAGGCTCAAATATGGGTGGAATTCCAGAATTAGTAATAGATAATGAAAATGGATTTATATATAATACAGTTGATGAATTAACTGAAAAAATGAATACTTTATTTGAAAATAAAGAGCTAGTAAATCAATTTAGTAAAAAATCTAAAGAATTAGCAAAACAAAATTATGATAGGGAAGTTTATTATAATAAATTAAAGCAAATATATGATAAAGTGATAAAGGAGAGATAAAAAATGTCAGAGAAAAAATTAAATGGAACAGTTATAGTAACTTATAGATGTAATGCTAGATGTACAATGTGTAACAGATATAAATGTCCATCTAAACCAGATGAGGAGTTAAGTTTAGAAACAATAAAAAAACTACCTAAAATGTATTTTACAAATATAACAGGTGGTGAGCCTTTTATAAGAGAAGATTTACCAGATATAGTAAGAGAATTATATAAAAAATCAGATAGAATAGTTATATCAACAAATGGATTTTTTACTGATAGAATAATAAAACTTTGTGAAGAATTTCCAAATGTTGGTATTAGAATTTCTATTGAAGGCTTAGAAGAAACTAATAATAAAATTAGAGGACTAGATGATGGATTTAATAAAGGATATTCAACTTTAAAGAAATTAGTTGAAATGAAACATCCTGATGTTGGATTCGGAATGACAGTTCAAGATGCAAATGCTAAAGATTTAGTACCTTTATATAAATTATCTAATGAAATGAATATGGAATTTGCTACAGCTTCTTTACACAATAGTTTCTATTTTGTTGAAGCAAAAAATATAATAAAAGATAGACCAATGGTTGCTAAAGAATTTGAAAAACTAATAAATGAATTATTAAATTCTAATTCACCAAAGAAATGGTTTAGAGCATATTTTAATCATGGACTTATAAATTACATTTACGGACAAAAAAGATTATTACCATGTGATATGGCTTTTGATACTTTCTTCATAGATCCATATGGAGATGTTATGCCATGTAATGGAACAAAAGAAAAAGAAGTTATGGGAAATCTTAATGAGCAAACATGGGATGAATTATGGAATTCTGAACAAGCAGAAAAAGTACGTAATAAAGTTAGACATTGTGATAGACAATGTTGGATGATAGGTTCTGTATCTCCAGCAATGCATAAATATATATGGAAACCTGCAACTTGGGTTATAAAGCATAAATTTATGAGATTTTATAAAAAAGATAAATATTCTATGTATGAAAACAAAATTGTTAGAGATTTAAGAGATGGAAAAGTTACTAAAGAAGATTTAGACAAGCTATCAACATGTGATGTTAATGCAATAGTTCATGATGGATTATCTGAAGCTTCTAAAGAACAGTTAAAAAATAAAACTGGTGAAGAAATAGTAAATGCTGATATAGCAAAACAAATGAAAAAGTAGGTATTGGTTATGTTAAATAAAATTAGAAGAATATTATCTAACTTTACTTTTATAAATGAAATAGAGTTAGTATTATTTAAGAAAAAATGGAGAAAAAAAAACAAACATAATCAAACAACTCCTGGAACAATTTTTGACATGAATAAAATTAATGTTGGAAATTTTACTTATGGAGTTTTAAATATTATAAGCTTTGGAAATGTATGTAGTGAATTGTATGTGGGAAGCTTTTGTTCTATAGCTCCAAATGTAACTTTCTTACTTTCGGGAGAGCACAATTATAATAAAATATCAACATTTCCTATAAATTCAAAAATATTTAATGAAGACGAAACTGAGACTAATGGAAATATAATAATTGAAGATGATGTTTGGATTGGATTTGGTGCAACTATATTATCTGGAGTTAAAGTTGGACAAGGTGCTGTAATTGGAGCTGGTCAAGTTGTAGCTAAAGATATACCACCATATTGTATATATGCAGGCAATAAAATTATTAAATATAGATTTAGTAAAGATACAATACAAGAACTTAATAAGATTGATTTTGGAAAAATAGATAAAGAAAATTTAAAAGAAATAAGATATGTGTTTAACGATACTAATATAGAAGAAAATATAAAAGATATAGTCAAAAGTTTACCCAAAAAAGATAATAAAAATTTTTAAATTAGGTCTTTAGTGAAGTTTTTTATTGTTAACAGAAAGGATTAATAGTATGAAAATAGTTACAAGTGTGGGATTTACTTGTTCTGGATCAAGTGTAATAAATAACTTATTAAGAGAATATGATAACTTTTGCGAATTAACTCCTAATAATGAGTGTAGATTTTTACAAGATCCAGATGGCATTTCTGATTTAGAATATAACTTATTTGATAATAGGCATAGGTTAAATTCAGAATATGCTATAAAAAGATATTTGAAATATACTGAAAAATATGATGTTAGAAATTTTAGACAAATATTTGGAAAAGAATGGGATAAATATAATAAAGAATTTGTTAATTCTATAATTATGTTTTCTTACAATAGTTACTGGCATGCAGACTTACGAGATTTAACTTTATTACAAAAATTAAAATATTATTCTTGTAGAGCCACTAGAATAATATTTAGTAAGATTTTTGGAATATCAAGAGAAAATAATAAAAATTATTTTCCTAATAAAAAAATGTTTTTACCTATTAATGATAGAAATGAGTTTATAAATAAAGTTAATATTTTTACAAATAATCTTTTTCAATTTCTTAATAAGGATAACAAAGAATTTGGAGTAGTTGATCAGCTAGTTCCACCTAGAAATATAAAAAGATATATGAAATATGTACAAGGTTTGTATGTTATAGTTGTTGATAGAGACCCAAGAGATGTCTATATAGAAGCTTTATTAAAAAATGATAGAGCTTTTCCAAAAGATGTAAAACAATTTTGCCAAATATATCGAGATAATAGAATTGGAAATATAGAAAATGATGAAAATGTTCTTTATATTAAATTTGAAGATTTAGTTTTAAATTATAACGATAGTATAGATAAGATTAATAAATTCTTAGATATTAATATTAAACATCATATCAATCAAGGAAAATATTTTTCTATTGAAAAATCAAAAAAAAATATTGAATTATGGAAAAAGTATCCAGAGTTCTCTAATCAGATTAAATATATAGAAAATAATTTAAAGGAGTATTTATATAATGATTAGTAAAAAAAGGATGAAAAATTTATTTGCGTTTATAATTATTAATATCTTAATTTTCCAGTCGTTTATACAAGAAAAAATAGTTCTTTTTAAATATTTTGATGAAATTGTTGCTTGTTTTTCTTTATTATATTTTGTATTTACATTAAAGAATTTGAAAATAAAAAAAATAGAATTATCTATTATCTTAGGTATTGTTATTTTAATTTCTATTGGAATAATTGGAACGATTAAATATCAATATCAATTACAATTTCAGGCAATATTTACAGATATTTTTAATATAGTAAAGTTTTTTGTTACTTTATTGGGGTTAAATCAATATTTTAAAAATAATAATATTGAGATTTTAAAATCTGAAATTAATTTTCAAAAACCAATTATTATTATTACATTTATGTTTATGATTTTAAATACTTTAATTGGAATTAATGGAATGACGTATGAAGTTAGATATGGAATTAGAGCATTTCAGTTTATATATGGGCATGCAGGTACATTAAATGTTATTACAATATTTCAAATTTGCTTTATATTATTTGATTTAATTAGAAATAAAAATAATAAAAATTTACTTTATTTTATTTTATGTGAATTAATATTAATTTCTACATTACGTTCTAGAGCCTTTGTTTTTGTTGCGCTATCTTTAATAATATATTATTCTTTTATAAGATCAAAAAAAAATATAAAAATATATTTTATATTAGGAATTATTATAGCTATTTTAATTTCTAAAACTCAAATTGAAACATATTTTAATAATGATAATAGAACTCCGAGAAGTGATTTGCTTAATGGTAGTATTCAATTAATGAAAGAATGTTTCCCTATAGGAACTGGCTTTGCTACATATGGTTCATATGCAGCGTCTAAATATTATTCAGTACTTTATTATAGATTTGGTTTTAATAATTATTTTGGAATGTCTGATTTAGATAGTCAATTTTTAACTGATAATTTTTGGCCAATTATAATTGGTGAATTCGGCTTTTTAGGATTTATAGTATATTTGATAATTTTATACAATATTTTTAAGTATTTATGGTATGAATGCAATTCAGATGAAAAAAAAGCAATTTTTTTATCGATTTTTGCTATAATGTGTTTTAACAGTACTGTATCTTCATCATTTGTTCATTATACAGCTATTACATATGCAATGATATTAACTTATTTAATTAATTACAAAAAGAAGGAGGTTTATGATGGGTAAGAAAATTACAGTTTTTACACCAACGTATAATAGAGAAAATACGTTATATAGAGTATATAATAGTTTAATCAATCAGACATTTAAAGACTTTATATGGATTGTTGTTGATGATGGTTCTACAGATCATACAAAAGAATTAATAGATAAGTATATAAATGAAAATAAAATTGAAATTAAATATATATACCAAAAAAATAGTGGTAAACATATTGCAATAAATACTGCATTACAGAATACGAATACGGAGCTTTTTATTATTGCAGATTCTGACGATTCTTTTAAAGATAACGCGTTAGAGGTTTTTGTTAATGAATGGGATAAAATTGAAAATAAAGATAAATATAAAGGAATCATTGCTAGATGTTATGATAATAGAGATGGAAAAGTTATAGGAAGAGATTTCCCCCAAAAAATATTTGATTGTAATGAGTTAGATGCAAATTTTAAATATAAACTTGGAGGAGAAAAATGGAGTTTATTTCAAACAAAAGTTTTAAGAGAATTTCCATTTCCAAAGATTGATGGATTAAAATTTTATCCAGAAACTATTATATGGCAAAAAATGTCTAGAAAATATGTTACTCGTTATATAGATATTCCGCTTAGAGAATATTATAAAGACCAGGAAAATGCAATTACTAATAAAAATAATAACAGATCAAAGGAAAATATATATTTATGGGAACATCTAATAAATAATGTTTATGATTATTTTTTTTATAACCCTTTACTTTTTATAAAAGCTCATGTTGGTCTTGTTAGAGATGGTTTGGCAAATAAATATTCATTTAAAAAGATTATTTCTATTCCAAATAATTTATATAAAAAGATAGTTACTTTTCTATTATTTCCTTTAGGAAACATACTCTACAAAAAAAAATATAGGTGATAATATGAATAATAATAATGTTTTAATTTCTTTTATTGTGCCAGTGTATAATGTAGAACTTTATTTGAAAGATTGTATTGAGAGTGTTTTAAAATTAAATATATCATTTGAATTAATTTTAATTAATGACGGGTCAACTGACAATTCTGGAAAAATTTGTGATTATTATTCAAAAAAATATAGTAATATAATATATATATATCAAAAAAATAGTGGACCAGCTATAGCTAGAAATAAGGGCCTTAAACATGCTATTGGAAAATATATATGTTTTCTTGATAGTGATGATATGATCGATAAGGATGCTTTAATGAATAATGTAAGTATTTTGAAAAATAAAAATTATGATATTTTATATGGAAATAATTATACAATTTTATATCCAGGAAATACAAGAAAAGAAGTTAAGTATAAATATCCTATTTTTTGTAATGGAAAAGAATTAATCAAATCAATTTTAAAAAAAGGTCCTAGAATGTGTATATCTTATATATGGATTAATATTTATAGAAAGGATTTTATTATTGAAAATAATATTTTTTTTAAAGAAAATATAAAATTAGGTGAGGATACAGATTGGAATATAAGACTTTTTCAAAAAGCGAAAAATATTCATAGTATACAATCAGGTTTTTATATATATAGAGGAAATAGAAAAGGATCATTAGTTACTGAGAAAAAATATGATACAATTTGTTCGTATTTTTGCCTTATAGATGAGTGGATGAAAGTGGAAAATTCAGATATTAATTTATTAATAAAGGAATATTTTTCTGATAGTTTTTATTCTAACTTGGATTATATATATAAATTTAAAAAAGAGGATAAAAAAAATTTAATTGAAAAAATTAAAAATAGTGATTTTTGGATATATTCAAATAAAATTGTAAATAAAAAAATTTATAAAAATGTAAAAAAATTTGGCTTGATAAATATTTTAAGAGTTAAATATATTAAATATAAAGCTAAAAATATATTAAAAAGAATACTTGTTATGATTAAAATTATAGATAGGTAGTGAAGGGAGTATTATGAGAGTAGGAATAATAACTATAATTGATAATAATAATCTTGGTAACAGATTACAAAATTATGCTTTAGAAAAAATTTTAGAAAATAACAATATTGATTGTATTACAATAAGTAACGAACCTTTTTCAAATACAAAGGATAAGTTTATTTTAAGAATAATAAAAAATCTAAAATTTAGAGATACATATAGTAAATTTGAGGGTAGAAAAAATTCTTTTAAAGAATTTAATAATAATATTATTTTTTCAAAAAAAAGAATTACACCATTTAGTAAATTAAAAGATTTTGATTACTTTATTACTGGTAGTGATCAAGTTTGGAATCCAACCTTTGGAAGATTAAGAGAAGTGGATCTTTTAGAATTTACTGAACCTAAGAAAAGAATATCTTATGCTGCTAGTTTTGGGATAAGTAGTTTACCTGAACAATATAATGAAAAATTAAAGAATGCTTTAAAAGATTATAAAGCTATATCTGTAAGAGAAGATGCTGGTAAGAAGATAATAGAAGATGTTGTTGGAAGAAAAGATGTACAAGTCCTAGTTGATCCAACTATGCTTTTAACTGCTGAAGAATGGGACAAAGTTGCAAAAAAACCAGAACAATTAAAAACAGATAAATATATTCTAAATTATTTCTTAGGAGAATTATCAGAAAAAAGAAAAGCTGAAATAGATAGAATAGCAAAAGAAAATGATTGTGAAGTTATAAATATTTTAGATAAAAATAGTCCTTTTTATTGTACAGGACCAAGTGAATTTTTATATTTAGAAAAGCATGCATTTTTAGTTTGTACTGATTCTTTTCATTCAAGTGTTTTTGCTATTTTATATAATATACCTTTTATTGTATTTGGTAGAGAAGATAATACAGTTTCTATGAATTCAAGAATAGAAACATTAATTAATAAATTTAATTTAAAAAATAGAGAATATAATGGTAAAGAAATAACAAAAGAAAATTTGAATCATGATTATACAGAAGCTTATGAAATATTAAATGAAGAAAGAAAAAAGTCTATGACTTTTTTAATGAATGCTTTAGATGTGGAGGAAATAAAAGATAATGACAAAAAGTGATGAAAGAAAAAGTGGAGCGATTTTATCATATGTGTCTATAATACTTAGTACATTAGTGCAACTTATATATACACCTTTATTAATTAGAATGTTAGGACAAAGTGAATATGGCTTATATTCATTGGTATCATCTATAATCGGATATTTAACAGTTTTAGATTTGGGATTTGGAAATGCAATTGTAATTTTTACAGCTAAATATAGAGCACAAAAAAAATATGATGAAGAGAAAAAGTTACATGGTATGTTTTTTGTTGTATATTTTGTTATTGGTATAGTAGCAGGATTGATAGGAATAATATTATACTTTTTTGTTCCTATTATGTTTGGAGCATCAATGAGTGATGTAGAAATTGGTAAAATGAAGATTATGATGCTTATACTTGCATTTAATTTAGCTATTACTTTTATATTTAGTATATATTCATCAATTATTAATGCTTATGAGAAATTTACTTTCCAAAAAATTATGTCTATTTTAAATACTATTATGAAGCCTTTGATAATGATTCCACTTTTATTTTTAGGATTTAAATCCATAACAATGTGTGTTGTAATAACAATTGTAAATATAATTATATTAATATATAATTATTTATATTGTAAAAAGAAATTAAATATTAAAATTAGATTTTTAGGGTTTGATAAAACTTTATTTAAAACAATAATTAATTATTCATTTTTTATATTTTTAGGAGTTATAGTCGATAAGATTAATTGGAGTGTTGATCAATTTGTATTGGGTGCTATATCTGGTACAGTAGCGGTAGCTATCTATAATGTAGCTAGTCAAATTAATACGTTATTTATAAATTTGTCAACAGCTGTAAGTGGAGTTTTGCTTCCTAAAATGAGTAAAATGGTTGCAAGTAATGCTACAAATGATGAATTAACAAATGAATTTATAAAAGTAGGTAGAATTCAATATTTCATAGTATTTTT
This sequence comes from uncultured Clostridia bacterium, assembly GCA_944392455.1. Classification (GTDB taxonomy): domain Bacteria; phylum Bacillota; class Clostridia; order TANB77; family CAG-508; genus CALXVA01. The sequence goes on from CALXWP010000019.1 coordinate 9,995, forward strand.
TATGGCTAGTTCATTAGTTATGTTTGGTAGAGAATTTATTTTATTTTGGGTTGGAGAAGATTATATACTTTCATATTATATTGCTATGATATTAATTCTTCCATTATGCTTTTCATTAATTCAAAATTTGGGTATAAGTATAAGACAAGCTATGAATAAGCATAAATTTGCAGCGTTTTTAAATATTGTGGTGGCAGCTTTTAATTTAATAATTTCTATATTTTTAGCAAAAAGATTTGGTGCAATTGGTGCTGCATTAGGAACTGCTTTAGGAATAATAATAACAATAATAGTAATTGATATTTATTATCAAAAGATTATAAAGTTAAATATCATAAAGTTTTTTAAAGAGATTTGTAAGTTAACATTAACATTTTTACTTCCTATTATTATAATAATTTTACTAAAAAGATTTATTCAATTACAAGGATTATTATATTTAATAGTATTTGGAGGTACATACTTTGTAATTTATTCTATTAATGCATATTTCATTTCTATGAATAAGTATGAAAAAAATATAGTAAATAAAATATTACAAAAATTTATGAGGTGCAAAAATGAAGTTAAAAAATTTGAATAAAATAGAGAATAAAATAATGATTGATGTTGAAAGTAATAGTTCTATAAAAACGTTATATTTTGAAGTTGATAATAAATATTCAGAGTATTTATGTGACGAATTATATGATTCCTTCGTTATATCTTTACTTCCATATGCGATTAAGCATAATGAAGATATTATTATTGATGGATATATTAGCTCAAAAATTTATTATCAATTAACAACATATTTGATTCCTTTATTATGCAAAGCTTTTAATAAGAAATTAATAAAGCTGGAAACAAATGTTAAAGAAATATATTATAATGGTACAGGAGTAGGGGCTTCTATATCATGTGGAGTTGATTCTTTTTATACATTATTAAAACATCAAAATCAAAAAGATGAAAAATATAATATAACTCATTTAACTTTTTTTAATGCTGGTTCAAATGGAGAATATGGCGGAGAAAAAGCTAGAGCTCTTTTCAATAAAAGAGTAGAATATGTTGGAAAATTTTGTGAGGAAAATAATTATAATTTAATTACTATAGATACAAACATAAATGAGTTTCTAATGATGAATCATGAAAAAACACATACATTTAGAACTTTAGGTTGTGTATTAGCTTTACAAAAATTATTTTCAAAATATTACTTTGCAAGTGGATTGCCTTTTGATGGTAGTCATATAGATGAATCAGATACGGCTTTTTATGATATTTTAAATGTGCAATGCTTTAGTAATGAAAATATTTCTTTTTATTGTAGTGGTATAGAAACAACAAGATTAGAAAAAATAAAATATATTTCTAATTTTAAAGAGACATATAATTGGTTAAATGTATGCGTAATAGATGAAAGTAATTGTGGAAAATGTGAAAAGTGCATAAGAACAATGACAGCGCTAGATTCAATAGGATGTTTAAAAAGATATATTAATGTTTTTGACGTTGATGAGTTTTATAAAAATAAAAGTAAATATATGGTGAATATACTTGAATATAATAGAGAAAAACTTAAACATAATTTATATCAAGAGATAATTGATGAATATAAAAAAAGTAATAATAATCCATTTACTTTATTAATATACATAAGAAGTTTAAGAATTACAAAACAAAAATTGAAAAATCTAGTTCCTCAAAAATTGAAAAGAGTCATTAAAAGAAAACTAAAAAGTAAAAATAATGACGGATGGTGTAATTAAATGAAGAATATAAAAAATAGATTGTTTAATAGAGAAAATATGATGTTATATTATTTAATAAATATAGAACAAAGTACTTAAAATCAAAGAATAGATTTAGTAGAAAAATTAATGAATATAAATATATAAAATTATTACACAAAAATTGTTCAAGTATTCCTTTAAGAACAAGAATAGGAGATAATGTTGTTTTTCCTCATGGCATTAGTGGGATTTTTATATCTGTGGGTTCAAAGATAGGTAATAATTGTGTAATATTTCAACAAGTTACGATAGGCTCAAATACATTAAAAGGTTCTAAAAAAATAGGTTCACCTACTATAGGAGATAATGTTTATATTGGTTCTGGTGCTAAGATAGTTGGAAATGTTAAAATCGGAAATAATGTGAGAATAGGTGCAAATTGCATTGTTGTTAATGATGTTCCTGACAATTCTACTATAGTATTAAGTAAGCCTAGAATAATAGTAAATACAGATTATAAGAACGATAATCATTTTTATAAATATGATGAGGTCATAAAAAGTAAGTAATTTCGTGTTATATATAGTAATTTATAATACATTAATGTAAGTCTTCATAATAAATAATTGCGAAAGAAATCAAATAAGAAAACCTGTAAATAAAATATTAGCAAAAGTGAGGGGTTAATATGATAAATATTAAAGATAAGTCTAAATGTTGTGGATGTAGTGCTTGCATGAATAAGTGTCCTAAAGATGCAATAATAATGGTAGAAGATGAATATGGATTTAAATATCCACAAGTTGATATGGAAAAATGTATTAATTGTGGATTGTGTGAAAAAGTATGTCCATATAATAATGAATATGATAAAAAAGAAGTATTTGAAAAAAGTCTTGCTTATGGTGGATGGAATACAGATGAAAATATAAGAGCTATTTCAACATCTGGTGGTGTATTTACTAGTATTGCTAAATATGTAATTGAAAAAAATGGTGTTGTTTGTGGTGCTATTTATGATAAAAATTTAAATGTAGTACATGATATAGTGGATAATTTAGATGATTTAAAAAAGATGAATGGCTCAAAATATGTACAAAGTGATATGAAAGAGAATTTTAGGAAAATTAGGGAAAAATTAGATAAAGGAGTATATGTATTATTCTCTGGTACTCCTTGTCAAGTTTCAGGTTTAAATTCTTTTTTAGGAAAAGAATATGATAATCTTTATACTTGTGATATTGTTTGTCATGGAGTACCTTCACCAAAAGTATTTGAAAAGTATAAAAAAGAATTAGAAAAAGAAAACAATTCAAAATTAATTGATCTTAATTTCAGAGATAAAGTTAGTGGTTGGCAAGGATATAGCTTATCTACTAAATTTGATAATAATAAATCTTATAGTGTTAATGCTCAAAAAACATCTTATATGAAAGCATTTTTAAGTGATATTGATTTAAGAGATTCATGTCCAACATGTAAATTTGCAAAGTTACCTAGATATGCGGATTTTACATTAGGAGATTTTTGGGGAGTAGATGAATGTTATCCAAATTTGAATCCAGACAATAAAGGAACATCTTTAATATTAGTTCATACTAAAAAAGGTAATGATTTATTAAAAAGACTAAAAGATATACATATACAAGAATGTGATTTAGATAAAGCTATAAAAGGTAATCCTTCTATATTAAAGCATTTACCTGCTAATAAAAATAGAGAAAAATTCTTTAATGAGTTGGAGAATGATAGTTTAAATACAATAGTAGAAAAATATACTAAAGTATCTATTGTTAGAAAGGTTTTAAAAAAAGGAAAAAGAATAGTAAAGAAAGTGTTAAATAAGTAATTTTAAAAAGACTTAAGTAATTGTAGTGATTATTTAAGTCTTTTTATTTTGATTACAAATAGTTAGTAAGTCAATTTATTTAAAAATAAATTAAAATATTTAAAGAATAATATTAATAATTTTTATACATAAATGTCGATTTTTGTCAAAAAATGTTTATATTGCAATAAAAACAAAAATTATGATATAATTTGTAAAAATATGTATTTAAAATAATAAATAGAGGTTTTTATATGGAATATAAAGAAAAAATAATAGATATTGCAAAAAAAGTGGCTAATAAAAAGCTTATAGGAAATGATTTAATAGAGTATATAAATAATAAAGAATTTGAAGAAGAATTGCATAAGTTAACTGACAGGGCTATTATTTCCGTTTCAAATGATACAATATTTTCTCAAAAAGAAAAGTATTGTTTGATTGTAGCGTTGACATATATAGCTATGAAAGATTATGATAACTCTTTTTGGCCATATGTTGAAAATTTCTATAATGAAGTAATAAAACATATAGGGTCTAAAGTATTAATGGAAAATTCTATTCGTGATATGCTAAATGATGTTATTCCTGAAAATAAAGGACGACAAATTGATTATATAATATCTAATGCAATTGTTCCTATGAAACATTTAGATGATTTCTTTGATTTTGTATTCGATATATATAAAATTAATTTTGAATTTAGTTTGCCGTTGGATGATTATAAAAATGATTTATATTATATTTATGAATCATTAAAAGACAAAACTGAAGAAAATAGAGATGAAATTCAAATAGAGGTTACAAATAAAACTTATAAATTACGTATAGGCACTTTAAATATAATAAAAACACAAAAAGATATATATGCTCTAATTGATTTAACTTCAAATGTTTTAGAAATTATAGATTATAATTATTATAATGAAAATATTGAGTTATTAAATAAAGAGTATTATAAGTATGGTTTTAATAAATGGATTTCGAATGTTTCTAAAAAAGAAAAAATTGTCAGAGGTTTTGAAGAAACTAGAGAAAAAAATTTTAGATGGAAACCTAAATATACATATAAAAATGGAAATATTGTTTTAGATATACCAATGCATAGAATTTTAAATTATAAGAAGAAAAATATAGATCCTTATAGTATTGAAATAAATGTTTATAATGAAAATATATTAATTTATAAAAATGAAACTCCAACTGTTGAAAAAGGAATTGAAATTCTAAAGGTATTACCAGATAGTATTACATTAGATGCTCCATTAGGAAGAATTAGATACACGGTTTCTACTAGTAAAGAAATACTTTATGATAGTAAAGAATCTTTGTACAGGGAAAATATATTTTTTAATGCTCTAGGGCAAGAAATAAAAAAATATAAACAATATGAAGGAACTGCTTTTTTTTGCTTTAATGAAATAGGTGATAAAAAATTAAAGATTATTATTAATAAAGAGCATTATAAAATTGGTACATATTATGTTAAACCAGAAGATATATTTTACTTTAAGAATGAAATTGTAAGCTTTTCTGGTATAGCTAAGCCTGGTGTTTTTGGAGAAAAATATAATAAAGCAAGAATTATTTTTGAAAATGACTATGTTTATATCTATAAAAAAATTGAAAAAATTGTCATACAAACTGATAAGAAAATACAAAATATATTTTTAAAAGTTAACAATATCCCATATAGAAAGAATAGATACTCTATAGATATACAATATATTAATGATTTGACCTATCTTACAATTTATTCTATGTTTGATAAGGGATATTATGATTTAAAGATAAGTACATATGTAAATGATAAAAATATGGAATCTTTTCAATTTAAATTTTTTATAGACAATAATTTTGATTTTCAATGCAATAAAATAGATGAACATTTGTATAGAATAAATTTATCTTCAGATATAAAATTAGTTAATAAAAATTTAGAAAAAGTAAATGAGTATTTTTTTAATACAGAAATAGAATTAGAGCCCAAAATATATTATCAATATAATAATATATATTATTATATTAATTTTAATTTAGATATTCCAATGTATAAAATAGATAACCAAACATGGAAAGAATTTGATAAATGTATTTTTGAAAAAGATATTAATGTATATTCAAAGTTGAAATTTAGAGGAATTGATTTTGATTTAATTAAGGTAGTTGATGAAGAAGATAATTTTATAAAAAATCTCGAGCCTTTTAAGGAGCATTATGAAATAGGGAGTTTTATAAATTTTTATGATATGTATAATTTTATTGAACTTTTATTTATAAAAAATGAACAAACTATAAAACAATTAAGAGTATATTTTCATGCTACTATTAATTTATATACTAGTTATATTAATTACGATAAATTAGAAAATAAAATTAAATTTAAAATAAATTATGATGGAGATTTTAAATTAAGAGTCATGGTTTCCGAAGGAGAAAGAAGAAAGATTTATAAAAGCTCTTCTGTTATTAAAAAGAATAAAGAATATTCTACATGTGAGATTCAGCCTTTAAAAAATTATATTTTTTCAGTTATTGAAGAACCAAATAAACCTTTTGATATCAAAAAAATAGTATATATGAAAAATATAATTACTTATACTAGAGGAGCCTTAAAAGGAAAAGAATTTTATATCTGTTTTGTTGAATTTACTACATTTGAAAATGAAAAAGAAATATTAAATACTAGAAAATTGTATAGTACTTTTATAAAATTCTTGGATTACAAAAAGGAAAAAGATGAATATATTGCTGTTATTTTTCAAAGAAAAAATGGTAAGAAAATTGAAATGTATAATATTTATCCATTGTATGTAAAGGTTGAAGAAGATATAATTGACGGTAAAATGAAACTTCAAATTCATGATATCTATAATGAAAATATTATGATAGATACAATTAATAATACTATTTTGAATTCATCTTATTCTAAATTTGCAAATGATGTTGAATATGTATATATAATGTTATGAGAGGGGAAATAGAATGAATCCAATAGAACAAACAAAGTATATTGAAGAACAATTTAGAAAATATATAAAATCTACATTTGAATTAAAAGATCCAATGTATAATAAAATTTTTTTGGAGGAACTTAATTCTTCAAAATTGGTTAAGGGGCCTTACATTATTCCGTCACTTCCGTTTAAATTATCAAAATCTATTAATGAGTTAATTAAAGAAAAAAAGGCTAGTATTTTATGGAAAGAGTTATATAATGTGGATTTAGATAGAAAATTATATATTCATCAATGTATATCATTCGAAAAAATATCCAATGGTAGAAATGCTGTTATTACTACAGGAACAGGCTCTGGTAAGACAGAAAGTTTTTTATATCCTATTATAAATGATTTGCTAAATGATATTGAAAATGGAAGAGAAATAAAAGGTATTAGAGCCATATTTTTATTTCCAATGAATGCTTTAGTTAATGACCAAATAGAGAGATTAAGGGCGATTTTGTCTGTGTATCCCAAAATAACATACGGATACTATACAGGTGATACTAAGGAAAAAACGGAGCAGGCCAAAAAAGACTTTATAGATATTAATGTACCTTCAAATGAAATAATTTCAAGAGAGGAAATAAGAGAAAATCCGCCTAATCTACTTTTCACAAATTATTCTATGTTAGAATATTTATTAATTAGACCAAAAGATTCTTTTTTATTTGATAATAAATATAGTAAAAATTTAAAATTCATTGTTTTAGATGAAGCACATACGTATTCAGGTGCTTTAGGTATAGAATTATCTTACTTATTAAAAAGAACAATTGGAATGTTAGAAAGGAAACCTCAATTTATATTAACAAGTGCTACTTTGGGAAAAGGCAAAGAAGATATTAATGAGATAATAGAATTTGCTAAGAATTTGACTTCTGTAAATTATACTTTTAATGATATAATTTTTGGAATTAGAGAAGCATTAGATCCATTAAATATAGAATATTATTTGTCATCAGAAGATTTAAAATATGCATATGAGAATAAAGATGATTTGGAGAAATTATATAAAAAATTTTATAAAATTGTAAATAAATCGAATATAAAAGATTCTAGTGAATACTTATATGAATTACTTATAAAAGATTCAAATATATACTTGTTATATAAAATATTAAATAATAATGGGATTAAGACTTTTTATGATGCTTTAGACGAATTTAAAAATAAGACTAAATTTAATAAAGACGATTTAATAATATTGATAAAATTGTTAAATATAGCCAAAAAAAATAATAGACCTATATACGAAAATAAATATCATACTTTTATAAAGACTTTGAGTGGAGCTTTTGTGACTATAGGTGAAGATAAAAATTTGAAAATAAATAATTTTTTAAAAATTAACGATAAACAAGCATTTGAAATAGGGGTATGTAAGCATTGTAATCAAATGTTTATAATTGGAAAAACGGTAAATAATTATTTGTTACAGAATCAAAATATAGATATAGATGAAAATTATGATGAGTTTGAAAATGCTGAAGTAGAGTATTATATATTAAAGGATGATATAGACATAGAAGATTATGACGAAGACATCTTAGAGGAGTATATTATTTGTTCAAGATGTGGAAAGATTAACAATAATAATAATATTTATAAAGATGAGTGTGATTGTGATGAAAAATATAAAGTGGATGTTTATAAAATTTTAACTAATAATTCAAAAATGAAAAACAATCTTTCTACGTGCCCGTGCTGTAAAAATGTATCAACTATAGGTGGAATTGTTATAGGATTTCATATTGGTAAAGATAGAGCTACTGCACTGATAGCACAAATATTATATGAAACATTATATTCCGACAATAATAATGAATCTTCAAAAATAAAATGGAGTTTATTTGGCGATGAACCTAAAGAGCAACAAAAAAATAAAAAGGTAAAACAATTTCTTGCTTTCTCTGATAGTAGACAACAAGCAAGTTATTTTGCTACTTTTTATAATTATAATTACAAAAGATTTTTAAGAAAAAGGATTATATGGGAAGCTTTACAAGATAATAATAAATCAATATCTGTAAGTACTTTAGTAAATTCTTTAATTAAAATAATAGAGGATAATACTTTGTTTGATGATAAATATCCTACCGAAGTAGAAGCATGGATTACAATTTTAAACGAGTTATTATTAGTAGATGGAAATAATAGTGCTGAAGGTTTGGGGTTATTTGCTTTTAAATTAAATGATAAAGAAATAAAAAAAGCAATAGAACGTTTTTCAGAAGAAGATATAAATAAATTCTTAAATATGTATAATATTTCTAATGCAGATCTATATAATTTGATTAACATCCTATTAGAGATATTTAGGACTTCATCGTCAATAGATTATACAAAAGTTCCTATAGATACCAATATTAGAGAAGATGAATTGGGATATAGAAGTTCATCAAATTATATTGTTTTAAAGAAAGAAAAGAGTTCAAATGAAGATTATGGTAATATAAGAAGTTTTTTACCAGTAAATGAGCATGCAACCAATAAATCTATTGAATATTTACAAAAAATATTAAATATAAATAAATTTAAAATAATTGAATTTTTAGGATATATTTTTAGAATTGTTAAATCAACTTTATTGACAGAATTTGATTTACAAACAGGTGTTGCATATAAGATTGATCCAACAAAGTATATTTTAGAAAGTTATAAAAACCTTAAATTTTATAAATGTGATAAATGTAAGAAATTAACATTATATAATGTGAAAAACATTTGTCCTACAAAGAATTGTAATGGAATTTTGCATTTATGCAATGTTGATAAAGAAAAAAATTTAATAGATAATTATTATAGAAATGAATATATCAATAAAAAGATCGAAAGAATGATTATAAAAGAGCACACAGCGCAATTAGGTAAAAAAACAGCAAAGGAGTATCAGAGAAAGTTTAAAGATAAAGAAATTAATATATTAAGTTGTTCTACAACTTTTGAAATGGGAGTTGACATAGGAAGTTTAGAAAATGTTTTCTTGAGAAATGTACCGCCAAGCCCTTCAAATTATGTACAAAGGGCTGGCAGAGCTGGTAGAGGAAAGGATTCATCAGCATTTATATTAACATTTTGTAGTAATTCATCTCATGATTACAATTATTTTTGTGATCCAACCAAAATGATTTTAGGTATTGTCGAACCACCAAAATTTAAAGTAAATAATGAAAAGATAATAATTAGACATTTAACAGCAGCTTCTTTAGGATTCTTTTTTAAGTTATATCCAAATTTTTATAAGAATATAAAGGCTTTTGTTTTTGATGGGGGAATAGAATTATTTAAAGAGTATTTAAATGGAAAGCCAAAAAACTTAAATGATTATATTAATATTATATTAAATGAAGATATTAGATATATGTATAATGATTTTATTTGGGTTAATAAAATATTTGATAATGAAAGTGATCTTATAAAATTTAAAGATTATATTATTTCATCTGTTATTGAGTTCCAAGATGATTTGAAATCAGATTTATCAAAAGATAATTATGAATATTATAAAGGTCAAATAGATAAAATATACAATGGAAAAATTATAGACAATTTATCAAGATATAATGTTATACCGAAATATGGATTTCCTGTTGATGTTGTGGATTTAATAGTATATGATAATAATGGTAAAAAAAATACTAAATATGAGATGTCTAGAGATTTGTCAATTTCTATTTCTGAATATGCACCAGAATCAGAGGTAATTGTTGATGAAAAAAAGTATACATCACGTTATTTAGTAAATTATAAAAGAGATTCAGATCTAACTAAGTATTATTATTTTCAATGTGAAAATGATAGATGTCAAAAAGTTAATATTAGTTTTAATAATTTAAATGATAAGATATGTAGATATTGTGGACAACCTTTTATTGGTGAAAATAGGTATTTTATAGAACCAATATATGGATTTGCTACAGATAGAAAGAATGTTACTTCTAGGAATATAAAGCCTAAAAAAACATATTCTAGTGAGATTAAATATGTTGGTAATGGTGAGGCATCAGACGAAATAAAAGATATAAAAGGAATAATTAAACTAGAACCTTTAAAAGATGATGAATTGATTATTTTGAATGAGAATCCATTCTATAGATGTTTAAAGTGTGGTTATTCTAAAATTGATAGAAATAATTTGGAGTATATAACCATTGAGCATAATGATAAAAAAGGATATAAATGTGATAATAAAGTATTGGAAAAATATAGCTTGGGACATAAATTTAAAACTGATGTAATTAAAATACAAATAAAAAACAGGCTAGCTAATCGATACGAAGCTTTATCTACTTTATATGCTTTGCTTGAGGGAATAAGTTTGTCTTTTAATATAGATAGAAATGATATAGATGGATTGATTTTACCTAAGGAAGATGGAGTTTGGCAATTAGTAATTTTTGATAATGTTCCTGGAGGCGCAGGATACGTAAAAAATTTGTTAGACGAAAATAAAATGATTAAGGCTTTTGAAAAAGCTTTGGATAAAGTGAGTCAAGAATGCTGCGATGAAAATACATCGTGTTATAATTGTTTAAGAAATTATAAAAATCAAAGATTTCATAGATTTTTAAAAAGAAGATATGCTAAGCAATTGCTAACTGAAGTAATTAAGGAATTAAGAGAATAAAATTAAATATTTTTATAATATATGCTAGTGTTATACATTTTGTTTTTTCTTGCTATAATCTCTCTTTTATGATACTATACATTTAACTAATATCGAAAAAGGAGGAATATTATGGCTAAGTATCGTTGTACAATTTGTGGATATGTTTATGATGAAGAAAAGGAAGGTGTATTATTTAAGGATTTACCAGATGACTGGAAATGTCCTTTGTGTTTTAATCCTAAAAGTGCTTTTGAAAAGATAGAGGAAGATGTGGAAAGTGTGGAAGAAGTTGTTGAAGAATCTGAAGTTGAAGATTCTATGGAAGCAATGGCTAAAGATACACCAGTAAGAATTAAAAAAGCTGTTTCAAAAATACATGCTATTACAAGTGGTAATTATAATGAAATTAGTGCTATGGGAACAACACGTGCAGTTATTGGTTTTGATGATGTATTAATACTTGGAGCTCAGTTAAATCCTGCACCTCTTTTAGATCATGAAGATGTGTCATTAAATACTGTTATTGGTAAGAATGCAAAGCGTCCTCTTGAGATAGATATGCCTGTATATATTTCACACATGTCATTTGGTGCTTTATCTAAAGAAGCAAAAATTGCTTTAGCTAAAGGCTCTTGTATGGCTAAAACTGCCCAGTGTAGCGGTGAAGGTGGAATTTTACCAGAAGAAATGGAAGAATCATATAAATATATATTTGAGTATATACCAAATAAATATAGTGTAACAGATGAAAATTTAAAAAATGCTGATGCTATTGAAATTAAAATAGGACAAGGCACTAAACCTGGTATGGGTGGACATTTACCTGGAAATAAAGTAACAGAAGAAATAGCAAAAGTACGTGGTAAAAGTGTTGGTGAAGATGTAATTAGTCCGTCTAAATTTGAAGAGATAAAAACTAAAGAAGATTTAAAATCTTTAGTAGATGAATTAAGAGAAAAATCATTAGGTAGACCAATTGGTATAAAGATTGCTGCTGGACATATTGAGGCAGATTTAGAATATGTATGTTTTGCAAGTCCAGATTTTATTACTATTGATGGTAGAGGTGGAGCAACTGGTGCAAGTCCTACATTTTTAAAGGATAATACATCAGTTCCAACTATATATGCATTATATAGAGCAAAGAAATACTTAAAAGAACATAATTTAGATATAGACTTAGTTATAACTGGTGGATTATATGACGCAAGTGATTTTGCAAAGGCTATTGCTATGGGTGCTGATTGTGTAGCTATTGCAACTGCTGCAATGATTGCTTTAGGTTGTGACCAGTATAGAGTATGCAATGGTGGTATGTGTCCTAAAGGAATAGCAACACAGGATCCAGAGCTTCGTAAGAGATTATCTATAGAAAATAGTAGTAAAAAAGTAGCTAAATATTTAGAAAACGTAAAAGAAGAGCTAAAAACTTTTGGTAGAATAACAGGACATAAAGATATTCATGAATTAAGTGTAGAAGATTTAGTTACAACTTCAAATGAAATATCTCAAA
>CALXWP010000020.1 GCA_944392455.1 uncultured Clostridia bacterium
TTTATTTATTTTTATTTATTTTTATTTATTTTTATTTATTTTTATTTATTTTTATTTATTTTTATTTATTTTTATTTATTTTTATTTTATTTTATTTTTAAGATTTTTAATTTTATGATAATTATAAATTAAAAATAATTGTTTAATTTTTTATTTAATTTTTTATATTTAATTCCAAATAAATTTTAAAAGTTTTTTTATTATTTGTTAATTTATATTATTTATTTATCTTGTCTTTTTGTTAATTTTTATATTATAATTTTATAAATATATTTTATTAAGTAACCACTTTATTTTTTTACTTTAATTTATTATTTTAATTCATCTAATTATGTTTACTCGTCATTTAAAACTACATATCTAAATTATTTCTCTAATTTATCACTGTTCCCATATATTCTATTTAATTTATTAACCTACTAAAATAAATTTTTATATTGAAATTTCAGTTTACATTAAATTATTTAATATTTTTATAAGTTTGATTTTTAATAAAAGTTTTAATTTTTTATTATTGTAACTTGTTTTTTTGACAATGTGATAAAGAGTAAGTTAAATAATATTTAAATTTTTTATATTTAATGTTTTTATTATAAAAAAAATAATTAATTTATTAATAATAATAAATTAATTATTTTAATTTTTTATTTACTTTCAACCGCTATTTTTATTGCTTCTTTTTCTTCATTTGATAAAACATATTTTGATTCACCATTTTCAACTGGTTTTGCATATATATTTGAAGAATCTCTTGCATAAATTCCATTAAGAACTACTCCATTATTATATTTATCTAATAATGCTAATGTAAAACTCAAATCACTTCCAGTATCTTTAAAAGCATTATATCTAACTATTCCAATTTTTTGTGTGCATCCCTTTATTTCATTATCAATTTTCTTACAATAATTTATTATTTCTTCATTTCTCTCATCTGTTTTTTCTACTTTATCTATATAATTTCTCATCATTTGTTCTAAATCATTTCCATTCCCTAATTTATTCATAAATTTAGAATAGCTTTCTCTTAATTTTCTTAAGTGCATAGTCACTCTAAAATATAATATAAGAATAACTAATAAAAAAACAAATAAAATTATTAAAAAAATATCTGATCTAAGAAAATTTAAAATTGTTTCCATGATAATATTTCGTTCCTTTCTAAGTTCATTTCATTACTTATTTATAAGCCCTAAAATCCTCTCTAAATCATCGTATGATGAATATTGAATAATTATCTTTCCTGATTTTTTATGAGCATCTAATTTAACTTTCGTGCCAAAGAATCCTTGAAAAGAATCTTCTATATCTCTATATATAGCTTCATATCTTGGATCTGTCTTTTGTGCTATTTTTTTATTTTTTACCTTTCTTTCAATATCTCTTACACTTTCCCCATTTGCAATAATATTTAAAGCTGCTTTATATTGTTTCTCTGGATCTTCTATAACAACTAAGTTTCTACAATGTCCTTCTGTAAGCTTGCCTTCTTCAGCCAATTGTATAACTCTTGGATCTAAATTTAATATTCTTATTGAATTTGCTATATTACTTCTACTAATACCAATCGAATCAGCTAATTCTTTTTGTGTCATTCCATAATCGTCTATTAACTCTTTTAATCCTTTAGCCTTATCTATTGGATTTAAATCAACTCTCTGTAAGTTTTCTATTAATGCTATTTCTTTATTTGTTTTATCTGTTATATCATCTTTAATTATACAAGGCATTTCTGTTAATCCTGCTTTTTTGGCAGCTCTCCAACGTCTTTCACCTGCTACTATTTCATAGTAATCGTTTCTTTTATTAACTATTATAGGTTGTAATACTCCATATGTCTTTATTGAACTAGCAAGTTCATCTAAGGCTTCTTCATCAAAAGATCTTCTTGGCTGTTCTCTGTTTGGTTCTATTTCTATAACTTTTATTTTATGAATTCTATCTGCTGCATCTTCAATATTTTCTTCTGTATTTGTTAATAAATTATCTGCAAATAAAGCATCTAATCCTTTTCCTAATCCAGTTTTTTTCATATTAATCCTCCCTTTTTATTTTATAAAGCATGTTTTCCCTTTGCATCACTTTCATTAATTTTTAAGAATTCTTTTACAAATTTTTCATAACTTTTTGCTCCTTTAGATCTTGGGTCATACACGCTAATTGGCATACCATAACTTGGTGCCTCACTAAGTTTAACATTTCTAGGTATTACATTTTTATATACTTTATCATTAAAGTATTTCTTTACCTCTTTAACAACTTGATTTGATAAATTTGTTCTAGCATCATACATTGTAAGTAGAGCTCCTTCTATCTCTATATCCTTGTTTAAATGTTTTTTTACAAGATTTATAGTATTTAAAAGTTGTCCTAAGCCTTCTAAAGCATAATATTCACATTGCACAGGAATTAAAACACTATTAGAAGCTGTAAAAGCATTTAATGTTATAAGTCCTAATGAAGGAGGGCAATCAATTATTATAAAATCATAATGATCCTTAATAGCATCTAATTTTTCTTTTAATCTATGTTCCCTTGACATAACAGAAACAAGCTCAACTTCTGCTCCTGCAAGATTTATATTAGATGGGCAAATATCAAGATTTTTTATATTTGTCTTTTTGACAATTTCTTCTATTTGTACATCATTTATTAATATGTCATAAACAGATAATTCTATTTCATCTCTGTCTATTCCCACTCCACTAGAAGCATTTCCTTGAGGATCAGCATCAATCATTAAAACTTTCTTACCTTTTTTAGCAAGTATAGTACTTAAATTGATTGAGGTTGTAGTCTTTCCGACTCCTCCTTTTTGATTTGCAATTGATACAATTTTTCCCATTTTTTTAGCCTCCGTTTAAAAATTAATACATTAATAATATATAAAAATTTAATATATGTCAATAAAATATATAAAACTTTTTAATATTTTTTATACAAAAAAAGAAGATATTTTTTATAAAAATCTTCTCTTTTTATTTTTATTTAATTGGCTGTTTTGCTGGCATTCCAGCTTTTCTAGGATATTTATTAGGGGTTTTATTTATTTTTCTTATTAAAATAATATTTCTTTCAATCTCACTACCTGGGAGATTAATTTTTTCTATCTTTTCTATCTTTCCTCCTAAAATTTCTATAGCTTTTTTAGAATCTTCTACTTCTTGAGTTATATTTGGTCCTTTCATACATATGCATAATCCATTTTCTTTTACAAATGGAAGCATATATTCTAATAAAGTACTTAAATTAGCTACAGCTCTAGATACAGCCAAATCAATTTTTTCTCTGTATTCTTTAATTTTTGCTAGATCTTCTACTCTTGAATGTATCATTTCTATATCTTGTAGATTTAATTCTTTTTCTACTTCTTTTAAAAAATTAATTCTCTTATTTAATGAATCTACTAATATAAATTTATTATTTGGATTTACTATTTTTAATGGAATTCCTGGAAAACCAGCTCCTGTACCTATATCTATTATTGTATTTTGCTCTTTAATATATTTATTAATAGTTAAGCTATCTATATAATGTTTTAAAATTATATCACTAATCTCAGTAATTGCTGTTAAATTAATTTTTTCATTCCATTCCAACAACATATTAGTATATTTATAAAATTTATCAGCTATCTTTTCATTAATATTAATGTTTATTTCTTTTAATTTTAATATAATTTCTTTAACAAATTCCTCTTTATTCATTACGACTCCTTTTTTTCACTTTTTATTTGTTCTAAATATATTAAGAGTACTGATATATCTGCTGGTGAAACACCTGATATTCTAGATGCTTGACCTACAGAGTTAGGTTTTATTTTATTAAGTTTTTGTCTTGCTTCTAACCTTAATCCTTTTATCTCTTCATAATTAATCTCTTTTGGTAATAGTTTATACTCTAATTTTTTAAATTTTTCAACTTGTTCTTCCTGAAGTTTTATATATCCTTCATATTTTATTTGAATTTCTACTTCTTTTTTTACTTCATCAGGTAATTCTGGTCTATTTTCATCAATTTCCTTTAATTTTTCGTAAGAAAGCTCACTTCTTTTTAATAAATCTATTAATTTCGTGCCATTTGACAATAATGATGAACTATTTTTCTCTAAAAATTTATTAACTTTTTCTGTTGGTTTTATATTTGTTGTTCTTATTCTTTCTATTTCTTGTTCAATTTTTTGCTTTTTATCTAAAAATTTAGCATATCTATCGTCTGAAATTAACCCAACCTCATGCCCAATCTCTGTCAATCTTAAATCTGCATTATCTTGTCTTAGAAGTAGCCTGTATTCTGCTCTTGAAGTCATCATTCTGTAAGGTTCGTTAGTTCCTTTAGTAACAATATCATCAATTAAAACACCTATATATGCTTGAGATCTATCTAATATAACTGGTTCTTTTCCTTGAACTTTTCGAGCCACATTAATTCCTGCAATAAGACCTTGAACAGCGGCCTCTTCATAACCTGATGTTCCATTTATTTGTCCTGCAAAAAACATACCAGCTATATTTTTATGTTCCAAAGACAATTGAAGTTCTGAAGGGTCTATACAATCATATTCTATAGCATATGCAGGTCTTGTAAATTCAGCATGCTCTAGTCCTGGAATTGTTCTATACATAGCTATTTGAACGTCCTCTGGCAATGAAGAACTCATACCTTGAATATACATTTCGTTAGTATTTTTCCCTACAGGTTCAACAAATATTTGATGTCTTTCTTTATCTGCAAATCTTACAACTTTATCTTCTATAGAAGGACAATATCTAGGTCCTGTACCTTCTATCTCTCCAGCAAATAAAGGTGAGCGGTGTAAATTTGCTCTTATTATATCATGAGTTTTCTTATTTGTGTATGTTAAATAACAAGGAAGTTGATCAACACTATTATCTATTTTATCTTCAAAAGAAAATGCCTCTGGGTTAGTATCCCCTTCCTGTATTTCCATTTTAGAAAAATCAATACTATTCTTATTTATTCTAGCTGGAGTACCTGTTTTAAATCTAACTAAATTAATACCAATTTTTTTAAGTACGTCTGAAAGCTTATTTGCTGGAAAAACTCCATCTGGACCGCTTTCATAAGATGTTTCTCCAATAAAAATCTTTCCTTTTAAGTATGTACCAGTAGCTAGTATGACATTATCTACGTGATATACTGCTCCTATATTAGTTTTAACATATTTAACCTTATTATTTTCTATACCTATATCTACAATTTCAGCTTGCTTTAAAAATAAATTTTCTTGTTTTTCAAGAGTATACTTCATTTCAGCTTGATATTTTTTTCTATCTGCTTGAGCTCTTAGTGAATAAACTGCAGGTCCTTTAGAAGTATTAAGCATCCTTAATTGGGTATAAGTTTTATCTATATTCTTTCCCATTTCTCCACCAAGACTGTCTAGTTCTCTTACTAAGTGTCCCTTTGAGCTTCCTCCTATATGAGGATTACAAGGCATATTAGCCACAGCTTCCAAACTAATTGAAAAGACCAAAGTCTTTAAACCTAGCCTTGCTGTAGCAAGTCCAGCTTCACATCCTGCATGTCCTGCCCCAATAACTGCCACATCATATTTTCCAGCATCATATTCCATTGTATTTCATTCCTTTCTATTTTAATATGAAACTCCACTTTTAAGTTACAAACATTTTAAAATGTTTTTTATGTTTTTTCACCATTTTTTATAGTAATTATACTAGTTACATAGTTTTGTTTTGTTGTTTGTCATATTGTCAATTTCTTGTTTTGTCGAATTTTGTCTTATTTTCTGCAAGTCTTTTTTATCAATAATTTTACTGTTTATTATTTTCGTATTTTATACGTTTTTTATTCTGTTTTGTCAATTTGGTAGTTATTTTCCTAAACAAAACTTAGAAAATATTTTATTTATAATATCTTCAGATATGTTATTTCCAGTAATTTCTCCTAAGTCTTCTAATATTTCTTTTATTCCTATAGCTACTATATCTATAGTCATGTTCTTATTTATTATATCTTTTGTTTTAGTAATATTTTCTATAGCTTTATGTATTTGTCTTTTATGTCTAATATTTGTAATTATTATTCCATCTTTTATGTTAATCTCATTATTATTAAACATATCTGATATCATTTTATATAATTCTGTCATTCCTTTTTTGGTCTTCATAGATGTCCTTAGAACGTTTTTATTTGAACTAGATATATAGTTTATTGTCTCAAAGCTTTCTCGGCTTAAATCGCATTTATTTAGCAATATGATACTGTTCTTATTTTTTATTAATTCTAGAATTTTATAATCATCTTCTTCTAATTTTTCAGACGAATCAAATATAGCTATAATTAAATCTGCATCTTTTATTAATGAAATAGCTTTATCTACACCAATTTTTTCTACGATATCTTCAGTTTTCCTAATTCCAGCTGTATCTATTATTTTTAAAGGAACACCTTCTATATTTATAAATTCTTCTATTGTATCCCTCGTTGTTCCTGCCAAATCGCTTACTATTGCTCTTTCCTCATTTAATATATTATTAAGTAAAGAAGATTTTCCAGCATTTGGTTTTCCTATAATTACTGTTTTTACTCCTTCTTTTAATAATTTTCCATTATCAAAAGTTTTTTCAAGATCTATTAACTTCTTTTCTATTCTATTTAAACTATTAATAGCTTTTTCATTAGTAGTTTCTTCTATATCATATTCTGGATAATCTATAGATGCTTCAATATCAGACATTAAATCTAATAAATCGTCTCTTATTTTTTCTATCTCTTCAGATAATCTTCCCTGTAATTGATTGAATGATGCCTCTGCTTCCTTATCTGATTTAGCATTTATTATATCTATTACGGATTCAGCCTGAGATAAATCAATTCTTCCATTTAAAAATGCTCTTTTCGTAAATTCACCAGGCTCTGCTATTTCAGCACCATTTAACAAGCATTCATTTAATATTTTTCTTTCAATAATAGTTCCCCCATGAGAATTTATTTCACACATATTTTCAGTAGTATAACTTTTTGGTGCCTTAAAAAATGATACTAATACTTCTTCAATTTTATCATTAGTTTTAGAATTTATAATATATCCATATTTAATGGTATAACCTTTTATATTATTCCAATCAAATTTTTTATCAATTGGAACAAAAATCTTTTTTAATATATTAAAGCAATTATCTCCGCTCATCCTTATAATCCCTATACCACCAGATCCCGTAGCAGTTGCTATCGCTGCAATAGTATTATTACTCATAAAATCCTCCCTACAAAAAAGTCAAAGCAAAATAATAGTTTCTTAAAACTAAAATCTTCACTTTGACTTCCGATTTTTATTTTTTTTCTATAACAACTCTTCTGTATGGCTCTTCACCAATACTATGTGTTTTTACTTTATTACTTGATTGTAATCTATTATGAATTATTTTTCTTTCATATGCCATCATAGGTTCTAATGTAATTGATTTTCCTGTTCTTAACACTGTTTTAGAAATCTTATCAGCTAATTCTTCTAAAGATTTTTCTCTTTTTTCTCTATAATTTCCTATATTTAAAATTATTCTAACTCTTTCTTTTATTTCTGAATTTGCAATAGTGTTTAAGATTGTTTGAAAAGCATTTAAAACTTCTCCTCTATATCCAATTAAGACTTTTGAGCCTTCTCCTGAAATATCTACTTTTATAAAAGCATTATCTTTATCTATTTCCGTAGTATATTCTAAATCAGAAAAATTTTTAACAAATTCCTTTAAGAATTCTTTAATCTTATTTTCACATTTTTGTAAACTCTCGTCACTTACTTCAATAATCTTTTTCTTTTCTACAAACTTTTCTTCATTTTCATCTTTTAATGTTAATTCCACTTTGACAATTCTTGGATCTAAAATACTAAAGAAACTTTTTTTATTATGATCTTCCAATATTTTTACATTAACCTTATCTTTTGAAACATTTAATTCTTTAAGACCATTAGAAATTGCTTCTGTTGTAGTTTTTCCTTCTGCTATAATTGACTTAGGCATTTTCTTTCTCCTCCTTATGTTTCATTATTGTATCTATTATTAATTTTTCAATAATTATTAATACATTGCTTACAAACCAATATAAAGCTAGACCTAAAGGAGCTATAAAAGCTATAAAAACAGACATTAATGGTAACATATACATCATATTCTTATTCATAGACTCCATTGCCTCTAATTCACTAGGCTCTTCTGGTTTAATTTCACTATTTGTTCCATCAGTAATAGCCTTCTTTTCCTCTTCTTTTTTCTTTTTATTGTTAAATGAATTATTAATTTTTATAGAAAGAACTGATGAAATTACATATAATAATGGAATAACGTATACTTTCCAATCATTTAGATTACTACTTGGAACTTTACTTAAGTCTAATCCAAGAAAATCCATATTTAATCTTACTCTTTCATCTTGAGCTCCATATTTATTAATTATTTCGATTTCTTTATATGTTGATTGATTATTTTCTTGTTGTAATTGAGTTTCATATTCACTTATGATATTTGTATCAATTTTTTTCATATATGTTAATGGTTGGCTTACAAGCCAAAATACAGAAAGAATTATTACAAGCTGAATAATTGAACTAAAGCATCCAGCAAATGGACTCATTTTTTCTCTTTTATATAATTCAATTGTTTCTTGGTTCAATTTTTCTGGATTATTTTTATATTTTCTCTGTATTTCCTTCATTTCATCTTGAAGCTCAGCAGACTTCTTAAGAGATTTTTGTTGTTTTATAGTTATTGGTATCAATATAATTCTTAATATTACTGAAAATATAATTATAGCGATACCATAATTATTAAATACTGTATATAGAGCATTTAATAAATATCCAAATAAACTTGAAATTGCTCCCATATATCCTCCATACTATTTTAATGGATCATATCCGCCTTTTGAAAACGGATTACATCTTAATAATCTTTTAATTCCTATATATGTTCCCTTTACTGCTCCATATTTTTCTATTGCTTGTCTCATATACTCTGAGCAACTAGGATAGTATTTACATTCTATACCAATTGATTTAAATATTGGTGAAATATATTTTTTATATAATCTTAATAAAAAAAGTAAAAATTTCTTCATTTTTATTTAAGCAAATCTGCTCTTTTAACTATATTTATCATATCTTCTTTAATAATATAGTAATTTGCTTCTTTTGCCTCTCCTTTTTTATTCCATAAAAAAACAATATCATAACCTTGTTTTAATTCATTTTTAATTAGTCTATAGTTTTCTCTAATCAGCCTTTTTATCCTATTTCTTAAAACAGCTCCGCATTGTTTTGTACTTACGGCTATGCCAATAATATTAGTTTTTTTGTGATTTTTTAAAACATATATAGATATTTGTTTACCTTTATAAAATTTACCTCTTAAAAAAACATTTTTAAATTCATAATTTTTCTTTAAAGTTTTTATTTTTCTCATTAAAATCACTCAAATTTCAAAAAGGTCACTTTTAATTAAGTGACCTTAAAATATTACGCACTTAGTTTTTTTCTTCCTTTTGCACGTCTTGCTTTTAATACATTTCTTCCTGATTTAGTTTTCATTCTTTTTAAAAAACCATGCTCTTTTTGTCTTTGTCTTGTTTTAGGTTGATATGTTCTTTTCATTTTGCACCTCCTGTATATATATAACCGTTGCCGGATTTTTACTTATTTTTTTCATTGTTAGCCCCATTATTATATATTAAAATTGTGGATAAGTCAATATGAAATGAAGATTTTTTAAATAAATATTTTTTTGTATTGACTATTTTGTGGATTATTTGATATTATATAAAAATATTGTGGATAACTATGTGTATAACTTTTATACATTTTATATATATTTTTATATCATTATATTTTGGAAGGATTGAAAAATAATGCAAAAAGAAGAATTAAATGAACTATTAACAAAAGCAAAAGAACTTCTAAAAAATGAAGTTACAAAAATTTCGTATGAAACATGGATCAGAGATTTAGATATAGAAAGTGCGGAAAATGGTAACATTGTTCTAATAGCCAATAACGCTTTCCAAAAAGAATCAATAATTTCACGATATCACGATTTGTTTAAAAATACTTTCAACTATATTACAAATAAAAATTGTGAAATAACAGTTGTTTTAAAAGATGATATTACAGATGAAGAAATTCAGGTTGCTAAACAATTATCTAGTAATCCTGCTAGTTATCCAAATACAACATTAAATCCAAAATATACTTTTGATACATTTGTTGTTGGAAATAGTAATAGATTTGCTCATGCAGCTGCATTAGCAGTTGCTGAAGCTCCTGCAACTGCATATAATCCACTATTTATATATGGTGGAGTTGGTTTAGGAAAAACTCATTTAATGCAAGCAATTGCAAATGAAATATTATTAAATAATAGAAATGCCAACATATTATATGTAACATCTGAAAAATTTACTAACCAATTAATAAATGCTATAAAAGATAATAAAAATGAAATGTTTAGAAATAAATATAGAAATATAGATGTACTTTTAATAGATGATATTCAATTTATTGCAGGAAAAGAAAGAATTCAGGAAGAATTTTTCCACACTTTCAACACATTACATGAAAATGGAAAACAAATCATTATATCAAGCGATAGACCTCCAAAGGATATTAAACTATTAGAAGATAGATTAAAATCTAGATTTGAATGGGGATTAATTGCAGATATTTCAAATCCAGATTATGAAACACGTCTAGCAATCCTTAGAAAAAAAGCTCAATTAGATAATATAATAATTGATGATGAAATTCTAAGTGATATAGCAACAAAGATAGATTCTAACATAAGAGAATTAGAAGGAATTCTAAATAAACTAATTGCAAATGCATCATTAACTAATTGTCAAATAACAATAGAAATGGCAGAAAAAGCAATCAATGATGTTGTTACAAAAAAAGATAAAGTGTTATCATTAGAATTAATACAAGAAACAATAGCTAAATATTTTAATATAACAGTAGAAGAACTAAAGGGTGTAAAAAGATCAAATGATGTAACATTTCCAAGACAAATTGCAATGTATTTATGTAGAAATGTTGCACAACTACCTTTAACTAAGATAGGAGAAGGTTTTGGTAAAAGAGATCATACCACAGTAATACACGCATGCAATAAAATAGAGAAAGAAATACAAAACAATGTAAGTACAAAAAGAATTGTGGAAAGTGTGAAAAACATATTGCTAAATGACAAATAATTGTGAACAAATACTTTGAATGATTTTTTCAAAAAATACGTTTGTTAAAAAAATGTTTGAGAAAAATTCTTGAAGTTTTACTTACGGAATAGAGACATTTGATATCCACATATAAATGTTAATTATGTGTATATAACATGTTAATATCTTAATTTTACACATTATAATTTTTTTATTGTAGATAAGATTTTTAATTTTCCACTAAGTTATTAACATCTGAAACTATAGGGGAATATGGTTTCCACATAGTTATCCACATTATCCACATGACCTAATACTACTACTACTAAAAATATTTATATTATATTAAAAGGAGAGAAAGCAAAATGAAACTTGTTTGTGAAAAGGATAATATCCTTAAAGCTATTAATTCCGTAACAAAAGCGGTAGCTACAAAAACAACAATGCCTATATTAGAAGGTATATTAATTCAAACAAATGATAATGAAGTTAAATTTACTACTTATGATTTAGAAATAGGAATAGAATATATTATTAATTGTAATGTTCAAGAACAAGGAGCAACAGTTGTTAATGCAATAATGTTTAGTGAAATTATAAGAAGATTACCAGATAGTGAAATAAAAATAACTTTAAATGAAAAGAATTTATTAGTTATTGAATGTGAAGGATCATTATATAAACTTGCAACAATGAATCCTGATGAATTTCCAGAACTTCCACAAATTAATATTGAAAATTCAATTGAAATGGAACAAAATTCATTAAAAGATATGATAAGAAAAACAATATTTGCTGTTAGTACAGAAGAAAATAGACCAATATTCACAGGATGTTTATTTGAAATAAAAAATAATAAATTAAATGTAGTAGCTGTTGATGGATTTAGATTAGCATGGAAAAGCAAATTTTTACAAAATAAAATAAATGATTTTACAGCTGTAATTCCAGGAAGAACTTTAAATGAAATAAATAAGATAATATTAGATTCATATGATTCTATTAAAATAGGAGTTGCAAAAAATCAAGCTTTATTTGAAATGGAAAATTGTAAAATAGTAACAAGATTATTAGATGGAGAATTTTTAAATTATTCTAGTGTAATACCAGAAAATTGGGAAACAAGAATACGTGTGGATAAAAGTGCCATTCAAAATTGTTTTGAAAGAATAAGTTTAATTTCTTCATCAAGTATTGAAAAAGAAAAGAAATATCCAGTTAAAGTTAATGTTGATATTGGAAAAGTTACAATTTCTTGTACAAATCAAACTGGTGATGCAAAAGAAGAAATGTATGTAACAACTGAAGGAAAAAATTTAGAAGCAGGATTTAATCCAAAATATTTTCTAGATGCTTTAAGAGCAATAGACGATCAAGAAGTTTTCATTGATTTTGGTACTAGCATATCACCATGTATAATAAGACCAGTCGAAGAAGGTGGAGATTATATTTATATGGTACTTCCTATAAGAATGAAAGAATAGTTATTCAATAAAAGAAGAAAAAACAAACAAGTTATCCACAAAAATGTGGATAAAAGATGAAAAAAAACATAAAAATGTGCAAAAACAAATTAGTAACAATATAGATAATAAGTTATTAACATATTATTAAGGAAATGTTAATAACTACAGAAAAAAAGGACACAGAAATGTATATAGAAAGAATAAAATTAAACAATTTTAGAAATTATAAACAATTAGATTTAGAATTAAATAAAAATATAAACATTATATATGGAGATAATGCACAAGGAAAAACAAATATATTAGAAGCAATTTTTCTTTGTAGTTTTGGAAAATCTTTTAGAACTTCAAAAGAAAAAGAAATGATAATGTTTAATGAAGATAAATCTTTTGTTGAAGTTTTTTATCAAAAAAAAGATAGAGATGGGAAAATAAAAATTGAAATAGGGAATAGAAAACAAGTTAGCTTAAATGGTATTAAATTAAAAAAATTAAGTGAACTATTAGGCAATATGAATATAGTAATTTTTACACCAGAAGATATAAATATATTAAGAGAAGGCCCAACAAAAAGAAGAAGATTTTTAGATATTATGATAGGTCAATTAAGACCTAATTATGTGTATAACTTAAATATGTATTTAAAGACTTTAGAACAAAGAAATAATTACTTAAGACAAATAAAAGAAGAAAACAAAGCAGAAGAACTTCTTGGAATTTGGGATGAAAAACTAGCAGAATACGGAGAAAAAGTATATTTATATAGAAAAGAGTTTATAGAAAAAATATCTAATAAAATAAATGTAATACATAGTAAAATTACAGAAGAAAAAGAAATTTTAAAAATTGAATATATATCAAATTGTGAAAATAAAGATCAATATTTAAAAGAATTAAAAGAAAGAAGAAAACTGGATATTATAAAAGGTTTTACAACAAAGGGTGTACATAGAGATGATTTTATGATATATATAAATGAGAAAGAAGTAAGTACTTATGGTTCACAAGGCCAAAATAGAACAGCTATATTATCTTTAAAATTGTCAGAATTAAATGTAATTTATGATGAAATTGGAGAATATCCAATATTATTACTAGATGATTTTATGTCTGAGTTAGATGAAAAAAGAAGAAAAAACTTTTTAAACAATATAAAAAATACACAAGTAATATTAACTGGGACAGAAAAAATAGAATTACCTGACTTGGATTATAATATATATAATATAAGAAAAGGAGAAGTTTTCTAATGTATGTTCATATAGGAAAAGATCTTGTTATAAATTCAGAAAATATTATTGCAATATTAGATATAGGTTCTTTAAGAAAAAAGAAAAATGTAGAAGAAATATTACAAAAATTAAGAATTAGTGATAAAATAATAGATGTATCAGATGAAAATAAGAAATCATTAATAATATTAAATAAAAATTTAGCATATATTACTAATATTTCTTCAGCAACATTGGCAAAAAGAGCAAGTAATAAGAAACGTAAATAAGAAAAGACTAAGTAGGAGGAGAGATAATGGAAAAATACGAGCATGAATATGGGGCAGATCAAATTCAAGTATTGGAGGGACTAGAAGCCGTAAGAAAAAGACCAGGTATGTATATAGGAAGTGTTTCAATTAGAGGCTTACATCATCTTGTATATGAGATTGTTGATAACTGTGTTGATGAAGCTTTGGCAGGATATTGTACGGAAATTGATATAAAGATAGAACCAGGAAATATAATATCTGTTGAAGATAACGGAAGAGGTATACCTGTTGATATACATCCAAAAACAAAAATATCTGCAGCTGAAACAGTTTATACAAAATTACATGCTGGTGGAAAATTTGGTGGAGATAGTGGATATAAAGTATCAGGAGGACTTCATGGTGTTGGTGCTTCTGTTGTAAATGCATTATCTGAATGGACAGAAGTAACAATTCAAAGAGATGGTGGCATTTATCAAATGAAGTTTAATAGAGGAAAAACAGTTGAAAAATTAACTAAAATTGGAGACTCTAAAAAAACAGGAACAAAAGTTAGATTTTTAGCTGATTCTACTATATTTGAAACATTAGAATATGACTATACTACTCTTGAAGAGAGATTTAGAGAAATAGCATTTTTAACAAAAGGTTTAAAAATTAATATAGAAGATTTAAGAGTGGAACCAAATAAAAAAGCAGAATTTCATTTTGAAGGTGGCTTAAAATCTTTTGTTGAATATTTAAATAAAAACAAAGAAAAATTACATAAAACTCCTATTTATATAGAAAAAGATGGAGAAGTTCCTATAGAAATAGCAATTCAATATACAACATCATATTCAGAAAATATACTTACATTTGTTAATAATATAAACACTGTTGAAGGAGGAACACATTTAGAAGGATTTAAAAGAGCTTTAACAAAATCTTTTAATGATTATGCAAAATCACATAACTTACTGAAAGAAAAAGATGGAAACTTACAAGGTGAAGATATTAGAGAAGGAATTACAGCAGTAGTTTCTGTAAAAGTTAAAGAACCTCAATTTGAAGGACAAACTAAGACTAAATTAGGTAATAGTGTAGTTACAGGAATTGTAAGTAGTGCTGTAAATGAAGCTTTATCAAATTTCTTAGAGGAAAATCCTACAGTAGCAAAAGCAATTCTAGAAAAATGTATTAGTGCATCACGTGCAAGGGAAGCTGCAAGAAAGGCAAGAGAATTAGTAAGAAGAAAAAGTGCCTTAGAAACATCTACATTACCAGGAAAATTAGCAGATTGTAGTAGTAAAGTGGCTTCAGAATGTGAAGTATATATAGTTGAGGGAGATTCAGCTGGAGGTAGTGCAAAACAAGGTAGAGATAGAAGATTTCAAGCAATTCTTCCTTTATGGGGAAAAATGCTAAATGTTGAGAAATCAAGAGCTGATAAAATATACAATAATGATAAATTACAACCAGTAATATTAGCGGTTGGAGCTGGAATTGGTGCTGATTTTGATATATCTAAAATAAGATATGGAAAAGTAATAATAATGGCTGATGCCGATGTTGATGGTGCACATATTAGAACTTTATTGCTAACATTTTTCTTCAGATATATGAGACCTTTAATTGAAAATGGAAATGTATATCTTGCTCAACCACCATTATATAAATTATCAAAAAAAGGAAAACAAGATATATATTGCTATACAGATGAAGAAATGACAAAACATCTAAATGAAATGGGAAGAGATGGAGTAAATATTCAAAGATATAAAGGTCTTGGAGAAATGAATCCAGAGCAATTATGGGAGACAACAATGAACCCTGAAAAAAGAATATTAATAAAAGTAAAATTAGAAGATGCTATAAAAGCAGACGAAATATTTACAATATTAATGGGGGATGATATAAATCCAAGAAGAAAGTTCATTGAAGAAAATGCAAAATATGTTAAAAACCTTGATATATAATTATAAATAAAATATAAAAGGAATAGATTATTAGAGTAATTTATTCCTTTTTTTATATAGTTTTAAATATTTAAAATAGAAAAATGTCGAAAATAAGAATACGATTTTTCTTGCAAACTTTTTATATTCGTGTTATAAGATAAATATAAATTTTATTCAATTATTTTTAGATCTAAGAAATTATTTCTTATAAAATAATCCAATTATAATAAAAAATAAAATAAAAGGAGGTATACAATAATCATAAAAAATAAAGCTGAAAATAAAACCACTCAAGAATGGTTAAATATTAATAGAATTTTAAATAATGGGATAATAGAAATAAATAAAAAAAATTATTTAAAAATATTAAAAGTTAGACCAATTAATTTTAACTTAAAATCTAATCTAGAGAAAGAATCTATTTTAAATTCATACAGAATTCTATTTAAAACCTGTAATTTTGATTTTCAAATTTTAATACAAAGTAATAAAGAAGATTTATCTAAACATTTTTTAGAAATAGAAAAAAATTTAAAAAATGAAGAAAAAGAGATACAAGAGATTTCTGAAAATTATATTAAATTTATAAAAAAATTAAATAATGAAAAAAAGTCATCATCAAAAAATTATTATATAATTATAAAATATGAAGATAAAAATAACGAAAAAATAGATATAGAATCATTAGCAATAGAAAATTTAAATAATAATTTTTTGAAATTAAAAGAATGTTTGTCAAGGTGTGGAAATATAGTTCAAGATATTTTTATTAAAGAAGAAATTATAAATATTTTATTTTCATTTTTTAATAATAGAATATATTTTAATAATTAAAAAATACTACAAAAATTTTATTAAAAAACTTAAAAAGAAATAATTTAGCAAATTATATAAAATTGTCAAAAAAGCAATCTGCTAAGATTAATAAAAATCACTCATGAATAATCATAATAAAAAAAACAACTAAAAATAATAGGAATTTGATCAAAAAAATTTTTAAAATAAAAGATAAATTCAGACTTTTAGATTTTATTATACAACTTAAAGTATAACGGAATTCAGGTTTTTATAAGAAATAAAATAATATATATTAATATATATTAATAAATATTAATAAAAATAAGATAAACATAAGAAATGTACTATGATATTATTTATAGCTTTATTTTATAAATGATTTAAATGTTTTAGATTTAATTTGTAAAATAAAACAACAGAATGACAAAAAGACAAACAAAAAATAAATATTTAAATAATAAAATAATAAAAATCATCTAATTATTAAAGTTTATATAAAATGAATAATTAAATAAAAAATAAAAATAAATTAAAAAATATTTTAGAAAGGAAAAAATGAAAAAAAATAAAAAAATAAATAAAAATGAAAATTTTATAAAGGATGGAAGTTTTTCAAATAAGGATTTTTTATCTCCTTCATATATAAATTTATCAAATCCTAAATTTATAGAAATTGATAATATATATTATTCAACTATTTTAATAGTTAATTATTATAGAGAACAGAATGATATTATTTTAAAATCAATTATAGATACAAATATTAATATCAATATATCAATATTTTATGAAAAACAAGATACATATAAAGCAATAAGAGAACTTACATATCATATTGGAAATACAGGAGTAGATTTAAAATCAAGTAATCAAAACAAACAAGATATTGATTTAATCGCTTTTACATATAATGATGCTAAATATATAAGAAAGGAACTACAAGTAAATAATGAAGAAATATATTATTTATACATATATATGAATACATATGCCAATAGTATAAAAGAATTAGAACAAATATTAAATAAAATTGAAGGAATCCTTCAGAGTAAAGGATTGCAAACAAGAAGAGCTTATTTTAGACAAGAAGAAGGTTATAGGGCATGCTTGCCACTTATGGAAAATCATAAATTATTAAAAGAAGTTTCAAAAAGAAATATTTTAACTCAAGGGATTGTGGCAACATATCCATTTATTTCATCAGCTATATTTGATGAAAAAGGAATCTTTGTAGGAACTAATATATATAATAATTCTTTAATATTTATTGATAGATATAATACAAATAAATATAAAAATGCAAATATGTGTGTGTTTGGAACTTCAGGAGCAGGAAAATCTTTTTATACAAAATTATTAATTTTAAGATATAGACTATTAGGTATAGAGCAGTATATTATAGATCCAGAAAGAGAGTATGATATTTTATGTAAAAACTTAAATGGAACTTTATTAAAAATAGGATCTGGATCTAATACATATATAAACGTTTTAGATATTAGAGAAGAGAGCTTGGAAGATGAAGAAAGTGGCTATTTATCAAATAAAATAGGAAAATTAATTGGTTTCTTTAATTTGATATTTGGAAAAATAAATGAAGAAGAAAAAGCATTATTAGAAGAAAAACTAATAGAGTTATATAGTAAAAAGAATATATCATTTGATGATAAAACATTATATAAAATGGACGAAAAAGAAAAAAAATTTCTATTTAAAGAAAGTAAAGATATGCCAATTTTAGAAGATTTTTATAATCTATTAGGAGAAGATAAAAGAACAGAGGTATTTAAAATAAAATTAATTCCTTTTATTAAAGGATCATTGAAATTTTTTAATAATTATACTAATGTGGAACTTAATAATAAAATAATAGTTGCAGATGTTTATGAATTAGGAGAAGAAAATTTAAAATTCGGAATGTATCTATTTACAGATTTATTTTGGGATAAAATAAAAAAAGATAGAAAATCTAAAAAAGCAATATACTTAGATGAAATATGGAGATTAATAGGAGTTACTTCAAATAAAGATGTTGCTAGTTTTATATACAAAATATTTAAAACCATAAGAAAATATGGAGGAAGCGGAGTAGCAATTACTCAAGATGTGTCAGATATTTTTGGGTTAGAAGAAGGAACATATGGAAAAAGTATTTTAAATAATTCGAGTATTAAAACTTTTTTTTCTCTAGAAGAGGAAAATATAAAAATATTAAGTGAATATACAGATTTGTCAGATAAAGAAAAAGTTGAAATAAAGTCCTTAAAGAGAGGTGAATGTTTAATGTTTGTAGGAAATGAACATATTTTAAATAGAATAGATGCGGATGATTATGAAATTGAAATTATAGAAAATTTAAAAATGAAAAATGAATAAGGAAGATATTATGTTAAAAATTATAACGGCACTAGAAAATGAAAATATAAATAAAGAATTGAGAAAAATAAAAAATATTGAAATTGTTTCAAAAGATATTCAATATAAAGAAGGAATACTCGAAATATTAGAAGATAATAAGAATGTAGATTTTATTTTCATAAACAAAAACATAGAAGGAGAAATATCTTTTGAAAACCTAGTAAAAAAAATAAAAGAAATTAATAATAAAATAAAAATAATATTAGTTATTAATAGAAAAGAAGAAAAAAATAAATATATAAATAATAAATATTATTTTAAAATATTATATGATAAAGAAATGATAGAAAATACAGTACAAAATATTCTAAACAACCAGGGAAAAAATTTTATAGAAAATAAAGATATAGAAAATAATGAAAAATTATTAAAATATAATAAAAAAATAAACAAGCTAAGAAAAAATATATTAAATATTAAATTAAAAAAAATTAAAATAAATAATAAAATAATAAATAAAATTAAATATTTATTAAATAAAAAAAATATTAGAAAAGTAAATGATAATAAAAATATTAAATATTATAAAAAATGTATAGTTATATATACAATTGGCGTAAATGGTATAGGAAAAAGTAGTATCATAATAAATTTATCTAAAACATTATCATATTTAAACAGAAAGATATTAATAATAGATTTAGATTTAATAAATAATTCTATACACTCAATTCTGGGTGTAAAAAAATCCCAACAAGAAAATTATAAAATAAAAATTAATAAAAATTTAGAAATAATTTCACCAAATGTTTTTGATATAGATGAGAAAGATATTATAGATAAAATAAATTTATTAATAATAAAAAATAGAAAAAATTATGATTATATTTTTATTGATACAAATTCATATGATAGTTATTTGATAGATAACATGGAAAAAAGATATGAGATCATAAATAATAGTGATTGTATATTATTTATATCTGGATGTAATTTATTAGAAATAAACAAATCAGTTAATTTATTGGATAATTACATAAATAAATTAAATATAAAAGAAAATAAATTAAAAATTATATTTAATAAATTTAGTAAATTCTCAATAAATATTAAATTATTAAAAAATATTTTTAATGAAATAGAAATTATAGGTTATTTAAAAGATGATGAGAAATACAATTGTTTAATTAATAAAAACAATAAAAATTTTAATAGATTAAAAAAGATAAGAAATGAATATTTAAAAATAGTCAATTTAATAGATAAGATATAAGGAGGTATCTATGGAAATAGAAAATAATAATTTAAATATAGAAAATAATACTACAGTTAAAGAAGATGAACAAAAAAACTTTTTAGAATCAACATTAGGAAAAATTGTAGATTCAGCACTTGATGTTGGATTAAGAATGTTGTTACCAGATGTTGTAGAAGACGGGGTTATAGAAGTAAAAGATTCTTTGTTAAAAGAAGGCCTAAAAGAAGGAATTACTACGGCAGTAGATGGAGCAATTGACTTAGGAAAAAGTGTTTTAGGAATATTTACTGGAAACTTTGATAATATTTCGCAAGCCAGAGATGCAATAAAAAATGGAGGAATAATAGACGGTATTTCAGATGTACTAAATAAAGTTATAAATAAAACAAATGAAAAAGGAATAATAGACGAAAAAATTGCGGATTTAATAATTAATGGAAAAGATGCAATTTTAGATAATGTTAGTAATCAAATAGAAGAAGAATTTACTAATCAAATTGAATTAGTAGATAAATTATCAGAATATGAAGAAAAGTGGAAGGGATACTTTGATAACAAAGATTTCGAAGGAATGGAACAAGAATATAAGAAAATAGAAAAGAGTTTAGAAGAATTACTTCCGATGGAAGAAACATTAAAGGAAGCAAGAACAATAGAAAATTTACATACATTAATAAAAAATAATGGAAAAAACTTCGATCTTAGTAAAGAAGAAATGGAACTTGCTAGTATGCTAAGTTAATAAAAAAATTATAGAAAAAAACATAGTAAAAA
>CALXWP010000021.1 GCA_944392455.1 uncultured Clostridia bacterium
AAATTTAGTGAAATATTAGATAAAAATAATTTAAGGCATATTAGATTACACGATTTAAGACATAGTTGTGGAACTTTGCTTGTTAGAAATAGTGTACCATTAAAAGATATACAAATATGGCTAGGTCATTCAAATTTTCAAACTACATTAAGATATGCTCATGCAGATGTAGAAAATAAAAGAATTTCTGCAAATGTGATTGAAAACAAATTAGCACTAGATACAAAAAAAGAACAAATTACCAAACTCGCACTTTAGGTAACTTGTTTCTAAAAATACATTTCTAACTTAATAAAAATTCTAATTTTGGAAAAGTGTTAGAACTTTTGTTAGAACTTTGACTATTTTTAAAATTAAAACACCAAGTTTGAATCTTCCGAAACACTTGGTGTTCTAATGGTGCAGATGGCCGGAATCGAACCGGCACGGTTTATTCAACCGCAGGATTTTAAGTCCTGTGCGTCTGCCAGTTCCGCCACATCTGCATCTATTTGAACTGACAAGTATTATTTTACTACTTTTGTATGCATTTTGTCAATACTTATTCAAAAACTTTTTTAATTTTTTGAACTCGTCATTTTTTAATATAAAAATAACTATTAATGCAATTATATAACATTAATAGTCATAGTTTAATACTTAATTTTATTCCTCTACTTTAACAAATGCACTCTTAGGCACACCACATAAAGGGCAAACCCAATCATCTGGTAAATCAGCAAATTTTACTTCTTCTACTGCTTCATCATAAATATAGCCACATGCAACACATTTATATTTTTCCATAAAATTACCTCCTATTTTTTTCTGTACTTATTTTATCACATAATATTTAATACATTCAATATTAAATAAATATATTTTTAAACTTTTTGGTTAAAAAAAAGATATAGGATTTTCCTATATCTTATATGAATTCATATATTTATATATAAATCTGAATTATTTTTTATTTACTAATTCTTTTAATGCTTTTCCTGCTTTAAATACAGGTGCTTTAGATGCTGGTATTTTTATTTCTTCTTTAGTTTGTGGGTTTCTACCTTTTCTAGCAGCTCTTTTTCTAACTTCGAAAGATCCAAATCCAACTAATTGAACTTTATCTCCTTTAACTAATGCTTCTGTTACAACATCTATAAAAGCGTTTAATGTTGCTTCTGCATCTTTTTTTGTTTCTCCTGTTTTAGTTGCGATAGCTGCGATTAATTCTGATTTGTTCATTTTAATTACCTCCTATAAGATTTTCATATGTAGACCATAAACGCTATCTACTATTATCAATATTCTCCAAACTTCTAGAAAATCCTTCTTTTTTTTATTATTTTTTTCATATTACTACTTTTTATTTTAAATTTATCTATTTTTCAACTATATATTTTTAAGAATTTAAGTACTTTGTATAGCTTTTCTCCGCATGGTAATAGTTTAATTTCATCATTTGAAAAAGTCCTTAAAACTATTAACATCATACAATATATAATAATTGAAATCAGTATTGATATTAGTATACACATCTTTTTAGAAACTATACCTAAAAGTATATTATATGTGCATATTAAGCAAATCATCATAATAATTGTTGACACTATTGGCTTAATAAATTTCTTTATGTTAAATTCTATATTTATATATTTTTTCATAATAATAATTTCTATCATACATACTAGTATGCAAGAAACTGTATTTGCAAAAGCAGCTCCCCTAATTCCTCCTAATATAAATTCATTAGGATCTATATTAAGTAAACAAGTATTTAATATAATTTTAACAATAACACCTATAATTAATATAAATATAGTTATAATTGTTTTACCTAATCCATGTAATACTGCATTCACATTTTGACTAATCATAGTAAAAACTATAGAGCTTGCACTTATTTGTAATAAAACTGCACCGTCTGGTTGATTTGGAAATAATAATTCTAAAATAGGTTCCGCAAAAAAAATTATTCCGACAGCTGATGGAACACCTATCAATACAGACATAAGAATAGAAAACTCAATTTTTCTATTTGCATTTAAAAATTTCCCACTAGCATTTGCTGACGAAACAGCTGGTATCAATATACTACTAAATATACTATTAAATGATAATGGAAAAGCAATTATAGTATCAACCTTACCTGTAAGTATACCATATTGAATTTTTGCTTCTATTTCTGTTATAAACTGTTTTAATCCTCTCATAATTGTTATTGAGTCTATATTTTTATTTATTCCTCCAATTACTGGCCCAATAGACATCGGTATTGATACTGAAAATATTTCTTTTAGTATTTTTCTTCTTCCTTTATATTTATAATTTATGCTTTGTCTAATTTCATTACCAATTTCTCTTTTCATTCTTAGATAGTATTTATATAAATACATAAAACAAACAATTTCAGAAATAGTTGAAGCAATTGCTGCTGTTGCTGCCATTACTTTAGTATTAAATCCTGTAACTTGGGCTATATATTCAATTAATATGGCTGTTAAAAATGTCCTAAAAAATTGTTCTACAGTTTGAGAATTAGCTCCAACATTTAAATTTTCTCTTCCGTTGAAATATCCCTTTATTACAGATGTTATAGAAACAAAAAATATCGATGGAGATAAAGCCTCTAAACTAAGCTTAGCTTCTGGTATCTGGATTAATGTACATGATATATATTCTGCTGACAAATATAGTGTTAGAGAACAAATAAATCCTATAATACCAAATGTTATAAATGCTATTTTAAATATCTTATGCGCTCCTCTGCTATCACCAATTGCTAATCTTTCTGATACTAGTTTTGATACTGCATTTGGTATTCCTATTGAAGATATAGTAAGAAATAAAGTATAGATTTGAAATGCACTAGAATAGATCGCATTTCCTTCATCTCCAAAACCTTCTTTATTAGTTAGATATATTTTATTAACAAATCCTATTAATTTTATAAAAACATGTGCTATTAATAAAGAAATAATATTTTTAGCAAAACTTGTTTTTTTTATTTTTCTATTTTTATTATTAAGTAATTTTTTCATACTTAATACTATTCTAAATTTTCTTTATTTATTCTAGTATTATTTTACTAAAATTATGCATTTTTAAAGGTTTTTTTTACAAAAGTATTGTTTTTTTTCAAATTTTATAAGATAATATATATGTAGTATTTTATATTATTTGAAAGTGGTGAAATTATTGAAATATATAGATAAATTTCTTAAGTTTTTAAAAACCGATAGAAATACTTTTGCAACATTTATTTTAAC
The DNA here is from genome assembly GCA_944392455.1 of uncultured Clostridia bacterium. Lineage (GTDB taxonomy): Bacteria > Bacillota > Clostridia > TANB77 > CAG-508 > CALXVA01. Next base: position 3,246 of record CALXWP010000021.1, read on the forward strand.
ATTAATTTCTGCTTATATACTTGTTGATAGATTAGTAGAACTAATGTTTATGATTTTCACAGGTGTTGCTTATTCTTATTGGGGACCAATTGAATATACATTAGCTTTTGCAGCTTTAATATTTGCATTTTATTTTTCATTTGGTTCAAAATTTGCAAAAGCAGATGTCGATAAACTACGTTTTTTTAATACATATATAATTAGTTTATATATTTTAATCGTATCATTTGTTGTCCAAGGATTAAATTCAATTGCTTGGACTGCAATTCTCTCGGTTCCAAATTATGCAGAAATTGTCAGTGAATATTCTAATTTGTTTAGACCTGCATTTACTGCTATATCACTTTATATACCTATTGTTTCATTCTATAAAGTATTTAAATGGCTTACATTTACAATTAATGATACAAAGGATTTAAAAGACTCTATATTTGATTATGGTGGAATTAGCTTAGCAGGAAAGCCTAAAGATACTGGAAAATATTCTTGTGAAGTTACGCTTTGTGTAGATACTGAATCAGGAGAAGATGTAGTTATTCCTGAAACGAAGAGATTGGAATCATTCTTAGTAGTTGGTGTATCTGGTTCTGGAAAAACCACAATGATCTATGAACCTATGATAGCTAGAGATATGGATAGGAAATATTTCTTTAAAGAAATATCAAAAGAAATGGGATATACAGCATTAAGAACTGGAATTGCAACATTAAACTGCCCATATGACAACACATTCTTAAATGAAAACTTTTCTTTAGATATGTTAACTCCAAATCCAGATAAAACTGATTTATATAACGCATATATGAAGAAAATGATATTAAGTTCTTCTGGTGGTAAATATGTTTATAGAAATTTTGGATTAACTTATCTATCTGCCGATTATGAATCTATTGAAAAAATGCAAAAAGTTGCAAAAAATTATAAACTTAAAGTTAATTTAATAGATCCAAACAATGCAGATTCTCCAGGAATGAATCCATTTGTTTATGAAGATCCAATAAAAACTGGTATTGCTATATCATCTGTTTTAAAAGGATTATATTCAACAAGTAGACCAGACTTGCAAATGGCATTTAGAGAAAATGCTGCAATTCAAATTATTGAAAACCTTTCTATTTTATTAAAAGAAATGTATCCTAGATTACACGAAGGAGATCTACCAAACCTAGAAGATTTATTAAATATGATGAATGACTTCTCATTGGTAGAAGATATGTGTAATCAAATGAAAGAGATACCAGAACTTGCAGATAAATATAAAATCTTAATAAAATATTTTGAAAACAATTTCTATGCAGATGGTCATGACTTAGCAAATACAAAAGCTTCAGTATTTAGTGCTTCTGCAGAATTAGATAATTTATTAAGATATCCCGGTGTTAAAAATATACTTTGTAACAGAACAAATAACCTAGTTTATGACCAAGTACTAGAAAATGGTGAAATTACACTTGTATGCACAAGAAGAGGAGATTTAGGAGCAAATGCTCATAAAGCATTTGGTATATTCTTCTTACTATTAATGCAACAATCTGTACTTTCAAGACCTGGAAATGATAAGACAAGAATACCTCATTTTCTATACATTGATGATTTCCCAGAATATTTGTGTAAAGCAATAGAACCAATATTTACTGTATACAGAAAATATAAAGTTGGTAATATATTATCTGCACAAACATTATCACAACTTTCTGACGAGAAAGGTAACTTTAAAGACGAAATATTAGCCAACTGTGTAAATAAAGCAATATTTGGTAATGCATTACCAGAAGATGTTGAATGGTGGCAAACAGAATTACAAGACAAAAGAGAATGGACTTGGAATAACAACTATGAAACTGATCAGAGTAAAGATAATTATGGATATGATTCAAAATACGGTAACATAGTATTCAAATGGAAACCAAATTATACTGCTGGAAAAATAATGTCTTTAAAAGGAAAACAAATTTTATTTAAAGTTAAAGATAGTAAAGGAAAAAGTTATGTTGCTAAAGGAAAACTTGATTTCTTAGAAGCAAAATATAAAGAACCAAAAAAATTAAAAGAATATAATTTTGAAAAATTTACTAATGGAATATCAGAAGGACCTAAGAAAGCTTCTTTTGCAGATAAATTTAGAGGAAACTTTGCAGCAGCAACAACAAATAATAATGTTAATGACACAACAGGAGAAGTTGATCCTATAAAAACGGATAGTACTGATTCAAAATATTTCTTAAATAATGGAGATGCAATTGTCTTTGATTTAAATAAAAAGAAAAATGATGATAGCAAATAAACTTATTATATATAATAAAGTAAAAAGATGAATTTAAAAAATTCATCTTTTTTATATTACTCATTTTTTATTATATTCCTAATAATTTCACTTCTACATTTTCCATTTTGTATTTACCATCTTCTAATTTGAATTCTACTAATGTTTTATCAAGAGTTTCTTGATTTTGTCTTAAATCTGTTGAAAAATATAGATTTATTTTTGATATTTCAACTTTATTCATAATTATTTCTCTAAAAGCTTCTGCCATGTTTTTGTCATCTTCACAAATTAGAATTAACTGTGGCATTGAAGAAAATCCAGAATCACCTGATACAAAGTTGTTATAAAAATCATTGTATAATCTCATTTTATCAACAAGTTTCTTTTGCCAGTCTTCTTCTCTTCTTATTACTTCAAATAAAAATTCTATTGACTTACCATTTTTAGTTAACTTTACACTACCGCCTGTAGCTCTAAATATCTTTCCTGTTTGCTTTGCAGTAATTGTTGGTTTTATATTATATGAATCAAAAGCTTTTACTTTTCTTAAATAAGCAATAATAGTTTGATTTCCAGCTAATCTTTTTTTAATCATTGGAACAGGTTTTGTATTATCTGTAGGTTGCCATTTACACTCTATTCCTCTAGAATTTAATAAATATTTTCCCATCTTTTCTAGACAATATATTCTATAAATACCTTTGCCATCTTCCCCTTTAAAATAATATCTTGTAAGTATTTTGGCTTTTATCAGTTGATCTAATTTATTATTTAATTTATCTTGAGAAGCTATTTCAATATTCTTCCATTGTAACATTTGATATAATTGTCTTGATGTTATAAATTCAAATTCATTAACTAATTCTAATATTTTAAAATGTATATCATTTATATGACCTATGTTAATTTTATGTATAATTTGATTCATAGATACATATCCATCTTTACCATCAAATGTTTTTATTTCTCCATCTCTAACAGCAAAAGGTGATACTACCGCCTTTATTTCATTATCTTCTACCATATTCATCTCTCCTCTTTTTGGTATACTTTAATACATAAATGTACTACATTTTGTATTATAACGCTTTTATTTTAACATATTTTTTAAAATTATACAACATATCATTAGAAAGAAAGTAACTGTTTTTATTTGCTTTTTAATAAAAGCTCTACTTCCTTGTCTGATAAATATCTCCATTCTCCTAATTTTATATTTTTTACATCTAATTTTTCTATTTTACTTCTATGCAAAGCTAAAACTTTTTTTCCTATTGCTTTGCACATTTTTCTTACTTCTCTATTTTTTCCTTCATGAATTGTTATTTCGATTCTTGAAATGTTCTTTTCCTTATCTATTTTTAAGATTCTTACTTTTGCTTTTCCAGAAATATAATCATCTATTTTTACCCCTTGCTCAAGTTTTGAAATTTCTTCTGCTGTTATATTTCCATTAATTGTTACATTATATGTTTTCTCTATTTCATATTTTGGGTGGGTAACTTTATATATAAATTCTCCGTCATTAGTAAGAATCAAGGCTCCTGATGTATACATATCAAGTCTCCCTACTGGTAATACCTTTTCTTTTATTTTTACTAAATCAAGAACTGTATTTCTTCCGAAATTGATCCTTTGTAGTAGTAACATACCCTATTGGTTTATTTAATAATATATATACCTTCTTATCTTGTTTTCCTACTTTTTTTCCTTTAAATTCAATTTCATCTTTATCAGGATTTATTTTTGTTCCCAATTCTTTAACAATATTACCATTTACACTAACAAAACCATTAAGAATATATTCTTCTGCTTTTCTTCTAGAACATACTCCATTATTTGCTAAAAACTTTTGTAATCTAACTTCTTCCAATTTCTTCTCCCTCTAATATATCCTTAAAATATTTTGGTAATTCCGCTTCTAAATGCATCCTTTTACCAGTAGTAGGGTGTGTAAAATCTAAGCTCTTAGCATGTAGCATTTGTGAATCAATACCAAAATCATTTTTTCCATTAGAATACACTGTATCTCCCACTACAGGGTGCCCTATTTCTGCCATATGTACTCTTATTTGATGAGTTCTACCAGTATCTATCTTTATTTCCAATAATGTGTATTTAGGATATCTTTTTAAAACTTTAAAATGAGTTATAGCTTCTTTTCCATCTTTTCTAACAGCCATTTTCTTTCTATCCTTTGTACTTCTTCCTATTGGCATATTAATTGTTGCCTCATTTTCACTAACAACACCTCTGACTAATGCAATATATATTTTTTTTGTTTGTCTATCCTTTATTTGCTTACTTATATTAATATGTGCTTTGTCATTTTTTGCAATTATTATAACCCCTGTAGTATCCTTATCCAATCTATGTACTATACCTGGTCTAATCTCTCCACCTATTCCAGATAAGCTTTCCTTACATATAGCCATTATAGCATTTACTAATGTACCATCTGGGTTACCATTTGCAGGATGAACTACTAACCCTTTAGGTTTATTTACAACAATTATGTCATCATCTTCATATATTACTTCTATGGGTATATTTTGTGGCTTCAGATCAGTTTCTTTAGCCTCTGGTATATCAATATCTATTTTATCATTTAAATTTACTTTATATGATATTTTCTTTTTTAAGCCATTTACTAATATATCTCCTTCTTCTATTAATTTTTGGATCATAGTTCTTGATAAATCATTGCATTTTTTTGACACATATGAATCTAATCTAATATTTTCTTCATCTACAATTAATTTTTTCACAATTTATACTCCTATTCTGCTTCTGACATTTCTTTTACTACTGCTGATTCTCTTTCATATAGTATAAAATTTTCATCACTATATAATACTTTATAGTTATCATCTCTTGATATAAGCATATTTAATTTTGAATTTTTACGTATTAATAAATGTGTTATATGATATGATTCAAATTTATTTTCGTAATATGTTGCTATACTTGATATATTTAAATAATCGGTAAATATATCTCTTCCTTCATATTCACCATTTTCTTTTTTAATACCATTAAATTCTGGTGTATATAAGTCTGCTCTTGAATCTATAAATACAGGTATACCTCTATATAACATATAGCTACCATAATTATATTCGTTATATATTCTAATATTTTCTACATCTAAATTTTCTAATATATAATCACAAGCATCTACAGGATAAGACGACTCGCTAACTATTGGAACTCCTATTTTTCCTCTATATAGCATAAAGCTTACTAAAATTCCTAAAAGAACTGTAATTATCTTTCCAAATATAGACGTCATTGCTTTCATCACTTTTTTCGTTCCATCTTTATCGTATTTTTGAACTAACTCTACTATTAATTTTGCAAATATAATTCCTCCTATTAGAACAAATAATGAAACCTGTCTTCTTGACATAAAAGCCATTAGTAATAATCCTGATAGCATGAATACATCTCTTAACTTAATTTTTACATCAGTAAAAATTAAGATTAATAAAAATAATACTATTACAATTAAAGTTTTCAAGTCATCTATAAGTGTTAGTGGTAAATGTTCACTTATATTATTCATTGTATTTCCAGCCATTGTTTTTGGTAAATATGTATATGGTGTATCCCCTAAAGGTGTTAATAATCCTGTAAATATACAAATTATCATGATCAAAATAAGCCATTTAACATTATCATTTTTTTCCATAACTAGTTTATATGGATTTTTTCTTCTTTTGTTTTTTGTTTCCTTGGCTTGAGTTAATTTATCTTTTAAATCATCTATTTTCTTGTTTATTTTACTAATTTTCTCGTCATATTTTTGCCTGTCATCATCTGTTTTATTGCTAATTTTCTTATTTAACTTTTTTAATTTAGATTCATTGTTTTTTAAATTAATTTTATAATATATATTAGGCTCTGAAAATACAACAAGTAAATATTCAACTACATATGGCAAATATAATACAAAATAGAATGGCCATACGGCTAAATGAACATTTGCAATAATTATAGGAATAATTATTAATCCTACAGCGTATCTCTTCTTCTTGGTCTCTATAAATTTTTCAATAAATAATATCGTTAAAATAAATAATATATATGTAACTAGTTGTGCTCTTGCAGTTATAAAACTTTTCATTAAATATATCATTGCTAATGTTATGAAAAATGATATAAGCTCATTCTTACATATCTTATTTAATACTAAATAAATAACTAATCCAAGTATTATTGATAAAATAACAGTAGCTATATATATAGCAGTAAATCCTCCTATTCCTATACTTTCGCCAAGTTCATATACTAAGTAAGTACCAACATCATAAGCCCAATGCGGATATGTATATGGTAAACCCTCATGCCAAGAAAATGGATCTTGCATATCAATACCATTTTCTAAAATATGTTCCCCTATTGCAATAGTATAATATGTGTCATTTTGTAAAGTTTTTTGTGTTATTGCAAAACAAAAAATTATTATCACAAATATTGCAAGAATATGAAATTTTATTTTTGTTTTTTTATCCATTATGTTTTCCTCCTATATGTTAAATTCAGCATATATTGCATTATGATCTGACTTTTCTTCTAAATCAACTGTTTCATATTTTAATAATTGTATGTTTTTTGAATAGAACATTGTATCTATACAGCCTTGTCCTAATTTTGAAAACCAAGTATCTTCTTTATTTGGTACACGTAGCAAACTTTTACCTAGTATCTTATATTCTTCATACACCTCTTCTTCCTTAAATGTATATTTTCCTTTTCCTAACCTTGTTACACCTATATTAAAATCTCCACCTATTATAATTATTTCATTTTTATCTATTTTATTTATAATTCGATTTAACTCTTTGCAAGCCAATACTCTTTTGTCATAATATGTTGATAAATGCACGGAAAATAAATTTATCTTGGCTGTTCCCATAGATATTCTATTACATAATATTCCTCGCTGTTCGTGCTTTAAATCTGTAAGTGGCATCAAATAATTTACTGAAAATGATATTGGGAATCTACTTATAATTCCGTCACCATAATACCCATCTTCTAATGTTATATTACTTTCCATTGAGCAATATGGTAAATATGTTTTTTTACTAAATTCTCTTATTTGATTTCTTTCTCCTGCTCTTTTTGTATACATATCTATTTCCTGTAAAAATACTATATCTGGTTTATATCTATTTACAACCTCTGCTTGCCTATCAATATCTACTATTCCATCTAATCCTCTTCCATGAGCTATATTTAGGGTAATAATTTTTATTAACATCAAACCACATCTCCACTATTCAAATTACGCCATTATTATATCAAAAAAGGACTTTTTTATAAAGTCCTTTTTTATATTTAATATATATTATCCTTTTATTTGTTTTGCAACTTCTTCAGCAAAGTTTTCTTCTTTCTTTTCTAATCCTTCACCTTTTTCAAATCTTGCAAATCTTACTATTTTAGCACCTTTATCAGCTACTAATTTTCCTACTTTTATATCTGGATCTTTTACAAATTCTTGCTCTACTAAACAAATTTCACTATAGAATTTTCCAAGTCTTCCTTGTACTATTTTCTCCGCTATAGCTTCTGGTTTTCCTTCATTTATAGCTTGAGCTTTTAATATTTCCATTTCTTTAGCAAGTCTTGACTCAGGAACTGAATCTTTGTCTAAGTATTCTGGTCTTGCAGCTGCTATTTGCATACAAATATCTTTTGCAAGTTCTTTTGTCCCATTTTCAATTTCAACTAGAACTGCAATTTTTCCATCTCCATGGATATAGCTTTCTAATAGGTTATTTGTTTCGAATCTTTCAAATCTTCTTATTGACATATTTTCACCTATTGTTGCAATTTTATTAGTTAAAACTTCTTGTACTGTTTTTCCTGCTTCTGATATAGATTCTTGTGCTAATAATTCTTCTACATTTGCTGGATTTTTTAATGCAACTTGTTTTGCAACATCTGCTACAAAATTTCTGAATTCTTCATTTTTAGCAACAAAGTCTGTTTCAGCATTTACCTCAACAACTACTCCTACTTTTCCGTCTTCTGAAATATATGTTTCAACTAATCCTTCTGCTGCAATTCTATCTGACTTTTTAGCTGCTTTTGCAATTCCTCTTTCACGTAAAAGTTCGATTGCTTTTTCTTCATCTCCGTTTGTTTCTGTTAAAACTTTTTTGCAGTCCATCATACCTGCACCTGTTTTTTCTCTTAATTCTTTAACTTGACTTGCTGTAATCATTAAAATATCCTCCTTTATAAAAATAAGGAGATAGAGCAGATAAGAAGCTCTCCTCCTTTTTATTTAATCAATTTTAGTTTTTATATTTTATTATTCTTCTTCAGAAGCTACTACTTCTTCAATGCTACTGCTTTCTTCTACATTTTCTTCTGATGTCATTTCGTTTTCTACAGTTTCCATTGATTCACCTTGTCTACCTTCAATAACTGCATTTGCCATACAATCAGCAATTAGTGAAACTGCTCTTATAGCATCATCATTTCCTGGTATAGCATAATCAACATCTTCTGGGTTACAGTTAGTATCAACTAATCCTATAACTGGAATTCCTAATTTTCTAGCTTCTAAAATTCCTATTCTTTCTTTCTTAGGATCAACTATAAACATTACTCCTGGAAGTTCTTTCATTTCTTTAATTCCTCCAAGATTCTTTTCTAGTTTTTCCATTTCTTTCTTTAATAGAATAACTTCTTTTTTAGGTAGAACTTCAAATGTTCCATCTTCACTCATTTTTTCAAGTTCTGCTAATCTTTCAATTCTTTTTCTTATTGTTCCAAAGTTTGTTAATGTTCCTCCTAACCATCTTTGGTTAACATAGTACATTCCACATTTTTCAGCTGCTTCTTTTACACATTCTTGAGCTTGTTTCTTTGTTCCAACAAAAAGAACTGTTTTTCCTTCTTCTGCTTGTTCCTTTAAGAAAGTATAAGCTTCATCTAATTTTTTTGATGTTTTTTGTAAATCGATGATGTGAATTCCGTTTCTAGCTTGGAATATATATTCAGCCATTTTAGGATCCCATCTTCTTGTTTGATGTCCAAAATGAACACCTGCTTCTAGTAATTGTTTCATTGCAACTACTGACATATCTAATTCCTCCTTTTTTGTTTTACCTCCACTAAGCGTCAAACATTTAAAAAGACTTGCTTTAAATAAAACAAGCACTCCTCTTTAAACTAGCTTGTGTGTGTATTTTTAACAGATAATAGTATATCACATATATCCATTAATTTCAAGTATTTTATCAATTTTTATTACATATTTTGTTAGATTTATTATATTTTATTTGTTATTTTTTTGTTTCATTTATTCATTTTATATTATTTTTTTATTTATTTAAAATATTTACGATTTTATGTTTTCTTTTTCTAAATTTTATGATAAAATATTTTCATAAAATTATTTAATATCTAAAGAGGGTGAATTATATGCAATTTAATAAATGTTGTAGATGTGGATGTTTTTTTGTAAGTTCAGGTGATGTTTGTCCAAATTGTGCTTCAAAAGATAATTTTGAAATGAAAAAATTAAAAAACTTCTTAGAAGATTCTGATAATAGCTATTCTTTAGAAAGTATTTCATATGATACTGGAATAAGTATAAAAAATATAAATAGATACCTTTCAAAAGATAGTTTTTCTGAATTTAATAATATTAATAAATTATAATTTTTTAATTTATATTAATAACAATAATTAGATATAAATAAAAATACAAAAGTTAACTCATAACCTTTGTATTTTTTATTTTATTCTATTTCATATATTTTCTTTAATTCTTCTTTTGCTTTTTCTGCCTTATCTTCATCATTAGAATGAATATATGCAAGTATATCTCCATTTTTTACATTATGCCCTATTTTTTTATTTAAAACTATTCCAACTTCCTTATAAATACTATCATCTTTTTTTATTCTACCAGCTCCTAAGAGCACAGATAATTTTCCTATTGATTCTGCTTTCAAACTTTTCACTCTTCCATCTTTTTCTGAATATACTGGTATTATATATTTTGCTTTTTTAAACCTATTTATATCTTCTATGTATGAAACATCACCGCATTGATTTTTAACTAACTCTTTAAATTTTTCTAGTGCTTTGCCATTTTGTACGTTTTCTAGCATTTTAATTTTGTTTTCTTCTAGATTATCACCTTTACCTGCAAGTTTCATCATATTGCTTCCTAATTTTAGAACAACATCTTTTACATCATTCTCCATTTTTCCATTTAAAAACTCTATAGCTTCAATTACTTCCAAACTATTTCCAACACATCTTCCTAGAGGTTCTTCCATAGATGTAATAACTGCTATTGTTTCTCTATTGGCAAGTTTTCCAATTCTTATCATTGTACTTGCTAATTCTTGTGCTTTTTCTTTAGTTTTCATAAAAGCACCGCTTCCATAAGTAACATCTAGCACAATCTTATTAGCTCCCGCTGCAATCTTTTTACTCATAATACTAGATGCTATTAGTGGAATACTTTCTGTTGTACTTGTAGCATCTCTTAATGCATATATTTTTTTATCTGCTGGTGCTAAATTTAAAGTTTGACCAATCAAACTAATTCCTATCTTTTTCACATTTTCAACAAATTCTATTTCATTTAAATTTGTATTATATCCTGGTATTGATTCTAATTTGTCAATTGTTCCTCCAGTATATCCGAAGTCCTCTTCCAGACATTTTAGCAACAGGTATTCCAAGAGAAGCTATAATTGGTGCTAATATTAATGTAACTTTATCCCCTACTCCTCCTGTGCTATGTTTATCTACAACATTTCCTAGTTCTGATAGATCCAATATATCACCAGAATGAGCCATTGCTAAAGTAAGATTTGTTACTTCTTCTTCATTCATACCATTAATATATATAGCCATTATTAATGCAGATGCTTGATAATCTTCTATATTACAATTTGTATATTCTTTAATAAAGAAATTAATTTCTTCTTTAGTCAATTCTTTTTTATCCCTCTTATTAGCTATTATCTCTTGTATATTCAATAAAAACACCTTCTTCGTTTAATAGTTTTTCTAAATCATCTTCTAATCCACATTTTATCCCTATAAATCCTAGATCATTTGCTACTTTTATATTCCTAACTTTATCATCAATATATATACTTTCTCTTTGTCTAAGATTATACTTTTTAATCAATTTAAGAAAGATTTCTTTTTTTGGTTTACTAATATGTTCCTGATACGAAAAAATCCCACCTCTAACATCACTTATTAGTTCATATGTTTCTTTAAGATATTCATATGTTTCTTTTGCAATATTAGATAATAGATATATATTATATTTTTTTATTAATACTTTTAATATTGATGTATTTCTCTTTAATTCTACAATTATATATTTTTGATTTTCCTTTTGTAGTAAAATATCAATCTCAGCAGAATATTCTCTATATGATTCTTTAAAATGATTTTCTAAATTATTTAATGTAACTAATCCATTTAAATAATCATTCCATAAATCATCATGTACAATTATATTATTTATATAATTTATTTTAGTTAAACTAATTCCAGCTTTTTCTATTTCTTTACTTGGTTCAAATCCAAATAGGACATTTCCTATATCAAAAACAATATTTTTAACCATATATTTATTCCTTTATAATATTTTTAACGAAACTTCTTCTATGTAATGGACATAAACCATATTCTTTAATTGCCGCAATATGATTTGCTGTGCCATATCCTTTATGTTTAACAAATCCATAAACAGGATACACTTCATCCCATTGTCTCATTATTCTATCCCTTGTAACTTTTGCTATTATTGAAGCTGCTGCAATAGAATAACTTTTACTATCTCCCTTAATTATAGATCTATATGGAATATGATCAGTATCAATTTTTGTTAATGCATCAACTAAAATAATCTCCGGTTTTTCAAACTCTCTATTTTTTTCTTTTAGATCTTTTTCCATTTCTTTAATTGCCATAGTTAATCCTTCTTTAGTTGCATTAAGTATATTAATTCTATCTATCTCTTCTTGGTTTACAATTCCTACGCCATATGCAATTGCTTCATTTATGATTTCATCATATAATTTTTCTCTTTTTTTCTCAGAAACTTTTTTAGAATCATTTACTCCTTCTATCATTGATTCTCTTGGCATTATAACAGCTGCTACTACAACAGGACCAGCTAAAGGTCCTCTCCCTGCTTCATCTATTCCTGCAACACTTGTTATTCCATCCATATATAGTTTTTCTTCTATTTCCTTTATAGTTTTTAATCTTTCATATTCTTTTTCTTTCATTTTTTCTTCCTTTTCTTTCTATTCCATTTCTGATAATTTATATACTACTTTTCCTTCACTATTTTCAATTCCATTAACATATATTACATCATTATTCTTATAGTCAACAATGTAATAGTCTTCAATATCTAAATCATTTAATCCAAGCTCATCTAGATCAGTATTGTCAATACAATAATATTTATTCTTTTTTGACTCAATATCTATAACTTGATTATCTATTAAATTTCTTATTCTGTCTTCATCTTTTTTTTCATCAATTTTTGTTCCTATATATTCTACATCTTCTTCATCTATTTCTACTTTTTGAGATATTAGTTCTGTTTTAGCTTGTATCAATAACATATCAGTTTTTACTGTTTCAAAAGCTTCCTTATCATACTCTCTACCTAAAAAATTTATACCAAAATATATTGCTACAGCAATTATTCCTATTACAATAATTATTTTTATATATGTAAATAGCAAACTCTTCTTTTTCATGATCCACACCCTTTTGTTTCATTATTTAATTATATATATTTTTTATTTTATTAATCACATTTCATATTATATATTGATATTTATAATTTTGCAATAAATTAGCTTCTTATTTATAATTTATTTTCTTTTATTTCCACATTTTTTTCACATTTTGTACACAAACCTATTGTAATATTTATATAGTTTAGATTATTATATATAATATATGATTATTAGTATATAATATTATTTATAGGAGGTCATATAATGGAAGAGAATAATAACATTAATAATCAAAATAATAGTATTTTAAATAATGATAATAATATGAACAGTATGAAAGAAGAAACAAATTCTAACATGGAAGTTAGCTCTAATGCTAATATTATTAGTTCTAACTTAAGCAATAATTCGGCTAATAATCCTACTAGTGATGTAGTTAAAGATGTAACTACTAGTTCTATTATTTCAGGAAATAACAATAATGATAATTTTAAAAAGTCAACATCTAATACTAATTACAGCTCATTTGAAAAAAATAAATCTAAAAAGAATAAATCTAATGCAGGTTTTGGAAAACTAGTTTTACTTCCTTTTGCTTGTGGAATTTTAGGAGCTGGAATTGTTGTAGGAACATGTTTTGGTATTCCTTCAATTAGAAATAATATTCTTTCCAATTCAAATATTGAGGAAGGAATGTCTCAAATAAATACCCAACAAGTATCTTTATTAGATTACTCTGGCACATCTGTAGGTGTCGCACAAAAAGTGCTTCCATCTATAGTAGGTATTAGCGTATCTTATTCAGTTAATTCAATTTTTTATGGATCACAAGGTGTGGCCGAAGCTCAAGGATCTGGTGTAATTATAAGTGAAGATGGATATATACTTACTAATAACCATGTAGTTAACTCAAGTACTACATCATCTTTCTATGAATTAGGCGAAGCTAATAAAATAACAGTAAAACTATATAATGATGATACAGAATACGAAGCCACTATAGTAGGTACAGATGAGCAAACTGATTTAGCTGTAATAAAAATTGAAAAAGACGGATTAACTGCTGCTGAACTAGGTGATTCAGATTCTGTACAAGTTGGAGAATTTTGTATGGCAATCGGAAATCCTTTAGGACTTGGAATTACAGTAACTGATGGAATAGTTAGTGCTGTAAATAGAGAAGTAACTGATTCTGATGGTAATACTTATACAGCTATTCAAACAAATGCTGCAATTAACTCTGGTAATAGTGGAGGTGCACTAGTTAATAGTCAAGGTCAAGTTATAGGAATTAATACTTTAAAAGTATCAGGTGAAGATGTTGAAGGTGTTGGATTTGCTATTCCAATAAATTCTACAAGAGATATTACAGATCAATTAATTGAATATAATAAAGTAAAAAGACCATATTTAGGAATTGGAGGAATTGATATTACAGAAGATATGGCAAAACAATATAATTTAACAGTTGGTATATATGTAAAAGAACTAGAAAATTTCTCTGCAGCAGAACGAGCAGGAATTAAAGTTGGTGATGTTATTGTTGAAGCAGATGGAAATCCAGTAGAAAATATGGATGAATTAAATGAAATTAAAAATCAGAAAAAAATTGGTGACAAAATAACTTTAACAATATGGAGAAATGGAAAAACTGAAAATATTGATGTTACTCTTCAAGAACAACCATAAACAAAATATTCATTAATTATATATATGAAAAAACAAGAATAAAAATTCTTGTTTTTTTCAGTATTATCACATTCAGTTCACACAATGGTCAAATTTCTCATTTATAATATGTTCATAGTTGATAAGAAGTTACTCCATTATCAACTATGTATAAGTAAAACATCCCCTTTTATTTTCAAAAGCAGCTGATTAACACAGCTGCTTTATTATTTTATATATTAATTTCTATTTATTATTATATAGCTAAATAAAAAAGGCATTTCGCTTAGCTAGTCTCTGGAGAAACGGCGAAATACATGTCACTCACTTTTCTCGGACAGCCCAAGGTAGTTTAGGCCTTGTTGTATACAGAAAAATCGCTTAAAGCACTAAAATATCAAAGAAAAAGTCGATCTTTCCTATACAATAAAAAAATACACCTATATAATCAATATATAAGTGTATTTGATCTATCATTTAATTTAAAATTAAGCTAGTTCAACAACTGCTCCTGCTTCTGTAAATTTAGCTTTTAATTCTTCAGCTTCTTCTTTACTTACATTTTCTTTAACTGTTTTTGGAGCTCCATCAACTAAATCTTTAGCTTCTTTTAGTCCTAATCCTGTAACGTCTCTAACTACTTTTATAACTTGGATTTTGTTTCCTCCAACATCTTTTAATACAACATTGAATGAAGATTTTTCTTCAGCTGCTGCTGCTCCAGCTGCTGCTGGCGCTGCTACTGCTGCTGCAGATACTCCATATTTTTCTTCTATTCCTTTAACTAATTCTGATAATTCAACAACTGTTAAACTATCGATTGTTTCTAATAATTCATCTATTTTTGCCATTTTAAAATTCCTCCTTATAATTTATTTTGCAAACTTGGCTGTTTGCGATTAATTTTTATGAATATCTTATATAATTTACTTAAGCAAAAATCTTAAGCATTTTCTTCTTTTTGAACTCTAACTGCGTCAAGTGTAGCAGCAAGTTTTGTAATATTTCCAAGTAAAGCACCTGCAAGTTTTGCAAGAAGTTCTTGTCTTGATGGTAATTTTGCTAAAGTGATTATTTCTTCAGCTGTCATAACTTTACCTTCAATAATTCCTCCTTTAATTTTATAGAAATCGTTATTTTTTGCAAAGTTATATATAGCTTTAGTAGCTGTTAAGAAATCATCCTTAGTTGTGATTAATGCTGTAGGTCCTTCTAGTAATTCGTCTAGACCATTTTCACCATTTGCATTTAAAGCTCTTTTAATAATATTGTTCTTTATAACTCTATATTCAGCATTTACTTCTCTTACATCGTTTCTTAATTTAGTAACATCTTCAACAGTTATACCTCTATAATCTACTAATAAGATTAAGTTTGCTTCTTTTAAATCTGCTGCTAAATTATTTACTAATTCTTCTTTTTGTTTTAATATTTTTTCACTAGCCAATTTGTTTCACCTCTTTTTCTTAAATGATATATAATAAAAAATCTGTATATATAGCCAATTGCAAGGCATATATATACAGAAACAAAATCCGTACAATTCATACACCTCGGTAAGACTTATTTTATTGCTTACTGTCTTTGGCTATATATTTAATTTATTTTTGATCAATATACATACTTGGTCCCATTGTTGTAGATATAGCTACACTTCTAATGTATTGTCCTTTAGCTGCTGCTGGTTTAGCTTTTATAATAGCATTCATAACAGTTTCATAGTTTTCTAATAGTTTTTCTGTACCAAATGAAACTTTTCCAAAGCCTAAATGGATAATATTTGTTTTGTCTAGTCTATATTCAACTTTACCAGATTTAATATCATTTATAGCTTTTGTAACATCCATTGTTACAGTTCCTGATTTTGGGTTTGGCATTAAACCTTTTGGTCCTAATATTTTACCAAGTCTACCTACAACACCCATCATATCTGGAGTTGCAACTATTACATCATAGTCAAACCAATTTTCTTTTTCAATTTTTGGTATTAATTCTTCTGCTCCAACAAAATCTGCTCCTGCTTTTTGAGCTTCTTCAGCTTTTGGTCCTTTAGCAAAAACTAATACTCTTAATGTTTTACCTGTACCATTTGGAAGTACTGTTGTACCTCTAACTTGTTGATCAGCTTGTTTTGAATCTACACCTAATT
>CALXWP010000022.1 GCA_944392455.1 uncultured Clostridia bacterium
AAACGCAGTCATATGTTTTGATATTTCAAAGTATATATTTTTTAATAAATTGTGACACATCATTGACTAACCTACAAAATTTTTTCAACTGTTATTTATCTTATATTGAAAATACATTTTATTTATAATATAATATGCATAATTATATAAAAATGGAGGTGTAGTTATGGATAAAATTGCAATTATTTCTGACATACATGGAAATATTACTGCTCTAAAAACCGTAATTGCTGATATAGAAAAAAGAAATATAAATAAAATTTTCTGTTTAGGTGATAGTGTTTTAAAGTCCTGTAATTCAGATCAGGTTATAGATTTACTTAAAGAAAAATGCGATGTAATTTTAAAAGGTAATTGTGATGAAGCTATAACTAGACCTGATATACCTAAAGGAAGATTCTGGACAAGAGATTTAATAGGTGAAGAAAGAGCTTCATTTATTTATAATCTACCTATATATCATGATTTCTATATGAGTGGATATTTAATTAGACTTTTTCACTCTTCTCCTTTTGGATTAGATTATATTTTTAATCCAATGTTTTCAAATAAAAATACTATATACTCAGCAACAGAAATTCATGATGCAATGCAATTGTTTGAAAATACTAGTTTTTTAGGAAAATCGCCAAATGACCCTATACCTGATATAGTTGGCTATGGACATATTCATACTCCTAATATTTTACGTGTTCGTAATAAAACAATATTTAATCCTGGTAGTGTAGGAATGCCTATTGAAATGCTTAATGATGATTATAATGATAAGACTAACAAGTTCTCAACTTTAGCATCATATGTTATATTAGAAGGTGAATATGATAGCATGGAACTTTCTTCTATTGATATAAATTTAGTTAGACTACCTTATAATATTGAAGAAGAAATTAAACTTTTAGAATCTTCTACTTTACCTAGCAAAGATAAAGTTATAAAAGAGTTAAGAAGTGCAACAAATTACGCTAACATAAAATAAGTTATAATAAGAGGTTATTATATGGATGATACACTGAATACTGTAAAAAGTATTTTAAAAAAATATAATCAAAAACATTTAATCAATTTTATTAATGAACTTACAGAAACACAAAAGTCAAATTTATTAAATCAAATTTTAAATATCGATTTTGATGAATTATTAACATTATATGATTCTTTTAATAATTCAGATCCTAATCCTACTGAAGAAATAGAACCTTTAAAATATGTAGATAAAGCTTCTCTTACATCTAATAAAATTAAACAGTACTATAATAGTGGAATTAAAGCCATAAAATCAGGTAAAATTGGTGTAATTACTCTTGCAGGTGGACAGGGATCAAGACTTGGTTTTAAAGGTCCTAAAGGAACATTTTGTTTAGAACTAGAACCTAAAATATCTTTATTTGAAATATTATGTAATTATATAAAATATTATTCAAATAATTATAAAATAAATATTCCATGGTATATTATGACTAGTACATCAAATTACTTTGACACTATAAATTTTTTTGAACAAAATAATTTCTTTAATTATAATAGAAATAACATTCATTTTTTCACACAAGAAAATATGCCTATTATTGATATTAATGGTAAACTTGTTTTGTCTGAAATATATAAAGTTCATTTTGCTTCAAATGGTAATGGTAATGTTTTTAGAGCTCTAAAAAAAGCTAATTTAATAACAGATATGGAAAATAGAAAATTACAATGGTTATTTATTGGTGGAGTAGATAATGTATTACTCAATCCATTAGATCCTGTTTTTATAGGATATACTATATCTTCTAAAAATAGTGTAGCTTCAAAAACATTATTTAAAGAAGATCCTAATGATATCTCTTGGATCTTTGCAAGAAAAAACGGAAAACCATCTATAGCTGATTGTGAAAACTTTACAGAACAGATATCATCTCTTACTGATAAAAAAGGAAACTATTTATATAGAGAAACAAATATGCTTGCACATTTATTTTCATTAAATGCAATAAGGAAACTATCTGATATTAGATTGCCATATCATAGAGCTTTTAGGAAAAATGCGTTTGTTAATGAAGAGGGTATGAAACAAGTTCCGGATAAGCCTAATATATATAAGTTTGAACAATTCGTTTTTGATGCATTTTCATATTTTAATAATATTTCTCTCTTTAGAGTAAAAAAAGAAGATGAATTTTCACCTATTAAAGATTTTAATGGACCATGCAACCCAGAAGTAGCAGCTCAAAAGTATAAGGAATTAGTATTAAATAAAGAAAAAAGTCACATTTCTAAATAAAATTGTGACTTTTTTCGACTATCTTCTACAATATATTACAAGTTTTTTAACAAGTTTAATTTTTTTTTAAAAAAGTATTGATTTTTTCCATTTTCTGGAATATAATTTATTTATACTTAATTATGACAACTTAAACAATTTGATTTTAATCTTGATATGGCCATATCTTATTTCATATATAGTATTAATTTTTTCTATAAAGATTTTTTCCTTAATTAAGTCTTTTAGATTCTTTTTTAAAATTTTTATTGATATCTACTAATTTCTTTATTAATTTTATAAATATTATTTATATTTATTTTTTATAATTAGTAATATCAGTAGCGCGCGCTACTATCTCTTTAATACAAGATGTAGAATATTTTCTTCTACATCTATTAATATTGTATACCAACTAATTCATATTCAAAATTTTCATAATTTGGCATATATTGTCTTAATACTTCATAAAATTTTTTTCCATGTCTTTTAACTTTTAATAGACAAAATTCATAAAATATTATATATTCAACTATTTCTCTTCTATATTTTACAATATCTGGATTAATTATTAATCTTCCAGCTAAACATTTTGCTAATCTTTTATCAAGTTTCATTATTTTTAAATCCTCTGGTGCAAATTTTAAAGTTGTTCTCACTTTTTCCATAATAATCTCTAATTCTTTTTTAGCTATTTCATTGTACATTTTCTCTAATAAGATATCTATTATAATGCTATTATCTATTTTTCTATATTTATATGGAAGAGATATTTCTATTTCTTTAGTCTTTAATTTTAAGTTTGGTTTTCTAATATATCTATATAATATTTTTAATTCATAGTTAACCCCAAAAATTTTCACTTGTTTTGATATATTTTCTTTTACTCTTTTCATAAAAAATACCTCCTATTTATTTTTTGTTTGAACTTTTGTTTGTATTATTTTATAATTTTATATTTAATTTGTCAATACTTTTTCAAAAATTTGTTCGGTTTTTTGTTTTTTATTTTTTCTAGTATTTCAAGGGTTCTAACTTTTTTCTTTTTACTGTCTTGTGCATATTTTTATTTGATTCTAGTTGACTAATAAAGATTAAATTGCTATTATTATTTTAATTATTTTTTTATGAGGTGATAACATGAAAAATTCTTTTAATAAATTGGCTGCTAATTCAGAAAATATAAAATGGAATAATATTATTTCAAGAGAACATCCATTATATTCAAGAAACAATGATATAAGATCAGAATTTGAAAGGGATTTCACTAGAATTATCCATAGTAATGCTTATAGGAGGTTAAAACACAAAACGCAGGTCTTTTATTCTCCTCAAAATGATCATATTTGTACACGTATAGAACATGTTAATCATGTAGAATCAATTAGTTATACAATATCACATTATTTAGGATTAAATGAAGAATTAACAAAAGCAATTGCTGTCGCTCATGACCTCGGTCATAGTCCTTTTGGACATAAGGGTGAAAAGATCTTAAATGAGATTTCTATAAGAGATATTGGAACTTCATTCTGGCATGAAAAAAATGGTCTTTATTTTGTCGATAATATAGAACTTCTTGAAGATACAGAAGGTTATAAACAAAACCTAGATTTAACATATGGCGTTAGAGATGGTATAATTTCTCATTGTGGTGAAATAGATGAGAATGCTTTATTCCCTAGAAGTGAATTTATTGATTTAACTGAATATAAATATCCTAATCAATTTAAACCATATACTTGGGAAGGATGTGTTGTTAAAATTGCTGATAAGATATCTTATATAGGTAGAGATATTGAAGATGCTGTATCAATTGGAATTCTTGATGAACATCTAGATGAATTATATTCCCTTTTAGAATATAAAGGTGGAACAATAAATAATACTGTAATTATAAATACCCTTATATATGACTTATGTAACAATTCGTCTCCTGATAAAGGGTTATGTTTTTCAGATGAAGCCTTAAATCTTATGAATAAAATAAAACAATTTAATTATAAACATATATATCTTTCTAATATTCTAAAACCATCTGATAAATATTTTAGTGTTGTTATTAACCAAATATATGATATTTTAAAAAATCTATATGATGGAGAAAATACATTTGTTAAATTAAATGGTATGAAAAAATTTTATTATAATTTGATTACTGGTTTCATTGAATGGCTTGATAATTATTCAGTTCATTCAGAGAGATCAGAATTGAAGAATAAAATATTATTTGACATTAGTAATCCAAAAGATTATTATTTTGCAATAATACTTTATATTTCTGGAATGACTGATAAATTTGCAATAGATATGTACAATGAAATTATAGGATATTAATAAATCCAGTAATCTCTCTTTTAAAATATTAGATTTGTTCTTTTTTGAATTACATCCATAATATAACCGCTTATTAACAAGCGGTTATATTTTTATCATAATTTATATTCTATTGGCTTATTTTCTTTTAAACTTTCCTTAACATCAAGAATTCTTTGATTTGAAGATCCTCTAAATCTTAGCTTTAAGTCTTTTTTATCTTCTTCAAACTTACCATCTACCAACACATCAATGTATTTTAATAATTCTTTTGTAGTATTACTTTCTTTTGCCATTTTTCCTACTACGTCTTTTTCAAAATCAAATCCTGTATAACACCATATCTTTTTATCTGGAAACTTTTCTTTTACTTTTTTTACTAAAGGTAATAAACCTTCTTGATTTATCGGTTCTAATGGCTCTCCGCCTAACAAAGTAAGCCCTGAAATATAATCATGATTTAAATCATCTATTACTTCTTCTTCTTCTTTTTCAGTAAATTCGTTTCCATAATTAAAATCCCATGCACATTGATTAAAACATCCCTTGCAATGATGATTACAGCCACTAACAAATACTGAAACTCTAACTCCTTCGCCATTAGCCACATCTACTCTTTTAATATCAGCATAATTCATATTCGAATTTCTCCCTTCGATTATAAGTGCATTACTCTTTGTTTGATTTCTTTTGTTTTTCCTGCATTCCAGAAATTTTCTCCTAAATATCCACATGTTCTTCTAACAACTGTCATTTTTGAGTGATCTTTATTTCCACAATTTAGGCATTCCCATTCATTATTATCGTTTATTGTTATTTCTCCAGAAAATCCACAAACATGGCAATAATCTGATTTTGTGTTAAATTCTGCATATTGAATATTATCATATATGAATTTAACAACTGATTCTAATGCATTTAAGTTCTTTTCCATGTTAGGAACTTCTATATATGAAATAGCTCCTCCTGATGATATTTTTTGGAATTCACTTTCAAATGACAACTTCTTAAATGCATCTATTTTTTCTCTAACATCTACATGATATGAATTTGTATAATATCCTTTATCTGTTACATCTTTTATGATACCAAATCTTTCTTTATCTATTCTTGCGAATTTATAACATAAGCTTTCTGCAGGTGTTCCATATAATGCAAATCCAATATTTGTCTCTTTCTTCCATCTATTAACTGTTTCCCTTAAATGTTTCATTACTTTTGTTGCAAATTCATGTCCTTCTGATTCTGTATGAGATACCCCTTTCATTAGTTTTGTCATTTCATATATTCCTATATATCCTAATGAAATTGTAGAATATCCACCATATAACAATTTATCTATTTTTTCGCCTTTTGCCAAACGAGCTATAGCACCATGTTGCCAGTGTATTGGACTTATGTCAGAATATGTTCCAAGTAAAGAATAGTGTCTACACATTAAAGCTTCAAAACATAACTCTAATCTTTCATCTAATAACTTCCAAAATTTATCTTCATCTTTATTAGCTATAATTGCTATTTGAGGTAAGTTAATACTTACAACTCCTTGATTGAATCTTCCTTCAAATTTATAATTTCCATTTTCGTCTTTCCAAGGTGAAAGGAAACTTCTGCATCCCATAGGGCTAAATACATTTCCTTCATAATTTTCTCTCATCTTTTTGGCTGAAATATAGTCAGGATACATTCTTTTTGCAGAACATTTTACTGCAAGTCTTGTTAAATAATCATATTTTCCACCAGTTAAATTATTAAAATCATCTAGTACATAAACTAATTTAGGAAATGCAGGAGTCACATATACACCTACTTCATTTTTTATGCCTTCATATCTTTGCCTTAATATCTCCTCTATTATCATTGCATTTTCTTTTATATATGGATCATCTTTTTCTAAGTGTAAAAATAATGTTACGAATGGAGATTGTCCATTTGTTGTCATTAAAGTGTTTATTTGATATTGTATTGTTTGAACACCTGATTTTAATTCATATTTTACCTGGTCTTGAACTAAATCCTCTATTACTTCATCAGATAGTTTACCTTTATACTTTTTTTCTATTTGTGATTTAAATTTATCATAACTTTTTCTTAGGTACTTACCTAAATGAATCATGTCAACAGATTGTCCACCATATTGATTACTAGCAACTGCTGCTATAATTTGTGTAGTAACTGTACACGCTACTTGAAAGCTTTTTGGAGTTTCTATCGTCTTACCATTCATTACAGTACCATTATCTAACATATCTGCTATATTTACTAAGCAACAATTAAAAATCGGCTGAACAAAATAATCTGCGTCATGGAAATGTAAAACGCCTTCTTCATCTGCTTTAGTTATTTTTTCAGGTAATAATAATCTTTTTGTTAAATCCCTTGATACTTCTCCTGCTATATAGTCTCTTTGTGTAGAAGCAAGCATTGTATTTTTATTTGAATTTTCTTCAGCTAATTCCTTGTTATCATTTCTGATAATTCCTAGTATATTTTCATCTGTTGTATTTTGTTTTCTTACTAATGCTCTATTATATCTATATACAATATATTCTTTAGCAAGTTCATATCTATCTAGTTCCATTAATTTTAATTCAATTATGTCTTGTATATCTTCAACAAGTATCCTTTTCTTATTTAAGTCTTCTATATATTTTATTATTTCTTTAATTTCTTCTTTTGTTGCTCTTTTTAGAGGTTTAACATCCCTGTTTGCTTTTTCAATTGCTATTCTGATTTTTTCTCTATCATAGTCTACAGCTCTTCCATCCCTTTTTATAACTTTCATTTCACATTTCCTCCCTGCTTGAATATGTTCATATTATATCTCTTTTAATTTATTTTTCTGTTGTAAAAGTCACTTATTATGCTTTCAATTTTTTTCGACTTTTTTTGCATTAGAGACAGTAGAATTATTTTCGCAGTTAAGAAATATTACAATTATGTTACAAATTTTATTGACTATATTATTGATTTTGAGACTTGTTTCCTTTATAATATTTTATGTAGATATGAGGTGGCACTACTATGGAATATGTAGATCTAAATAAATTTATTAATGATTTTTCTATTAAATGTAATAAAGTAAATAAAAAAACTTTTTCCAAAGGTCAAACTATAACAACCTACATAAAAAATAGAAATCAATTATGCATTCTCTTAGGTGGGCATGCTGATTTAGTTAGATATGACTTAAATGGTCATAGAACCTTAGTAGAGCGTTTTTCAAAAAATTCTTTGTTTGGTGAGATTTTTAATATAGTTACAGTTAATAATGAATTATTAGTAGAAGCAAAGTCTAATTGTACAGTTTTATTTTATATTTATGATGATTTAAAAACATGTTGCAATCCTAATTGTAGATTTCATGAAACTTTATATGAATATTTACTACAATTAATATTAAATAAGATTACTCGATTAAACACAAGAATAGAACTTTTAACCCAAAGAACAACAAGAGATAAATTATTAATGTATTTTTCTCTAATATCAACAAGAACATTATCTAAATCTTTTGAATTACCGATTTCATTAACAGACCTTGCTGATTATTTAAGTGTTGATAGAAGTGCAATGATGAGAGAATTAAAATTATTAAAAGAAGATGGATTAGTTGACAAAATCGGAAATAAAATTACATTATTATATAAATAAAAAATAAAGTAATGTAATAATTACTTTATTTTTTATATTTTAAAGTTTTATTATTTAATAAATAATTTTACTTTTCTTTCTATAATTAATTCTGAAAATTTTTGTCCATCCTCTTTTTCTCCAACAATTTCTCCATAATGAGTTGGAACAATTATTTCTGCTTTTAATGTATTAGCAAGTCCTGCTGCTTCTTTAAAGTCCATTGTAAAAGTTCCTCCCACAGGTATAAATGCAACATTACATTCTATATTTTGTATTTCAGGAATATTATCTGTATCTCCAGCTATATAATATTTTTTATTGTTGATTTCCACAATATATCCAACCCATTTATTATTCTTAGGATGAAATTTTTTATTTATATTATATGCATATGTAGTTTTTACTTTTAAATCGTCTATAATATAGTTCTTATCTGGTTCTACAGTAATAACATTCTCTTTTCCCACTAATTTTTCCGCTTCTTTTTTTATATCTTTTGTCACAATTAGTTTTGTATTATTTTTTATTATCTTTTTAATATCTTCTGGCGAAAAATGATCATAATGTGAATGTGTACAGAAAATATAGTCTGCATCTCTATACTCATTATCTATTTTAAAAGGATCAAAATATATTATTTTCCCTCCTTCTTCTATTTTTATACTATTATGACATAATACATTATACATACTCTATTTCCTCCAAATCTAATAAATATTTTTTATTCTCAATCCCTGCACTAAAACCTGTTAAACTTTTATCACTACCTATAACCCTATGACATGGAATTAAAATTAATATCTTATTCTTACCAACAGCATTTGCAACTGCTCTAACCGCAGTTGGTTTTCCGATCCTGTTTGCTAAATCTTTATATGAAATTGCTTGTCCGAATGGTATTTTTAAAAGCTCTTTCCATACATTATTTTGAAATTCTGTACCTGTAAAAGATATATTGCAATCAAACCTATTTCTCTTCCCTGAAAAATATTCATCAAGTTCTTTTTTACATGATTTTATAAGATTATTTTCTTGTTTGTCATAACTATTTATAGTGTTTTTATCTTTAATTAATAATAATTGGGTAATAGATTTTTCATTTGCTTTTATTTCTAATATACCTATTGGCGATTTATATATTCCTTTATACATTTTTTATGCCTTTCTATTATTTTTTACAATTATATCATAATATAATAAAAATAAAATACCCCCGCCATAATTATGCGGGGTTTTGTGGTTTTTATTTAATTAACCACTTTAAGAGAGTTTATTCTTTTACATATGTCTCGTGCAACCTTCTTTCTTCTGCACGTCTCTTATCCATCATATTTAAAGCAATATTTTTTCCCATTTCTGCAATAAATGGATGTATTCCTTGTAATGATGTAATAATATTAAAGTTTCTTACAGTTTCGTCTTTCCAAGTATTATATGCTTGGTCAGAATAAAATTTAGGTCTTATAGTGCATACTTTCCGGTTTGGGCAATTTGTACAATACTCATGAGTAAAGCATTCTTGCCCCATTGTTAACTTTGCCATTTTATTACTCTCCTTTTTATCAATTTTTATTATTATACAATATTTTTTTATATAATTCAATCTAACCTACTACTTTATCCCATCTTTTATTAACTTCATTCCAATTTACTATGTTCCAAAATGCATTTATATAATCACCCCTTTTAGTTTTATATTGTAAATAATATGAATGTTCCCACATATCTAATACAAGAAGAGGTATGCATCCCCATAAAGTAAGATTCTGATGTTTTTCACATTGTAATATTTCTAATTTATTAAACCTAGGAACCCATACAAGTAAATTCCATCCCGAAGCTTCCACTACTTTACTGCTCTCTGTAAATTGATTTTTAAAATTTTCATAACTTCCAAAATCAATATTTATTTGTTCCATAAGCTGTGCATTTGGAGTTGTAGGTATTGGAATTCCCATATTTTGAAAAAAAAGTTCGTGTAGAATTACTCCTGAGCCAAAAAAACTTAAATCTTTTTCCAAACATTTTATGTTTTTTAAATCATTTTCTTTCCTTGCAATATTTAATTTTTCTTCAGTTTTATTTGTATTGTCTATATAACCGGTGTATAGTATGTCGTAATGAAGTACTAATGTTTCTTTATTATAATATGGTTCTAATGCATCTACAGGATATGGCAATAATATTTTATTGATCATCTAAACCTCCTATCATTTATTATTTTTTTAAATCAGTTATCTATTTAAAAGATATATTCCTATATTTAAATAAGTGGCAAAAATAGTCCATAATAAATATGGTATTTGTAAATATGCTGATAATTTATTTTTCTTATAAAATGTAGTTATCATATATATAACTAAAATAACTAATATAATTATCCAAATAATAGAGAAAAATCTAATTTTGAATACAAAAAATAGTATTGGCCATATTAGATTAACAGCTAATTGTAAATAATATATTGATTTTATTTTATTATTTATTAGATTATTCTTATCTAGAATTCCATATGAAATTCCCATTAAAATATATAAAATAGTCCAAACTATTCCAAATAAAAATCCTGGTGGAGATAAAAAAGGTTTTTCTAAGGTATTATAATCCATAAATCTTGAGACAATTAATCCAACCACACTACCTAATATCACTGGTATTAAGATATTTTTTATCCATATCCACTTATTTTTCAATTAATATTCCCCCTTTAAATCAAAATAAGCATATATAAATATAATAAAACTAGCTATTTTTATTATATTCATATATGCTTTTAAACATACTAAAACTTATAAGTTTGTTTAACTTTATTTTACTAATTTTATATTTATACTCCAACACTCATTGTCTCAGGTAAAGTAGAGCCTCCATCTATAACATAACTTTGTCCTGTTAAATATGATGCTTCGTTACTTGCCAAAAATGCTGCAAGTTCTCCTGTATCTGCTACCATAGTTCCGGTTACAGATGAAAGATTTACTATAGAACTGCATCTAAATTATTTCTAGGTGGTTTTATCTGCCGCCACCACCTCCTCCGGCCTCCGACCTCCTCCGCCGCCACTAGAGAATCCTCCTCCAGCACCGGTACCAGAAGAATATGCTGATGATATAGATGAATTTATCGAACTACTAAAATCTGTTGAGAAATTACTATGATACATAAAGTATATATATGTTGATGTATTTATAGTGTCTAATTCATCTACATTTGGATAAACTGTTTTTAATTGTTTTAATACTTTATCTGCTATTCCAAATGCTGTTGCATATACTAAATATTTTTCCCATATTACTATTGCTGGAATTTCTTTTTTATCTATAAGTGAAAAATCTTCCATATATTTTTTTATACCATTCCATTTTTCTTTTTTGTTAATTCCATCTTGTGTTAATACATTAGTTCTCTTAGTTATTTTTGAACAAATTATTCCATCTATAAGAAAAACAATAGATAATGGAAAAGCTCCACATACTAACGAAAAGAAAACCATTAAATAATATATTCCAGCTTTTTCTTTATATTGTTTATATTGGTCTTTTTCATCTTTATTTAAGATTTTTTCTTTTATTAACTCATCTTCAATATTTTTTTGGCATTTCTCTATAAGTTTTTGAACTTTTTCAGAATTATTAGAAATATATTCCTCTAATTTCTTTATTTCTATTTCCTCGTTTTCTTTTATTGCATCTTTTATAAAATAAAAAATTTCTTTTTCTTCTTCTTTTACCTTTTTACTTTTAGATTTAATATCTTTTTTACATTTTATATATGTTTTTTCTTTATTTTTATTTTCTTTTTCTATTCTAAAATCTATATATCCTTTTAATTTTAGATTAAGCAAATTAGCAGAAAATATATTTCCAAAATAACTCATAAATTTATTATATGGTTCTTCTAAAATATATAATGCTTCTCCTGGTGTTACATTTTTCTTAGGTAGTTCTCTAAAGTACTCTAATTTTTGATCAGGTTTAAACTTTACTAATTTATTTAATTTTTTGCCATATTTAACAGCTTTTTCTATATAAATTATACATAGGGAAAGAATTATATATATATACAAAGTAAATATCACATCGTCTTTTATAATTTCCCATTCTCTTCTTAAGTTTGCTTTATTTGCCCATTCAGATTCTTCCTTTACAACATCTTCATATCTATCTTGTTCAAAAGTTCTTGTTGAAGACTTAATAATATCACTAGGGAATAATGCCCTTATTTCTATCATATTTCCTGATTTATAATTATCTATTTCAAATTTTATCTCATCTTCACCTGTTGCATATATCTCTCCATTTAACCCATCAGTATGCCCCCAAACTTTTATTTCTTGTATATTATTTACACTACTTGGAAGAATTATTGTTCCTATTATTTTATCTGCATCTATATTGAACTCTTCTCCTATATATTGCCAATATATTTCTGCATAATCATTATATTTTGATATTGCATCATCTACATGATATGATATTTCATATATTCTATTACCTGATGAATTATCCATTCCTATTCCCCATGCAATTTCAAATTCACCATTAGAATTTTCTAATGCATAATATGAATTTGCTGTTACATGATACATCTCCTCATTAATTTGTGAAAATTCATAATTTTTACCATTAGTTTTTTCTATTACCTTGACATTTGAAATATTAGAATATCTATCTTGATTTATTTCAAATGTTTTAAATAAAGTATTTGTATTTTTTATATTAATATTCCATAATTCTATTACATCCATACTTCCATCATAATTTATGTTCACTTTAAATTCTAATGTGTTTAAATGTAAATCACCTGAATAAGCATTTACAATATTTATATTGAAAAGAAAGTTAATCAAAATGATTAATATTATCACTGTAATTTTACTAAATGTTATCTTCATGATTTTCTCCTAAAATTTTTCTATATAATATCATTTATATACTCATTTTTCAATTATTTTATAATATTATTTTTAGACATAATACCTCTATTTTTATTACCTTTGCTCTTGGTTGATTTTCTATTTTTTATATGATATAATTAAGTTTATTCAATTTGGAGGTGTTAAAATGAATAGACCTAAAAAATTCGAGACAGCTGAAACACCAAAGTCTAGTATTCAGACTAAGCTGACTGGAAATCCCTACAAAGATGGGACTATTGTAAGGTGTGCCTTAAAAGGCACTCGTGCTTGTCCAGATAATGAGTGTGATGGTTTTAACCGTCGTTGCACAGTCTGGGTAAGACATAGTAGTAAATGATCAGTAGATGCACAAATTGTAAAAGGCAGTTTCTTACTGAAACTGCCCTTTTTTAATTTTTATAAAATGCTGTATATCCTTTATATGCTTCATATAAATCAAATTTACTTGTTACTTCATATGGTGAATGCATTGAAAGAACTGGAACACCACAATCTATTACATCAATACCTTTATTAGCTAATATATATGCAATTGTTCCTCCTCCACCAATGTCTACTTTTCCTAATTCTGTTACTTGGTATTTAACATTATTTGATTCAAAAATATTTCTTACTACTGCAACAAATTCTGCATTTGCATCAGATGCTCCTGATTTTCCTCTAGAACCTGTATATTTATTTAGTGAAATTCCTTCACCAATATATCCAGCATTAATTTTATCAGATACACTAGCATAGATTGGATCAAATCCAGCGTCTACATCTGCGGATAGCATTTTTGAATTACAAAATACTTTATCTAATAAATTTGGTCTATTAACATTTAATTTGTTTAAAATTTCTGACATAAAATATTCAAATACATTTGATTCCATTCCAGTATTTCCCATACTTCCAATTTCTTCTTTATCAGATATAATACATACTGCTGTTTTATTTGGTACTATATCCATATCAACTAGTGAGGTTAGTTCTGCATAAACACATATTTTATCATCTTGTCCATATCCAGCAATCATACTTTCATCAAATCCCATACTTCTACATTTCATTGCTGGTACTAATTCTAATTCAGAACTTACAAAATCACTTTCCTTCATTCCATATTTTTTATTTAGTATATTTAAAACATTTAATTTTACAGCTTCTGAAATATCTTTTTCGTATGGTATACTTCCTACTAATAAATTTAAATCTTCTCCGTTTATTCCATTTCTCAATTTCTTATCCATTTGATCTTGTGCTAAATGTGGTAATAAATCTGTAATTGTAAATATTGGGTCATTTTCATCTTCACCAATATTTATCTCTACTTTTTCTCCATTAGCTTTTACTATTACTCCATGAATACTTAATGGAATTGTTGTCCATTGGTATTTTTTTATTCCTCCATAGTAATGAGTTTTTAAATATGCTAGTTCGCAATCTTCATATAGAGGGTTTGGCTTTAAATCAAGCCTAGGTGAATCTGCATGTGCTCCGATTATATTAACACCATTTTCAACACTTTCATTTCCTATAATTGCTAAATACATACTTTTTTCTCTATTAATATAATAAACTTTATCACCAGGTTTTAGAACATCATAATCTTTGATATCTATAAATCCTTTACTTTCTGCTATAATTTTACTTTGTTTTACAATTTCTCTTTCTGTTTTTGCTTTATTCATAAATTTAATATATCCATTTGCATAATTAAATATATCTTCCTTATTAGCAGTATTATTCCAACCATTTTCTTTTTTATTAAAAAGCTTTTCTTTTAATTCTTCTATCTCTTTTTTATCTGCCATAATATCTCTCCTTTCCAATTTATACACATTATATCATTGTTATTATTTTTTTCAATATTATTATATATAATTTATATTTTATTTCTAATTTATATTAATATTATGTTCAAAATTTTCATATATATTAACTATCTAGTATTTACAAAATTTATTTTTTGTAGTTTAATATATGTGTAAAATAAAAGAAAGGATGTGTGTTAGTATGGAAGAAAATAACGAAAGCAACCAAAATAATCAAAATATAAATACTGAAGAATTAAAAAACGAAGTAAAAGATACTGTTTCAGAAGTAAAACAAGCAGTAAAAGATACTAACTTAAAAAATGAAGCCAATGCTGCCAAAAACTTTTTTTCTAATTTCTTTAAATCACCTTTCACAGAAATGAAGAAAATAGTAGAATCACCAAAAGCATTCTTAAAAATAGCGATTATTGTTTTTGTGGTTTGGGTTGTTGCAGAATTAATAGGAAGTATCATATCTATAGCAAGAACTTATTCATATAGCCTTTATTCTTCATTTGCTATGTATATGAAAAATTCTATTAGAGATTTATTTAGTATTTTCTGGGCTATTTTAGGTCCTGCTATAATCGTTGCTTTACTTTCAGTAATCATTTATCTATTTATGAAAAATAAAAAGAAAAGTTATTTAACAATAATGATTACAATTATAGCTGCTAAAATACCTGTTGTTTTATCAAGTATTGTATCTTTATTATCATCAATTAGTACTGAAATTTCTAAAATTACAGGATCTTTTTCAAGTATATGTTCTGTAGTTTCTACAGTATTAGTATATTTTGCAATTAAGTCATTATATGAAGAAGATGATGATAACAAAGTTGCTAAAACATTCTTAATTACTATGTCAATTTATTATGGCATTTTATTAATTTTAAAATTCTTTAATATTTATGTATAATTGTAAATTAATATAAAAAAATAAAAATACACCTAATTATTTACCAAAGGTGTATTTTTTATTTTATAATACTGCACTTAATATCAATATTCCTATATTGTCACTATATATTTTAGAAAGTTGAGATATAGGAAGTGGATTTTCTCCTAATCCAACCTCTATAGTATATCCAGGCCTATTATAATCTTGGATAAACCAATCTTTATATCCAGCAAAACTAGAGTCATATGGAGTTTCTTCTAATGAATATCCACTTGCCTGTGATAATCTTTCTCCAATTTCTCTACTTCTAGGTGGATTATAATTTAAAAATTGCCAATAAATTACTTCTCCTTGAGAATGATAAGCCAGTATTAAATAAAAATCATGAATTAATGTAAAATTATATATAGCTAATGCTTCTGGTTCTATTAATGGACCATACCCAACAAAGTCTCTTGGTGCTGGTTTGTTAAATCCTTGCGAGTATTTTATTTCTCTAGCTCTATTCCATTCTGCTGGAAATTGCAAATTTAAATCTACCCCATTAAAATTAGCTTTCCATCCATTTGGAAATGGTATGTTAGGGTATTGTAATGATATATCTTTAAATTGGTTATATATTCCTGTGTTTTGCTTTATTACTCCTGTTACTAAATCAACTCCGTCTGGGTTTACCATTGGAACTATATAAATAGATGTACTATTAAAAATTTCTCTAACATTATATCCATATAAAAATCCATTTTTTTCATATTCTTTGCAAAAATCTTCAACAAATTTCATAAGTACAACACTAGTTATCCACTCATTTGCATGAAAAGATGCTCCATACATTACTTCTTTACTACCTGTTCCCAATCTTATGTATGGAATTGGTTTTCCCAATACACTATATCCAATATTTCCAGAACTTAAAAAAGCATATTTCTTTTTCAATTGTTCTATATTATTCATTAATATACATGATGTATATGCAATATCAGTAGGTACTATTTTATTATTTTCATCCATATAAATCACCTAATATATATTATTCAGTTTATAAAAAAATTGTTATACTTTACATAAATTTGATTTATTCTTGTTTTTACTGTATAATATATGTATGGACAATGTTCCAGAAAACCAAAGGATATCAATACTACAAAAGGAGGTAACCCCATGAATTTAAAATCTTTGGTCGCTTATTTAATTATGTTGGTGATCTTTTTGATCGTTCTATTAGCAATTGCTTTTGGAGGGCAGATCATTAGCGCCATCTGGTCTAGTTTAGACCGCATTCTTTGCTTCTTGGCAGGCAGTGCCTTTATGGCTATTGCTTGTTTCTTTGGTAACCGTAAGCCTAAAAACTAACTGTCAGAAAGTAATGAGAAATCCTCCGGCGTCCCTTTTGGACGCCGGCTGGTGTTTTTATTATTAATATTTTATTATAACAAAAAAAGTATTAAGGATTTTATATAATTCTCAATACTCTTAAATATGGTCGAGGTGAGGAGATTTTGCTTTTGAGAATTACCTATTTTCTAGCACTTCGACATTTTTTGAATGTAAATTGAATGCAGTAATCTTTCATATATCTTCTTTAGATATCAAACCTAGTTTATATAAAAATCTTTTTGTCATTGG
>CALXWP010000023.1 GCA_944392455.1 uncultured Clostridia bacterium
ATAGAATTATTACACCTATACAAACTGAAACCGTCGGTCATTCGCCTCGTTTCATAGGTAGTCTAGTAAGTAACAATATTGTTACTATAATTGCTGATACATTTTTAAGCATCTTTGTTCATACTTGTCCAAACTTTTTACAATTATAAATCCACACCAAGTTTTGCCACCGATTACTCTTTTATTATTGTGAGTCTGTGTTCTAAAATCTCACTCACGCACCTTGTATAATTAGACTACTTATACAAATACGAATGAACTTTATAGCATCGGCTCATCACACCTATCACTTTTATAGAGTTTGAGGCATAGTCTCTTTTGAAAACAAAAAACTACTCATAGTTTATAAACTACAAGTAGTTATTTATTTTCTTTATTCAATTAAGCCTCAAAATCGTTTTTAAGGCATTTTTATTTTAAAGTAAAGTAATTTATCATACATAAATCAATTTCTTTAAAACAATTTCTTCTGCTTGATTTTTTATTGCATTCATTGTACCAACCCAATATAAATGATTAGTATTTTTCATATCTTCTGTTAAATCACTTTTTGATTTTAAATCTTTTATTATAAAATCAATTTCTTTTTGAGCTTGTTCTTGAATTTCTTTTAAATGTTTATTTAATTCTTTATTCATAAATAATATAGTGTATTCTGCTTTTTTATGTTTTTTCAAATAATTTAATCTTAATAATCCATATTTATTTAATGTGATTTTTTCTTCTGGCTCTAAATATAAGTTAGGCATATAATAATTTCCGACTAATGTATAACTTATTCCTGTCTTTTCATCTACAATTTCTTTTTTTAATTCTTTACAATCCATAATAAACCTCCTAATTATTTTATTACTAATCCTAATTTTACAACTGGATTTTTCTTTGCTAGAAAAACCTTTTTAATTTCAATACTTTCTGGAATTATAAGTGATTTATTTATACCGTTCTGGAATGTTACTTCGGTGTGAACAGTACTTTTACTTACTCCAAACTTTTTAGCAGCTCCTCTTACAGTATCTTTACTATCTATTATATAGTGCGCTAAATTTATTGCACGTTCTTCTATATACACTTTCTTCAATTTTAAAAACCCCCCTAAGAAAACTATGTTTTGTAACATTGTATTCTTTGGGTTAGTCCAATAGAACTACAAAGTATTTAATAAAAATAGTTAAATATAATTGATCAGAATTTTAATATGAATATTAGGTAAATATAAAAATTAAGAATAAGAAATGTTAAATTATATTTTTAAAAAGTATTTAGCATCACAATATTACATTTTTCAACATAATATATAATAGTTTGCGAAATATTTAGAGGTGATTCAAGTTGATTAATGTAAAAAAAGGAGATATAGTTGTAAGAAAATCTCACAAACAAGACATTGTCTTTATTATTGATAGAATTATTGGAAATAAAATAGCTCTTTTAACTGGAATTACAACTAGGCTACAAGCTGATAGCTATTTAGATGATTTAGTTGTTTTAGAGAAAAAAGAGGTAAAAAAAGTATATGACAATATTAATCAAGAAGTATATAAAAAATTAAAAAACATAGAAATTAATAAATTTGATGGATTAAAAAGAAGTAATAGAATAGTGTATACAGGAAGGATATTACATCTAGATGGAGATAGAAGATATAGTGAAAAATCAAGGTTGTATTATAAAAAAATGGGATTAAAGGCTATAGTAAAAAACATTTCCGAAAATAGGCAGGTAAATTTTGTAGAAACATTAATAGATAGATATAATCCTGATATTTTAGTTATAACAGGACATGATGGAATGATTAGACTTGGAAAATCTTATGAAGATATATATAATTATAGAAATTCAAAATATTTTGTTCAGACTGTAAAAAATGCTAGAAAAAGCAATAAAAAGGGTTTAGTTATATTCGCTGGTGCATGTCAAAGTTATTATGAAGCTTTAATGGATGCAGGAGCTAATTTTGCTTCATCACCTGCTAGAATATTAATAGATTTCATGGATCCTTTAATTGTAGCAAGTAAAATAGCATTTACAGATGAAAAAAGATATTTAACGATATCAGACATAGAGGATGAATTAAGAGACGGAGAAAGAGGAATAAATGGTATTGGAGCAGGCGGAAAAAGGAAAATATTAACATTGTAACACTTCTGTAACATAACTGTAATATAATTGTAATAAAACGCAAAAAAACCATAAACACTTAGAGACACAAGAGATTCAAAAAAATGACAAAACCTTTTCTTTTTTGACTTTAATCTACTTTTATGATATTATACCAATATAATATAGGAGTAGGTGATAAAATGATTTGCCAGAAGGATATAACAAGTTTAAAAACAGATATTGATGAAAAAATTGGACAAAAAATAATTGTCAAAGGCTCATTAGGAAGGAGTAAATCGTTTTCAAAAGAAGCTACTATAGAGAAGACTTATCCAAATTTGTTTGTAATTAAATTTGAAGAAAACAATAGAAATGTAAGTTATAGTTATACAGATATATTAACAAGGACGATTGAAGTAGATGTATTTGATGGAACAGGATATAGTCCATTAATACCACCTTTATCAGCAGTACAAGCATAAAAAGTTAAAAATTCCTAGAAATAGGAATTTTTTTTTGTCTCCTTAATATATATTAAATAATTAGAAAATTAAGGAGGTAATCTAATGTCGATAGAAACTAATAAAGAAAATATATGTATTAACCATATAATAAATCAAAAAAAAGAGGCATTTATTGTAAAAGGAGATTGTATTATACCAGATATTAAGCCTGATATTTTAAAAGAAATTAATACAAGTGGAATAGTTTGTGTTTATAGAAAAGAAATATTAGAAGGAAAAGTAAAAATCGATGGGAATATAAATACATATACAATTTATTTAGCAGATGATGAAAGTAATAATATAAGAAGTATAAATTCAAATCTTGATTTTTCTCAAGTAATAAATGTTGAAAAAGTTATGCCAGATATGGAGATAAAATTAGATGTTAAACTAAAGAATATAGAATGTAAAATATTAAATGAAAGAAAAATATCAATTACAGCTTTCCTAGAAGTAGATATAAAAGTGATTTCTAATGAAAATGTAGATATTATAGATGAAGTTAAATTAGCAGATATACAAACTTTAGAAGATAATTTAAAGATTAGTTCTAATATTGGAACAGGAAATGTAAATGCTATAGCAAAAGATACATTAATGATAGATACAATTGATAATTTAGCAGAAATAATGAAAACTGAAGCAAGTATTGTAAATAAAGATATAAAATTAAGTTATAACAAAGTCTTAGCTAAAGCAGATTTAGAAATAAAAATCCTATATCTTACAGATGATAATAGAATAAATTCAGTAGAAGGTAAAATACCAATTATGGGATTTATTGATATGCCAGACATTTCTGAGGAAAATATTTGTGAGACTAATTATGAGATAAAGAATATAGTAATAAAACCTAATTCTGTTGAAGAACATTCTATTTATGTAGAAGCAGAAATTGAAATTACATGTGATGTATATAAACAAAAAGAAATTAGAGTAATTCAAGACATGTATAGTCCAAAAACAAATATATCTTTTACTAAAAAACAATTACAAGTAGTAGAAAGTAAAGAAAGTGTACGTAATATTTGTAATATTCGAGAAAATGAGCAGATACCAGAAATTAATGGTAATAAAATATATGATATTTCTGTTAATGTAGAAATAGAAAAACAAACTATTCTTAATGATAAAGTTGTATATGAAGGTGAACTAGAAATAACATATATATTTAGTACTAATAATGGTTTAGAATCAAAAAGAACAACAATACCATTTACATTTAATCAAGATTTCCAAGGAGTATGCAAACAGTCAAATATAGAAACAAAAATAGAAATTCAGAATCAAGAGTTTATCATTTCAAGTGATGAAAATATTGATGTGAAAATAGATATTCTATTTACTACATATCTAATAAGAAGTGCAAATATAAATGTTATAGATGATATAAAGGAAGAGGAAAATAGAAATAGATCTACATCAAGTTTAGTTATATATTATGTAAAAGATGATGATACTTTGTGGAAAATAGCAAAGAAATTTGCTAGTACTGTTAGTGAAATAGAGAGGGTTAATGGAATTGAAAATGAAAATAAATTAGAATACGGAAAGCAATTATTTATTCCTAGATATAATGGATGAAAAAATCTTTACTAGAAGAAGAATAAACATTCCTAAAATATTAAAGACACAAAAGCCAAAGAATGTAAAAAAATTAATAAAGATATTTGTAATATTATTAATAGCGATTTTGGTTGCTAAATGTGTAATGAATGCAGTTACACCAATAATAGAGGAAAGATGTAAATCACTTGCAAATTCGATATCAACTAGAATATGTAATGAACAAGCAACTAGAGTTATGGCAGATTATGAATATGGTGATTTTTGCGAAATTATAAAAGATGAAAATAACAATGTAAAAATGATTAGTGTTAATATGATAACAATAAATAAAATAATATCTGATATACCAGTATATATATTAGATGAATTAAATAAAGAAGAAAATAATACTTTTAATATTAGATTAGGAAGTTTTACAGGAAGTAAGCTACTGTCAGGATTTGGGCCAAATATAAAGATAAAAATGATGACTGATGGTGAAATTGAAACAGATCTAAGAACAGAATTTGTTGATGCAGGAATTAATCAAACTTTACATAGAATATATTTAAATATAAAATGTGATGTATCTATACTTACACCATATAGTGTAATAAAAGATGAGATATATAATCAAGTGCTTTTAACAGAGGGAGTTATAGTTGGAAATATTCCTGAAACTTACTATAATTTAGAAGGTCTTAATACCGATCAAATGCTAGAAACAGTAGAGTAATGAATAATTAGATTTCATTACTCTTTTTTCATCCATTTTATAATTTTATATGATATAATATATCTGTATCAAAAAAAACTTAATCAATAATTAATTAGAAAGGAAGAAATAGTAATAATATAATGATAGATTTATTAAAAGCAGAAGAAGAATTCAAAAAATATGTAAATAATTATGATTTAAAAAATCCACATATAGAAAGAAAAGTTATACATTCATATAAGGTAGTAGAATTAGCTGATATAATAGCAAAATCATTAAATTTAAATGATGAAGATATAGAACTTGCAAAATTAATAGCACTTTTACATGATATAGGAAGATTTGAACAATTAAAAATATATGGTACATATAAAGATAGATTCAGTATAGATCATGGGGATTTTGGTGTAAAACTTTTATTTAATGATGGATTAATAAGGAATTTTATAGATGATGATAAATATGATAGTATAATATATAAAGCAATAAAAAATCATAATAAATATGGAATTGAAGAAGGATGTAATGATAAAGAACTATTACATTGTAAAATAATTAGAGATGCTGACAAAACAGATATATTTAGAAATCATGCTGATGATATTATAAAAAAAGAAAATATATTATTTAATTATGATGAAATAAAGAAACAATATATTGGGGAAGAAGTAAGAACGGCTTTCAAAGAACACAGACTTATAAATTCTAATAAATTAGAAAGTGAGTTAGATTGGTTTTTTAAAGATGTTGCATTCATATTTGATTTTAATTTTCCTAAAGGAGTAGAGATAGTAAAGAATAAAGGTTATATAGATGTTATGCTTAGTGCTGTTGAAGATGAAAATATAAGTGAAGAATTAAAATTTATAAGAAGTAGTTTAAATAAATATTTTGATAAAATGTTAGGAGAGAAAAAATAAATGAAAGATGAGAATTTAATAGGAAATGCAAAAAAAGCAACTGATTTTTTAGGAAATACATATGAATATGAATGTATGGGATGCTCAATAGAAAAAGGAGAGATAGTACCTCCTGGAGGAATTATATATGAAGATGAATATTTTATACTTGCTCAAGATCCTGAGATTCCTATAGATGGATTTATTATAATTAATACTAAAAGACATATTAATTCATTTGCTGAAATGAATGAGAAAGAAAGAGTAAATTTTATAGAGTTATTACATAAATCAGTAAAGGCAATAAAAGAATTAAATATTGCAGATAAAGTAACAATAGTTCAAGAAGAAAGATCTAAACATTTGCATGTATGGATATTTCCACATCACGAATGGATGAATGAAAAATTGGGTAAGGGCATTTCTTATTTAAGAGATATATGTGCATATGCTCAAGAAAATGCAACTGATGTTGATAAGAAGAAAGTATTAAAAAGAGTAAATCAAATTAGAGAGTATATGAATATATAGAATAACAAAGATTCTTATAATAAAATTTTAGATACAAAAGTTTATATGAAACTATTTTTAGAATTAAACAAGGTAATTAGAAGCAAAAAGTTAGTAAGGAGGCAATATGTAACAAATGAATGAAGCAATCTATAAACTTCCAAATATACCAGCAAAATACGAATTTAAATATAGTTATTGTATTAATAAATTTAAAACATATAATCATATTGAAAATATAGATGATATAACAATAGACAATATAAGAAATATAGCTAATATAGATTATAATTTTTTATTAAAACTGATAGATGAATTAGTTTTAAGAGGATTTAGATTTATAACAAATACACCACAATCTATTTTACCTAAATTTAGTATTAATACAAACAATTATAGATATATTTATACAGATAAAGATACCAAAAAATATACTAATATCAACTTTGAAATGTTTTTAATAGGGGATATTGTAAAAAAATTTAATATTGAATCAGATTTATTTTTTAATTATATACCTATTGAAGCTTTTAAATATTTTAATTCAAATATAGATTTAGATTTATTAGCTTTTTATTTTAAAAAATATGGGTTTAAAATTGTTTGTTTTCATAAGGAAAATGAAAAACAAGAAACACCATTAGGACAACAAGAGCTTATAGAAGATCAAAATATTGAAATACAAGATAAATTGATATCAAATTTTTTAATCGAAAGAAAAATTTCAAATAATAAAGAAGAAATAGAAAAATTAAATAAAAATGATTTACTTTTAATAAAGGGTGTAGGTTTAACAAGAATAGGAAGGTTTATAAAAGAACTAAAGCTTCATGGAATAGAATTACAATGTAACAATTATTTTAAAATAAATAGTAACGAGAAAATAGAAAATATAGACTTAAGTTGTAAATTTAAAAAATATTGTAAGAGTAAGAAAATTAAAAATCTAATAGATTTAATTAATACTGATTTTATAAAATTAGTCATGAAAAACAAGATGACGTTAGAAGATGTTGAGACTTTGTTAAGTAATGACATAAAAGATAAAAAATCGATAAAATATAATGAATTAATAAATATAATTAATGAAAATTCAAAATCAAGTAAAACAATAAATATATTTTTAGAAGAGGTAAAAAGAAATAAAATAGAAAATTTGGAAGATTTAAAAAAATGGGATTATAAAAATATTTTTAGATATGATGTGACACCCGTTAACTTATTTGATTGTACAAATATATTAGGTAGTATAAATTATGAATACGTTAATAATATAAAATTTATTTATGAAACAACAAATGATATAAAGGATATATTAAGTGAAAAATATAAGAAAATATATAGTAAATTAAAAGAATTAAATATAACACAAATTAATCAATTAAAAAATTTCAATTTGTTATTATTAATAAAGGAAAGTAATGAAATAAATAAAACAAAAGAATTTATTAATGACATCTTTTTAATAGAAGAACATAAAATTAACGAATTCTTACATGATATAAAGGAGATAGATTCAGACATATATGGATATTGTGAAAATTGTAATTACAAAACAATAAAGGATATAAATTTTATTGACATTTTTCAAAAGTATGACATTGAAGAATTTTTAAAATTAATTAATGAAATCAACATTAAATATGAAGATGATAATTTAACTTTATATTTATATAAGAAATTAGAAGAGATAAAAAAACAAAGCACAATAGATATATTATATAAAAAAATTAATAATAATTATACA
Source organism: uncultured Clostridia bacterium (assembly GCA_944392455.1). Classification (GTDB taxonomy): domain Bacteria; phylum Bacillota; class Clostridia; order TANB77; family CAG-508; genus CALXVA01. Next base: position 8,032 of record CALXWP010000023.1, read on the forward strand.
TTAGAAAAAATTGGACAAGAGTTAACTCTTTCAAGAGAAAGAATCAGACAAATAATAAATCGTGCAGAAGAAAAATTTCAAACATATATAAAAATAATATCTAAAATTATAGAAGAATATTTAAAGAAAAATAAATTTATTTCTCAACAAGATTTTCTAAAAATATATCCTCCAAATGATGCAAAAGTTATTAAATATTTAATTGTTAATAGTGATATAAAAGAAATGGAATATATAGAAGATTTAGAAATATTTATAATACCAAATACAAAAAATATTTTAAGTATATATGATAAAATAATAAATCAATTAGGAGATATTTTTTACTATTATGATGAAATTGATAACATTCAAAATATCCTAGAAGAAGAACAAATTGATTACCTGCCAATAGAATGTTTTGAAAGATATTTAAACAAAAAAGGATATCATCTTATAAAAAATATTTATTGTAAAGCAAAGAATAATACGTTTTTATTTAATTATATTGTTAAAAAGTATTTTAAAAATGGTATAAAAACAGATGATGCTGGTTTAGAAGAGCTAAAAGAAAAAATACAAGAAGTATTTGGAAATGAAATAGAATATAGTAAAGAATCTCATGCAATTAAATCTGGTTTACTAAGAGACAAATCAATGATATTGTGTGATAATAATAAATATATACATTTTGATAATGTGAAAATTGACAGACATTTAATTAATAAAATTAGAAAAGAATTAATAAATATTTTAAAAAATAAAAATAATGTTTCACCACACACTTTATTTGATATGTTTAAAAATGAATTATTAGAAAAGACCTCGATAAATAATGAAAAGTATTTATATGGAATATTAAGGTTTTTTTATCAAGACGAATTTCAATTTAAGAGGCTTAATATATTAAAAATAGATGGTGATTACAATAATTTAACAAAAACTGAAATGATTGAAGAATATATATTAAGTAGGGGAGAAGCTGTCTTAAGAAGTGAAATAATGGATAAATTTGATCTCAATGAAGATATTTGTAACAATATAATTGCTATATCAGAAGACTTAATCTATTGGGATAAATACAAGAAAATTCAACATATTAATTTAGTTGCATTTACAGATAAACTAAAATCTATTATAATACAAGCAATAGAAAAAATGAAAAACAAAAGAAAATATGTAACAGTTTATGCAGTGTATAAAGAAATAGAATTAGATTTAGTGGAAAACAAGATTAATGATGTTGATTCTCTATATAATGTTTTAAAAATAAAATTAGAGGATAAGTATAATTTTAAGCAAAATTTTATTTTAGATAAATCATTAGATATTGATAAATTCGATATAGATTATTTAATAAAAGATTATTTCAAGGATTTTATATTAATTGAGAGAAATGATATTGTAAAGTTTACAGAAGATATGAACTTTAAATCAAGTAAAGCATCAAGTGTTTTATCTAGATTACAAAAAGAATTATTCAAAATTGATATAGATACATATATTATGCCTGAAGACGTTAATATATCAGAAAATGAAATTAATCAGATAAAAGATTTTATTAATCAAAGAATAAACAATAAAGAATATTTAATATTAAAAGATACAGAAGTAGAGATGTATTTATTACCAAAAGAAGAATATTTCGAATGGAATCAATATTCTTTAAGTTCTATCATAAAAAAAGAATTAAGCCAATATTTTAAAGAAATAGAAAAAGAGACTATTGATTGGAGATATTATATTCCTATAATAGTAAGAAAAGAGAGTAAGATAAATAACTTTAGTGATTTAATAATTTATATTATGAAAGACAAATTAAAAGTAAAATACATAAGATTAAGTAAACTAAAAGAATATTTAATAAGAGAAAATATAATAAGAAAAGATATTTCTAAGGAGTTTTTGGAAGATCCAAGAATAGAATTTAAAGATGGAATTATAGAATTACTAGAAGAAGCGGAGTAAAAAAATGAGTCTAAGAAATGTGGATACTAAATTAATATATGATAGTTCTGTAGATAATATAGAAGAGGATTTATTTGTTCCATTGATGGAAGAATCAAAAAAATATTATAGAGGTATAGGATATTTCTCTTCAAACTGGATACAGATAGCTTTAAAAGGAATAGAAGAAATTATTTTAAATAGTGGAAAGATATATATGATAACTTCTCCAAACTTAACAAAAGAAGATTATAATGCAATTGAAAAAGGAAATAAAGCTAAAACAGATGAAGTAATATATAAAGCAATAAAAAAACAGTTAGAAAATTTTAATGTGGAAAATAAAAATGAATTACTTAATTTTTTGTCTTGGTTAATTGCAGAAGAAATATTAGAAATGAAGTTTGCTGTTTGCAAAAATGGAGTAGGAATATATCATGATAAATTAGCAATATTTGAAGATGAGCAAGATATGGTTTGTGTTCATGGTTCTATAAATGCATCATTACAGGCTAATTATAATGGAGAAGGTGTTTCTGTATTTAAAAGTTGGGGAACAGGATTTGAATATTGCAATGAACATAAAAAAAGATTTATGGAATTATGGAATGGTCAAAAAGATTTTTATGAAGTAATTGATATGCCAGAAAAACTTAAATGTACTTTTAGAGAAATATCAAAAAACTTTGATAGTAAGAAATTTTTTAAGAAAAATGTAGAAAAAAAGAAAAAGACTCCATATCCATATCAATTAGAAGCTATAGAAAAACTAAAAGAGAATAACTGGCATGGAATATTTGAGATGGCTACTGGAACTGGAAAAACATTAACAAGCATATTTGCAATGCTTGAATATAAAAAAGAAAAAGGTAGACAATTTCTTATAATATTAATTCCATTTACTCATTTAGTAGATCAATGGATAAATGTACTAGAAGAGCAAGATTATGGAATGGTATTAAAATGCATGGGAGCAAAACAAAGTTGGTACAATAAACTGATTTCAAGAATAAAGGATTATAATAGTTATATAAAAAATAATGTATGCATTGTTGCAACATATAAAACTAGTTCATCAACTGATTTTTATGAATCAATAAGTAAAATAAAAGGAAATTTATGCTTAATAGCAGATGAATGCCATTATATTGGAACAAAGAACTATCAAAATATGATGTTGAATAACATAGATGCAAGATTAGGATTATCTGCAACTCCAAATAGATGGTTTGATGAAGATGGTACTAAAAAAATAAAAGATTATTTTGGTAAAACAGTATATGAATATACACTAGAAAAAGCAATTGATGAAGAGAGATTAACCCCATATTATTACTATCCTGTAATAACGAGATTAGATCATGAAGAACAAGAAGAGTATAACGAATTGACTAGAAAAATATCAAACTATTTAAATAATAAAAATAAATCTGAAGAAGAAAATAGTCAATATATAGAAGGACTATATAGAAAAAGAAGAGCAATAATGAATACTTGCCATGATAAATATATTAAATTAATAGAATTACTAAAGCAAAGAATGCAAAAGGAAAGAATTTCACATACTCTCGTATATGTAGCTCAAGGAGAAAGCAAATATGTTACTAAAATGCTTAATGAATTAGGTTTAAGGGTACATGAATTTGTTTACGATGTAAATATAGAAGATAGAATGAAAATATTAAGGCAATTTGAAAATGGAGAATATCAAATTTTGATTGCAATAAAATGTTTAGATGAAGGAGTAGATATACCTAGTATAAAAACAGCATACTTCTTATCGAGTACTTCTAATCCTAGAGAGTTTATACAACGAAGAGGTAGAATATTAAGAAAATTTGATGAGAAAAAATATGCAGAAATATATGATTTCTTAGTATTCCCGAATGAAGATTGCATGAATATAAAAATAGGACAAAATTTAATTAAGAAAGAATTGCCAAGGTTTGCTGAATTTGCTCAAAATGCAAGAAACAAAAATAGAGCGAGAGAAACAATATTTGATTTAGTTGCTAAATATAATTTAGAACCAAATTTGAGTAAACTACCATGGGAAGTTTATCAAGAGATGAAAGAGGAGAGTGAAAGAAATGAAGCAGATGAATATTAACTTAAAGGAAAAAATACAAAAATATGAAATAGATCCAAAATTAAAAAATATTGCAATAGAAACATTAAAATCTGTATCCATAGGAAAAAGTGATGAAAATATTAAAATTAATATAGAACGAGAAATAAATAATTTGATAAGAGAGGAAGAAAAATGAAATTAATATCAATAGAATTAAATAATTTTAGACAATATTATGGAGAAAATCATAAAATTGAATTTGGTCATGATAATGATTCTAGTATAACAGTTATATTAGGACAAAATGGATGCGGAAAGACTGGATTATTTAGAGCAATGATGTTTTGTTTATATGGAATAGAAAAGATAGCAGAAGATGAAGATGATAAAAACGAAATAAGTAAAAGAATAGATCTTGTAAATCTTAATAAGCTAGAAGAAAATATAGGAAAAAAAGTAGAAGCTTCTGTTAAAGTTGTTTTTGAAAATGAAGGAAAAATATACAATGTAGAAAGAAAAATATATGAACTTATGAAAGAAGATAGAAGCGGAATAATAAAATGCAGTAATTCTAAAGTTTTAATGGAGATTACAGATCAAGATGGTAATTTGAGTCCAGATAAAATAACTAATGAGGAAGAAATAGAAAGAATATTAGAAGATATTTTGAATCCAAAATTAAAAGATTTCTTTTTCTTTAATGGAGATAAAATTGAGAGCTTAGCAAAAACAAATGCTAAATCAAGAGAAGAAATAAAATCAGGTATTATAAAATTATTACAAATAGATAATCTAGAGAGATGTGTTAGTATTTTAAATAAAATGTTATCAGATCAAAATAAAAGGATATATTCTGGTGCAAGTACAGAGTGGAGAGAAAATCATAATAAACAAGAAGAAATAAACAAAGAAATTGAAAATGCTAAAGAAGATATAGACAATTATACAGCTGAATATGATAGTGCGAATCTTCAAATAGAAAAATTAAAACAAAAAATGAAAGAAAATGAAAATGTAAAGAAATTATGGGAAGAAGATGAAGCACTAGATTTAAAAATTAAAGAAGCTAAAAATGAATTAAATAATAAAAAAGATGATTTTAAACAATTATTAAATCATTCATTAGCTAATAATTTGATTTTTGATTATATTCAAATTAGTAAAGAAAAACTTAAAAATAGAGATGAAAAAATATATGTTCCTGCTATATTAATAGATAAAATATTAAATGAAGGAAAATGTATATGTGGGGCACATATACAAGAAAATCAAGAAAGTTATCAGTTATTAAAAAATTATAGAAATAATCTAAATAATAAAAGTAGAAAATTTTATACTGATTGGCTAGAGGAGATTGATAAGTATATTGGAAAAAAAGACTTACTAGAAAGAAATTTAGAAAATAATTTAAGATTAGTTAGCGAAAAAAAGGATTATATTGAAGAATTAGAAAATAGTAGAAGAAATATAAAAGAAAAAATTAAAGAATTCAATAATACTTCAAAAAATGAACTAGTAGAATATCAAAAAGATTATGAAGAAATGGAAAAAGAAATTAAAAATTTAAGCTTGAAGATTGCAATAAGAAAGCAAGATTTAGAAAAAAAGAAAGAAGAATTAATTGAATATCAAGAAAAAGAAAAAACGATAGAACAACAAGAAGAGAAAAATCGAGTAGAACAGAAGAAGAAAGATTATATAAAACAATTAAACAATATGTTTGAATCAATACGACAAGAATATATTAATGACGTAAAAGAAAAATTATCAAATGAGATGTATAGAATATTTAAAGAATTGATAGAAGAGAAGGATAAAGATTTAATAGGAAAAATAACAGTTGATGATAATTATGAGATTGATGTAAAAAATTGGCAAAATATATCTATGTTACAAGATATATCTTCAGGACAAAAACATATTATTTCATTATCCCTAATAATTGCACTTTCTAAATTGGCTTGTAATGAAGATGGAAAGATTAACGTTCCACTATTTATGGATACGCCACTTGGAAAAATATCAATGGAGAACAGGAAGCATATTATAAGTGCAATACCAAATGAAATGGAACAATGGGTATTACTAGTTACGGACACTGAAATGACAAAAAACGAAATGGAATATTTATATAAAACTAATAAATGGCATAAATTTTATAAGTTACAACAAAAGGATAAGGGAAAAACAGAAATAATAGAAATAAAAGATATTCCTAGTAGTATGTATTAAAAAATGAAGTTTATATTTGAAAAGAATAGGAGAAAAAATGAAAGATTTTGTATTAAAACCAAATTTCTTTGTATATAGAAGTAAAAAATATGATTCTATTTATGAATTATTAGTTGATAAAAAAAGAATATTTGAAAATAGAGCAGGAGTCTTCGTATTTGCAAGTATCGTAGGATTCAAATATAATAGAAGAACAAAAATAGCTGAAAGAGCTACAGAAATGAGAAGTGAGCATATTACTGAAAAAGATTTGTTACCAATAATCTGTATGATGTTTAAAGAATTTGATTATGATTTCAATATGTTTGAAGATTATGATAATGTAAAGAAAATGATGACTGTAATTGAAGAATATGCAGAAGGTGGAATGGATATATTATGCAATAAAGCATTTTATGGCCAATGGGATGGACAAGAACTAAATGAAAATTACAATGAATATGAAATAGATCTTGTTAGATTCATTTATGAAGAAATGAATAAGAAAGAAATTTTAATATAAAACTAATAACAATGGTTGTAAAATTCAGATGAAATATTATAATAATATATACAACTCATAACAGAATTGAGAAATCATAGATATTAAAATATTAAATAATAAAAAATAAAACCTCGGAAGTATAAACTTCTGAGGTTTTTGTATAAATAAAATTATCTCTTGCTGAATTGTGGAGCACGTCTTGCTTTTTTAAGACCATATTTCTTTCTTTCTTTCATACGTGGATCTCTTGTTAAGAATCCAGCAGATTTTAATGCAGGTCTATATTCGCTATTTGCTTCTAATAATGCTCTTGCAATACCTAAACGAATTGCACCAGCTTGACCTGTAAATCCTCCACCTTGTACTTTACAGATAACATCATATTTTTCTAATGTATTTGTTACTGTTAGAGGTTGTCTAACGATAACTTTTAATGTATCTGTTCCTAAATATTCATCTATATTTTTTCCGTTTATAGTAATTGTTCCTTTTCCTTCAACTAGTCTTACTCTAGCTATAGAACTTTTTCTTCTTCCTGTACCATAAAAAACAATTTTATCTGTTTTTGCTTTAGGCATTTTACATATCCTCCTTTATTAAAAATTCCAAACTTCTGGTTTTTGAGCTGTATTTTCATGCTCTGCTCCAGCATATACTCTTAATTTTTTAAGCATTTGTCTTCCTAAACTATTGTGTGGAAGCATTCCTTTTACAGCATGCATCATCATTTTTTCTGGGCTTTTATTTAATAAATCTCTTGCTGTAATTTCTTTCATTCCACCAATATATCCAGAATGATGTCTGTATATTTTTTGATCTAATTTTTTTCCTGTTAAAACAACTTTGTTTGCATTTAATATAATAACATGATCTCCAGTATCTAAGTTTGGAGTATAAGTTGGTTTATGTTTTCCTCTTAATAATCTAGCAGCTTCTGTAGCAACTCTTCCTAGAGGTTTTTCAGCTGCATCAATTATATACCATTTTCTTTCAATTTCACTTTTTTTAATACTATATGTTGTATTATTCATGGTAATATGTATCCTCCATTTCATAAATAAATTTTAAATATATATATATATGAAACCATATTAATAGGCTACCGGGGAGAAGCTATTAAACGGTCATATTCAATATAATGCTATAATATTTTATAACAAAATGCTTAAAATGTCAAGCAAAATACAAAAAATGCTTGACATTTATGGAAAAATGTTGTAAACTTATATAGTCAAATAAAGAAGAAGCAATCCACTTCTCACCTTAACCATAAGGGAAAAGGTTAGAAATATTAATAATTTGTGAATAACTTATATTAAAACTTAAGTTATTGTGTAGATATGTGTGGATTGATTTGTTTTTGACAAATCAATTTTTTTAGTGCTAAAAAGCACAATATATTTTGGAGGTGTTTTATATAAAGCAAGAATTACCTATTAATGAACAAATTAGAGCAAAAGAAGTTCAACTTATTGATGAACAAGGAGAAAAAAGAGGAGTAATGCCTCTTAATGATGCTTTAGATTTAGCATATGACAAAAAATTAGATCTAGTATTAGTTGCACCAAATGCTGAGCCACCAGTTTGTAAGATTATGAACTATGGCAAATATAAATTTGAGCAAGCTAAAAGAGAAAAAGAAGCTAAGAAAAAGCAAAAAGTTATGGAAGTTAAAGAGATAAGAATTACTCCAAACATAGAGCAACATGATTTCGAATTCAAGGTAAAGAATGCAAGAAAATTTATTGAAGATGGCAATAAAGTAAAAATAACAGTAAGATTTAGAGGAAGAGAATTAAACTATGTAAAACTTGGAGAAGATAACTTAAATAAATTCATAGATGCATTATCAGATGTTGCTAGTCCAGAAAAAAAGGCTATTTTAGAAGGAAAGAATATGTTTATAATATTAGCTAAAAAAGTAGAAAAGTAATAAATTAAAAATAGAACATATTAAAACTTCAATTAGTATTAAAAATATATATTAACAATATATTTTATATAAATTAATAAATAATTACAAGGAGGAAGAAGAATATGCCAAAATTAAAAACAAATAAAGCAGCTAAAAAAAGATATTCATATACTGCTACAGGAAAAGTAAAAAGAACAAAATCAAATAGAAGACATCTTCTAGCAAATAAAAC
>CALXWP010000024.1 GCA_944392455.1 uncultured Clostridia bacterium
TGATGTATCTGAATATGCACAAGTTGCACATGTACAACCCGAAAAATTAAACATTTGACCATATTTATTAGCCATAACAATCCACCTCCAAAATATTTATTTTGTAATTATATTTTTCATATGCTATAATTATAGCACTATTTTAGTGTTATGTCAACTTTTTTTTGGCATATACTATTTTATAAATTATCGTATAAATAAAATTTTTCCTTTTAAAACTATACAATATTTAAACATAAAAAAGAAGATGAATTACTTCTTTTAATTCATCTTCTTTATACAGTTTTGATAATTTTTTACACCAAATATTGACTTAACATCTTTTAATTGATGTTATATAATTTTTAAACTACAATAAATATTATCTTAAAAACTATTAGTTAAAATTATTTTAATTTATCATATGAATTTACTAAAATAAAATTTTAATATATTGAACTGAATTTATTATTTTTTAAAATTCAACTTTATAGTTCATAACAGAATCAGTATAAAAAGTATATATTTCTCCATCAGTAGTAGAACACATATAAACTGTTTTACCATCTACACTTTCTCTTAAATAAGTTCCAAATTCCATTAATAGTATTTTTCTAGTATTATCATCTATATATTTTTTAAATTCATCATATGAATTAAATTCTTTTTCCTTAATGCTATCTGTTAAATTTCTATATGCTCTTTCTGGATAATAAAGACAATCCTTTCTAAATTCATTGAACATATCACTTACATATTCTTCTTCCGTTATGTGCTTAGATAAATATTTATTATCATTGTCAACTTTACTTTGTATCATCTCTATCTCAGAATTAAGCTCAATATCTAAATAATCATGATCCTTCATATAATCTTCTAAAAGAATTGCAGTATTTTCGGTAAAATTATCAACTAAAACAATCATAGAAAATTCTTCTTTTATATTTTTTTCTTCATTAATAGCATATCCATAAGCGAAGTAATGCACTGGTCCGTTTTCAAAAAGAACTCTATATAATTTATCTATTCTAACAGTAGTGCATCCAGATTTTGAGATTTTATCTTTTATATTATTTAAATCTAATGAATATTCGCTTGTATATACACTTGAAAACAAATTAAAAAATTCAGAATTTGAAATAGAATTGTAATTTATTATATTGTCAGAATAAATAAAATATTCCTCTATAATACTTTTTACCAAATAGTACTCACTTTTAGTATTAACATATTTTACAACACCATTTACTTCTACATTATTTATCTTAGAATCATCATCTCTAACATTACTGCCATCTTGTAATCTTTTCTCTTCTTCATTTTTTACATAATTTAATACAATAATTATAACAATAATAGCTATAGTTAATACAATTAAAGATTTAACAATTACACTTTTTCTCATTTATATCACACCTCATAATTATTCCAATGGCTCATCTAAATATATAAAAGGATTTAATTGAATACTTCCACCATTCCAAGTAGATGCAATTTTAACTTTTTGTATTCCAAACCAATAATTACCACTTCCTGCATGACTAACATAATAATATCCATTTTCGTAATCAACTGCTTCAACATAAAATACGTGTCCATATCTTCCATTTCTATAAGATCCTATGGAATTAGGCTTAGGTTCTGTTCCTGTATTGAACCATTTATTGTAATCATAATAATCTCCTCCATTTCCCATAGCAGTAGGATATCCATTAGGATATTTTTCAGGATCTTTATTATATAAATATTCACTAGCTCTAGAATTAGCCCACCATGTACATTGATATATCTGCAATCCCTTTTGATTTCTATCTCCACCAGCAGAACCATAAAAATCACCTATTACATTACATCTATCAGAATAAGAAACTGCAGTTCCACTTCCACTTAAATTATTATCTCCTTCAACCAAATTTAGTCTTTGTTCTATAGCTGTTTGTAAATTTTTAATTTGCTCTTCATTTACTGTTCCATCTGCATTATAAAGATCTATACCTTCAATATTTCCACTAGAAACAGGAGACCACCATTTGTCTATCCTATCATAATATCCAGTCTGAAATAAAGTAAACTCAGATTTTCTCCTATTTATTAATCCTTCTGACACTTCTCCTCTAGAAGTAATAGGAGTTGATAGAAATTCTGTATATAACTTATGATTCAAATTAGGAACATTATTTCTTTCTTCATATTGATCATCAGTTTCTTCATTCCAATATGCCTTATATGATTCTACAAAATTCATCGGAGAATTATTTCCATTTCCATCTAATCCTGCTGGATAATTATATAAACGTACAACTAGTGCATGGATTTGATATTCTTTAAGATCTAATTCTGAAGTTCTAGACTTTACCACATCTATTTTGCTTTGAACTATATCTTTTTCTATTTTGTCCACTATTTCTTTATCAACTTCAGCACCAAGAGAAAGATCTGTAGCACCTGCCTCTCTCATTTTTGAACCGTAATATTCAATGGTAACACCGTACCCTACTGTTAAATTTTCATATCCATCATCAAAAATTACATATTTAGTTCCATCTGCACTTTCTGGAGGTGTTCCTTCCCATGCATGTAAATACTCCATTAGCAAAGATATTCCTGTTGAAGTAGATGTGCTTCCACCAGCAGACGAATTTCCAAATCCTAATGTCTTTCCATATATATACGGAAATGTTTTATATTTATCAATTAAATCATTAAAATTACTTACTAAATTATCATAACAAAATTCATCAAATACTGGTCTTGATATACCAACATATTTCATATATGAAGTATCGATATATTCATTAAAAATGCTAGGATTAGAATTAAAGATATCTATCCTATTTATTCTTTCAGCTTCAGATAGTTCATTATAATATTCTAAGGAATTAGTATCACTTTTAAATTGCTCAGATGTTATTTTTTCTTGATTATGATTCTCATTATAGCTTATAACATCATCAGTAGTATATTTTTCTTCTTTTCTTCCTTGCTGAGTTAATTTATCAGACCAAGTTCTATTAACATAATATGTAGTGCCATTGCGATCTTCATATTCAGAGCAATTAAATTTAACTGTTATGCTTCCATCATCATTATTTTCTCTACTAGTACTACTTACATTATTTGAAGCAGAAATAGAAGATATTGCTGAGTCGATATCAGTACCACACGAATATATTTTTCCATTTACATCCTCTATTTTATTCTCTTCATTAACAATTTCACTATATAGTTCTTCTGTCACGTCCATACTATCTGCGTTAACTCTATTATTAGAATCTTCTTCAGAATAAGGAATGTAATTATATGTATTACTTATCTTTAAATCAAATATATTTGCTTCAGAAATATAATATTTATTATCAATATCAGTAAAAGTACTCTCTGGTATAATTTCTTCTAGCATTACATCTTCCACGCCATTATTTTCTCTAGTATTTTTAGTTTCTGTGTTTCCTGATTGATTTTGTGAAACACTAGAATAACTTATACTATATCCTGTTATCTTTCCTTTTTCTTTAACAGGAGTAAATGTTACTGAAAAAGAAGAATAAAATCTATTATAATCATATATTCTATAATATGTAGCTAAATTATATAATTGTACATCATACCTATTTACTACTATATCGCTTAAGCCATTTTTTATTATGCCATATGTAAAGAGTTGAGTCGTATTCATGTCAAAGTTATTATCTGAAAATAATCCAGAAAAGAAGGCTGTAGGAATCTCATAAGAAATTAAATAAGGTCTGAGCAAACTTGAAAATGTATCATAACTTGTACTATTCTGATCACTAGGATACCTTACTCCCATTTTATTATCTTCTATCATAGGAGAATCTGCGCCATCAATTCCATGAGCGTATTGCTTCCATTTCACATTATTAAAATCATATTTACTAATAAGTAGCATATGCTCAAATAAACTAACCTTATCATTTGGACTTACAATTCTATCACCTTCAACATCGTTATCACCAATCTTTTCTAAATATAATGAATATAAATACTTTTCGTCACTAGATAGTGAAGATAAATCATTTTTTTTCTCAACTTCAGATACCATTTGTTTTATATCAGAAACAGTAAAATCTAATAAAGATCCTGTTTTTTCATAAGTTTCACTAGCTAATTGTTGTTCAGTGGTTAAATTGTCAGGATCCCAAGAGTCAATTACAGTATTAGCTGAATCAGATATAGTTTGATTAGTTTCTTCTTTAGTAAATAAACTTACTATAACACATATTAAAATAATTAATCCAATAATTATTGCCAATATTAAAACCAACTTAGGATTTGTTACAATCCATCTAGCAATATTAGAGAATATTCTTTTTCCTGTACTAATTAAAGATTTAGCTAAATTTCCAGCCTTTTTTGCACCATTATATAATCTATTTTTAATTGTTTTAGTAGGTATAGTAGATCTAGATACTTGCTGAAAATCATTATTTTCATTACTGTCATTATTTTCTTCAATGTTGTTTTTATTTATCTCTGCCATCTACCTCACCTCACTAAAAATATATTTCTAAATTGAAACTCTTCTCTCCAACTTTTACATTATATATTGTAATTCCAATTATATTAGATATACTATTTTCATCAATATTATAATAAAGCTCTCTAGAAATAGTTGATCCTTTTGTAATATTTTTGTTATTTTCGGCAATAACTCCTCCTAATGATATATTACCACTAGAAGTTACTAATTGTATAGCATTAACATCATTAAAATCTATATTGGCATCTAATTCATTTTCATTAGTAATTTTTAATTCATATTTGATACTATTAGATGTTGTTTCTAAAGGAGCTATTTCATATCTTATTCCCTCATATACTCCAGAAGTCACAAAATTAATATAGTCAACTATATTTTCTTGCTCAAAAGAAATATAATATTCATTTGGATTTATCTCTATAACATTGACATATTTATAATTACTATAATTTTTATAATAAAATCTAAAAATTTTCGTACCATTAATATTATCTATTACATCTGAACTAATAAAATATATTGAATTACCAATAAGATTATTTTTTAATAAAAATTCTCTTATATTATCTTCATTAATATTATTTTTAGATATATATTCTATCTCCAACTTTTTATATAACTCATCTATATGATTAGTGTTTAACAAAGTACTTAATATGTTTTGATATTCATTCTTCATATTATTATCATAATCAACCTCAGTTAACTGATTTATAGCTTTATTAGTTATATCACCTATAGTATTAACCCATAATATTATAATTATAAATACACTTAATACTATAAATAATATAGTTATAATAGATACAAGGTTTTCTTCATTTTCTTCTAAAAATTTTTTCACTAAATCACCTCTTCTAGATAAAAAATATTGTAATATGAATATTCAGAATCAAAAGTAAGACCTATATATCCACAAATTTTTTCATTTGAATCATATATCTCACACATATAAGCATTTGATGTAACATCATTACACCTATATAATTTCATTTTATTTTCACTAATATATTTTGAAAATATTGAATTAAATAAATCTCTAAATTCATTTTTGGAAATATATTTCTTATATCTATCCTCTAAAGCTACATTATACACATCCTTAATATAATTGTCATTATCATTATTTTTGTTATAACTAATAAATATATTTTTCAATTGTAAATATAAATTTCTATTTGCATAGTTCTCATAATAATTTTGCATTAAAGAGCTATAATTTATATTATCATAATCTAAACTTGAAACATATGGATTAGATTCATCATTTTGTATAAAAATTTTAAATATAATTATCATTATTATGAAAAATATAATACTAACTATTAGTTTTTGTTTATTACTTAAAGAGTTAATAATTTTGAAAAATTTATTTTCCATAAATATCACTCACATTCTTTATTCCTTTTATTGCTCTCTTATTATTATCAACTTTGACTCCACTATTATTGTTCTCCTGTTTTAATTTATTTATATTTTCTTTAATTTTTCTATCAAGTTCAGTTTCAACTCCTGGTGTTTTCTTTCTAACAAATGCTGTATTTTTACTACTTGAAGTTTTTCCACCAGAACTACTATTATTAGAATCATTTGAATTAATATTATTTGTATTTTTCGTCGCACTTTTATTTCTATTTTTTTCTAATTCGTCTAACTGACTTTTCAAACTATTAAGTTCTTTTCTTTTCTTTTTTAAATCTTCCTTATTTTCTTTTCTAGTATACATATAATCTGTAGCATTAACATAGCTTCCCATAGTAGCATCATTTACAACATTTCCTATTTTGTCACCAACACCTGCTGCAATAATCATATTTTGTGCCACGTCTTCACCTTGAGCTAATCCAACAACACCTCCCAAAGCTGCTCCTCCTATAGCTCCAGCTGTTTCTAATAAACCTCCTGTCATTTTTTTTAGATTTTCCCTTCTTTTTTGCTTTAAATTATGTACAGCTTCTCTATACTCAGCATTTGGATCTTTAGCCTTTCCATTATTCAATGCTTTTATTAAATCATCACTTGTTAATAAAACATTATTACGAGGAATTTGACCTTCACTATTTTCTGAGTTTATATTATAATTATCTTTATCAAGTTCCATATTTTTACCAGCAATTCTATTATTATTTATTCTATCTTTATAGTTAGCTATATTTAAGTTCTTCTTAGCAATTCTTTTCTGCTGAGCTTCATGTGAAAGACCTAACCTTGATCCAGCATATCCTGCAGCGCCACCAATTATTTTAGGCACGTTATTTAAAAGACTTAGTCCTCCTTTAATTGCTAATCCCGTTTTTATTAAAGATCCTTTTCCTCCCATCATAGAAGCGTCAGCTACACCAGATCCTAATCCAAATATCTTCTTAACTAGCAATTCAATTTTAGGAATTATAGACATAATAAATATTGCATATACTCCCAGTGCTTGTGTTATACCATCTGAAGCTTCATCAGCCTTAGCTCCAGAATCAATATAAAGTTTTACAATTATTGCTAACATTACTGCCATTAAAAGAGCTTGTAAGCTTTGTACAAATACTAATGAGCATAGTTCTTTAATCCAAACATTAAATATTTTATTTTTCACTATATTCACCTCCTAAAATCTTATATAGTTCCCATAAAGAAATCATATATAACAACTACTGGTCCAATAATTGATAATAAAATAACATAAAATAATCTTCTTACATAAGCAAATAACAACATTAGAGATTGAACTAAAAATACAGCATATAATAGAACAGAAACTATATCATAATCTGCATATGCAGTACCTGCTTTATCTATAGCTCTCTGTTTAAAAGTATCCGCTAAATTTGTAATTATATTTGATATAGATGTTTGACCTAATGTATATCTATTAAATACATTAGTTATTTCCCTAAACCATTCATCCTTAATTTCATCTTCACTATATTTAGACTCCAAGTCTTCAATACTAGTTGAGCTTACAATATTATAGATATCTATATCTAACCTTTGAGCCGCATCCAAACAGCTTGTAACTGCTGGTCCAGTCCATTCAAAATTATCATCACCACTTATGTAATGATTAGGAAGTCTATCACCAGCATAAATACTGTTTTTTAATAAAGCAGCACCTACGGTTGAGTAATTAGAATAAGGATATAAATTTTTATGAAAATCATCTATCGCTGCTTTTTTATTATTATATTCATCTGATCCAAAGAATTGGGTCCAACCAGTCCATGAAGCACTTATTATTCCAGCAAGTGATTTAGAAAAACTCATTGGATCAGTATTTACATCATAGAAATCATAATAATCCTGAGGATTAACTGCATTCGCTGCTTCTTCAGCTGCTTCTTGCTCTTCTCTTGATACAACAGCATTTAATACTCTAGATGCCATATTAGTAATCATTTCATTTGCATAAAATATAAAGGATAACAAGAAATGTAGAGAAAATAACATTATAACAGTATATAAGCATCTTATAATTGCTTCTTTATATTTTGCTTTTTCAGATGCAATACTTGATATAGCTAATCTGATTGCCATAATTGCTACGCCTATTCCTAAAATACCTAAAGCTAATGTTAATAAAGTAAAATAAACTGTACGAATTACGTTTCCTATAGCACCATTATTAAATCCAAAAATTGATCCATCAGATGGATTAAAGAAATTAATATCCAAATATGGTATACAATTAAATACTATTAAGTCCTCCCATGGAAACTCGTTAACTCCAAATAAAATAGATGAAAAATTTCTTATTAGCTTTTCCACAATACGTGCAACAGCATATATAAATTTTCCTACATATTTTAAAATAACACTATTTCCTATAAAATTATTTATATCTTCTTGATATTCAGACGTATCATTTATTTCTACTTGATAATAATTATTATTAACATCTGCATATACTAAATTAGATAAAGGATTAACAATAATTATAAATACTAATATTAACGCCAAAAATTTAGATTTTTCTTTTATTTTTTTCATATACTTACTCCTTAATTATTATTAACACGATCTTTCTTTCTCAACTCAATTATTTTATTTAAGTTTGTTTCAACAAAGCTAAATTCTCTCTGAGTTGGTTTTATTGCAATTACTGCTGAAGTATATCCAATTTTTATAAGTCCTTCTCCTCTTGAGCAAGTAATTAAGAAATTAGATTCACCATCACTCAATTTGAATACTTCTTGTAAATAAGAAATTTCAGATTTATCCTGAGCTAAGAACAATTTTGTTTCTGCAGAAGTTAAAACAGCTTGGCAAGCTTTATTCTCATAAAAATCTTGAAATTTCTGAGAAACTACTGTTAATGAAACATTCCTTTTTCTAGCTCGTCTAGCCATGGTATTTAGAAAATCAACAGCTTCAGGATAAGCTAAAAGCATCCATGCTTCATCTACCAAAACTCTCTTCTTTCTAGCTTTAGTTTTATCTTCACTATTTTTCTTTACATATTTTTCCCATATCCATGATAACAATATCTGTTGTGCTAATGGTCTTGCAAATCTTTCCTCTAATTGCGATATATTTATATTTATAAATGGACATTCATCTAATAATTCAAACGTTGATTGCCCGTCAAAATATGCCATCTGTCCATTATATTTTCTACAATATTGTTTCATAACTTTTACTAAATAGTCATAATGATATTTATATGTATCATTAGTATTTTCTAATCTTTTTTCTACAAGTCTATCATACCACTCACTTATAGTCGGCATTTGTTTTTTTACTCTTCCTAGTCTATCACTATTCTGAGTAGATTCTTCATACAAAGAATCTACATTATTGGTTATTCCTTTTGCTTGATATGATTGAGCAACAATTTCAGCAATTATTTGCTTAGTAAGTTCTGTTACTTCTTCTGACTTAGTAGATCCTCTTGCCATAGTTAACAAAGCTTGAGTAACATCTTCTACTTTATTTTCTATATTCAGTTCATATCTTTCAATACCAGTTATTTCGTCTTTTACTAATTCAGATTCAATATCAAAAATATTTATAATAGTATCACTTTTGGGACTTATATCCACATTAATTCCTCTAAGTGCATCTGCAACAACAACATATTCTCCTTCTGCATCTAAAACTAAATTTTCTACTCCAGTTAGAATAGCAGATCTTGCCATTATAGTTTTGATAGTAACTGATTTACCAGATCCAGATTTACCAAATATTATCATATTATAATTTGTTAAGCTATGATTAAAGTTATCAAATAATAATGGTAATCCTGTTTGAACATTTACACCTATTGGAATGCCTGTATCCATTCCTGCTTCAGCATTAACAAAAGGGAATACAGTTGCCATTGATCCTCTATCAAAAGTATGTTTTCTTGTTATTTTATTCATATTTAAAGGTAAATTAGACTTAAATGCTTCTTCTTGCAATCCCCACGCTGTTTTCAATCCTATTTGATTTTTGGAAACTTCCATAGATAATATTTCAGACATTTTGTCAAGTTCTAACTTACTATAAGCAAATAAAGTACATATAATTGTAGCATCAAATAATTTGTTATATCCAGCAGCTATTTGATCTCTAAGTGATTCAGCTTCAGCCTGCTTAGTAGATAAAACTGATTCTCTATTTATATCACCCCTATCTTGTGCTACAAACCTTTCTGACTGTAATTCTACAATTGTTTTATTTAATTCACTTTGAGATACGCTCTCTGGTATTGGAGTTATATAAACAGATGTATTTACATCTCCAAATTCATATATTCCTGATAAAAAATAAGGAAATGTAGCTTGTCTAGGAATAGTAGTAATATAAAAAGTTCTAGCAAATCTAGAAATTTTTGAAAATATTTCTAAATAATCATAATGTGTGGCATCTATTCCAGATGGAGCAAGCAAATCATGTAAAGTAGATTTATTTAAATTTAAATCACCACTTTCTATATTTTCAATACTTTCTGATCCATATAGATTTAATTCATTTAGCCTTTCTTTTGCTCTTCTAATCTCTTTTCTTGAAAGCTTTCGTGCCTTCTGCTTTTTTTCTTTTTCTGACATAAGTCTGCCTCCCTATTACTTAAACTATCAAACTATCCTCATTATTATCCTTTTTATCTTCTTTTCCTTCATTTTCACTTATTATTTTTTCTAATTCTTCTTTTTCTCTTTTTATATCTTCCTGATGCTCAGTCTCAGCTTTTTTCTTTTTTTCATTAATCATATATAACTCTGTATCTTCATACTTTTCTTTTAACATATTTTCTTCTTCAGTTAGTTCTCTTTTTAAATTTTCTTTTTCTTCTTCTATTTTAGGAGTATATTCTTTCTTTATTTCTCTATAATCAGTTATTACATTATCATATGAATCTTGTTTTAATTTTGGATCAAGATTTTCTGCCTTTATTAATTCTGATGCTTTTTTAGATATTTCTTCCTCAGTTTCCAATTCGGTAGCAGAATTAGTTTTATATGTTCCATCTTCTATTGCCTTTTGAATACTTTGAATTGCTTTTAATCTGGCTTCAGTATCTATTGCCTCATCTAACATTTTCTGTCTCTTTTGGAAAGCATCTTCGGATGTTGAATATAATCTATAGAATCCTGATTCTAAAGCTTCATGTACACTCATCATACTCTTATCATCTCTATTATAAGCTACATATAATAATTCAGCTAATTCATTTGAATCTAAAATTCTGCCAGAAACAGAAGAAGAAGAAAGCGCACTTATAATTGAATTACATCTAGTAAGTAACTCAGTATAACACATATCTACTATCTCTTCTTTTGAAAATTTATCAGCAGCACTAATTTCTCCCTTTGAATATGAAACTAAAACATAAAAATTTCTTTGAAGCAAACTTTTATTAGAACTCATTTTTTCAACATAAGCTATAATATCATTAGCATATTCATATACATTTTGTATTTTTGTTCTTTCTTCAACAATACTATCTAATTCATTTTGATCTATTCCAAATATTCCGTTTTTTTCCTCAAATTTCTTATTATATTTATTGTATTCTTCCTGCAAATTTGCAATATTATTTTTATAACCGTTTATAACATTTTTTAAGTCAATATTTTGTGCTTGAACATATAATTGTATAGGATATTTCAAAGTATTTAAAAATGTAATAAAACCTTGTTCAACAGATAATTGTTCAACATCAGACATAAGATCATAGTTTATACCTTTACATTTTATAGCCATAGTATATCTTTGACCTTTATTTTGTACAATCATATTATCAATTATTTTATCAAATTCCATGAATTTAAATACATCTTCTCTTTTTAAATTTCCATGATTAGAATCAGAGTTTGTACTATTTTTGTTATTTCTATTATTTTTATTATCTTTGTTTTTTTTATTATCTTTGTTTTTCAGCATACTAAATAATAAGAAAGTGGAAATTCCAACAATAAACAATACCAATATTATTATTAAATACTCCATCTATTTTTTTCCTCCCCTTTCTCTAAATTCATTTCTTTAGTAATACTATTTTTTCTATCTAAGTTATAAATGTATATTTTTTTCCTTCCAAAAAAAGTAAAAAATCTAAATATTATATCACTTATATTTTCTCCTCCAGCTTTTCTAAAAGGTCCCATTATTGGAGAATCTGGTATTTTTAATGCGCCAATTAAATACCCAATACTAGCAAAAGCTGCAATACATATGATCATAGCTACAATATTATCAATAGATAATAATGATGAAATTAAAAACCAAACGCCCATTCCTATTAATCCAGCTACTAAAGTAAAAATAAATGATTTCATAGTAAAAATATATAATATTCTTCCTTCACCCTTCACATTTCTGGGTACAAAATAAGTGTTTCCCATATATTTATCCTCCTACAGTAAGTGATTCATTAATTATTTTAGAAACTATATTTAAAACTTCTATTGTAGAAAAAATTAAAATCATTCCTATTACAAAAGCCCATGATTTTGACTTTAAATTTGCTCTACCTTCAGCTCCAGCAAAAATATATTTTATTCCAACATATAATATTGCAATTAAAGCTACAATTTGAAAAATAAATTTAAAAATATTATATACATTTAATATTGTTCCCTGATATGTATTATTAGTTTGACTATATAATACGAAATTTTTTCCAGTATATAATATATTACTTATATTTGCCCATCCAAAGAAGAAAATACAAGCCACAAGTAAACTAATTATATTTTCTTTTGCAATAGCCTTACCTTCAGCACTAGCTAAAACATATTTTATTCCTAACACAATAGCAGCTATTATAATAATAACTGTTCCTGTTAATTCAATATACCCAGATATAGTGCTAATTAAATCATTTACTGATTGTGTAACATCATAATTTAAATCCTCTTTTTCATACCAATTAGTAGCATCACTCCAAAAATCTGCATATATATTATTAGGTATCGTACTAACAATTAGTAAACATAACACCATGCATATTATAAATTTATTTAGTACATTTTTTATCATTTTTATGGTCCTCTCTTTCTTTAATAATTATTATATTTTATAATGTATTCAAAATCTATAAAAAAAATACATATATTACTTTTTTCATTAATTTTTAATACAAATGAAACATATTTTTTACAAATCATTAAATATACTATTTATAATTTGAGCTACAGTAGAACCAGCAAAAAGAATAATACTTCCAATTGCAATACCAACAAGGCTATTTTTTAATTCTGCTTTTTTACTTGCACCAGCGAACATATATCTAACACCACAAAAAACGATTCCAAATATAGCTAAAATTTGAATTATTAATATTGCATTTTCTATTATATTATTACCAACTCCCTCTATATTTGTATTTATTGGTGTATTACTTTCATTAAGTTTATCATTAAAACTATTAGGGTCAAAACCAGTTCCTAATGCAAATATATATGAATTACACATTATCATCAAAAAAACAAATGTTAAAAAAGTAAATTTCTTCATAACAACCACCTCACTTATCTTAATTATATTATATCATAAAAAAAATAGCAATACTACTTTTATAAATAGATTTATATGAAATACAAAAAAGAAGACAGATTAAAATAATCTATCTTCTTTTTTATTAAAGCTAATAATTATTTTTATTAATTACTATGTGTTTAATAACAGCTTTCTATTAAACTTGGTTAACTTCGTTAACAAATCCAATAAGTAATTTTACAACTGTTGACGCTCCGAAAACTAGTATAGCACCAACAACCAATACTAACATACCGTTTTTAATATTAGCTTTTTCATCAGCACCAGCAAACATATATTTAACACCTGAGAAAACTATAGCTGCAACTGCTAATATTTGTAGAACTGTTAAAACAGTTCCCCAGACATTATTTATTACTCTGCCTGCTGTACCTGTGGCGCTAGCATCATTAGCATGATTAAATGTATTTTCAATATCTAATGCAAATACAGGTCCAGCAAGTACTACTAAAGCTACAAGAACGATTGGCATTACTCTTAACATAAATTTTTTCATTATAAACACCCTCCTTTGTTTACTCTAATATAATTATACCAAAATTTGGATCAAGAATCAATAGTTTTACCACTTTTTATAGTCTTAAACATAATTTTTTTATAGTTTTTAAGCATATTTTTACAGATTTTAATATTCTTTTTTCTTTACTTTAATCCAAATATATGTATAATACAGTTGGTGATTTTTTTGAAAAACTTTTTCATTATTTATATTATTGCAGTTATACTGTACTTTTATACATTAACTAATAAAGAATATGAAAATACTAATACAAATTTTATATTTCCAACCAAATATACGTCTATATCATCTAATTATGGAGAAAGATATTTATATGGATACAAAAATTTTCACAATGGTATAGACTTCTTAGCTCCTCAAAACAGTCAAATATATGCGAGTAGTGATGGCTATATTTTATATGCTTCTTTTTTAGAAAGTGGTTATGGTAATACAATAATAATATCCCATTCAAATAATTACAAAACATTATATTGTCATCTTTCTGAAAATTTTATAGTAACACCTGGTCAATTTGTAAAACAAGGAGAAATAATAGGATACGTTGGTCCAAAAGTTTTATCTAATGGACTACAAAATGGAAATACTACTGGTCCACATCTTCATTTTTCTATCTTTAAAGATAATTTAACTATAAATCCGCTTAATCTACTATGATTTTAGACATTTTTTAATAAATTTGCAAAAAAAGCTTGACAATTTTATTTACAAGTAATATAATTCAAAACGTGCGAATTTTATAATAAAAATTAGCATGAATCATACATATCAATCATTTATTAATGATTAAAATCTTTTTTATTAAAGACTCTAGAATTTACTTCTAGAGTCTTTAATTTTATAAAAAAATATCAGGAATTTTACTTTCCTGATATTTTTTATTTTTCCACTTTTGCAAACTTTGAAATAGAAACTTCATATGCAACTTTTTTATCTATATCTCCATTTTCTAGTTTTTTCTCATAAGTTCTAGATTGAATTCTACCATTTAATTTAACTAAGCTTCCAATATTTAAAGTCTCACAAAATTTTGCATTTCTTCCCCATAATATACATGGTATATAATCTGACTTTCTATACGTTCTATTAACAGCTATCAAAACATCTGCAATTTCTCTTCCTAAAGGAGTTTTTCTATAAACAGGTGCTTTACAAATATAACCTATTAAATTAGCATCATTTAGTGTAACAACAGATTCATCATCTGTAAATTCTATTTCCTTTACAAAAATAGATAAAACTAATTTATTTTTCTTTTCTCCTTGCATATTATATGACCTAAATTGTCCATTAATTTTTAAAATTCTATCAATTTTCAAATCATTCATATCAATTAGTCTTTCAGATATAATTACTGGTAATATATCTTCATATTCGCTTAGTCTTTTTGTTTTTATTAAAAATTTATAAAATTTTTCATCAAAAATCTCATGGCTAAATTTAGGTTCTTCTATAATTTTACCACCTATAATTACATTATTATTTTCCATATAATTTTCCACTTTTTATCCTCCTTGTGTTTATTAATCTACTTAATCTTATGTTTTAATAGCAAAAAAAATTACTGTGATACAGGCATTATATCACAATAATTTGAATTTGTAAATA
>CALXWP010000025.1 GCA_944392455.1 uncultured Clostridia bacterium
AACGCAGTCATATGTTTTGATATTTCAAAGTATATATTTTTTAATAAATTGTGACACATCATTGACTAACCTACAATAGCTAAGTTTGAGATATTGGGTAAAATTTGACAGAAAAAAATTTATATGCTATAATGAACTTGTTGCTTTTAAAGGAGGGAACAAATTTCAAATGAAAAACGATGATAAAGCGTCTATATCGCTGAAAAAAATCATATGTATTAGTATTATACTTATATTTTTATTAAGCGCCGGCGTAATGGCAGGAAATGTTCAAGTTAGAAATGTTAAGATAATATTATCTAGCGGATATGAGATGGACATTTTAACAACTAAAACTAGTATTAAAGATATTTTAGAAGAAAATCATATTGTTTTATTAGAAGATGAAAAAGTAACTCCAGATACAAGTGAGGAATTATCTGATAATAATACAATAACAATATCTAAAGAATCAGAAGAACTAGTAGATGACGAAGAAGCTGAAGTAATTGAAAGATCTTCAGAGATAACGGCGGAAGAGATATTAGATAGCTATTCTGAAATAGTTGAAAAAATAGTAGTTGAAAAGGAAAAAATACCTTATGAAACTATAACTAAAGATGTCTCTAGTGGAAGTGGAAAGAAACAAAACAGTGTTATACAAGAAGGAGAAGACGGAATTAGAGAAGTAACATATAAGGTAAAATATCAAAATGGTGATGAAATAGAAAAGACAAAAATGTCTTCAAAGGTTATTAAAGAACCAGTTGATAAGATTGTAGAAGTAAGAACAAAACAAATCACAACCAGAGGTAGTGGAGCAATAAGAGCAACAGGAACAAAAGCAGAATACCAAGCTTATGCAAAAGCTAGATGTGAATCTTATGGTTGGTCTGATTATGATTTTGATTGTTTAGTTGCTTTATGGAATAAAGAAAGTGGATGGAATCCATTAGCTCATAATTCAAGTTCTGGTGCGCATGGTATTGCACAAGCATTACCAGCAAGTAAGATGTCTTCATACGGATCAGATTATATGACAAATTACAAAACTCAAATTAATTGGGGATTAAGTTATATTAATTCAAGATATGGATCTCCATCAAATGCATGGAGTCACTCACAATCAAAAGGATGGTATTAAAAAATAAAAACGCACAAGTTAAATGTGCGTTTTTTCTTGTATCTAAATAAATTCTATAGTATAATTGGTAAAGATTTGAGGAGGTCAAGATGAAATTAATATCATGGAATGTAAATGGATTAAGAGCAGCAATAAATAAAGGGTTTAATGACTTTTTTAAAGAAATTGATGCAGATATATTTTGTATTCAAGAAACAAAAATGCAAGAAGATCAAATTGATGATAATATGAAAGAAATATTTAAAGAATACAATTCTTATTGGAATAGTGCAGAAAAGAAAGGATATTCTGGAACGGCTATTTTTACAAAAGGAAAACCAATTGATGTTACATATGGTATAGGAATAGAAGAGCATGACAAAGAAGGAAGAGTAATAACTCTTGAATTTGATAAGTTTTTTATGGTTGACTGTTATACTCCAAATGCAAAAAGAGGATTAGAGAGATTAGATTATAGAGTTATATGGGAAGACGAATTTAGAAAATATTTATTAAAACTAAATAAGAAAAAACCAGTTATTCTTTGTGGTGACTTAAATGTAGCTCATGAAGAAATCGATTTGAAAAATCCTAAAACTAATAGAGGAAATGCAGGATTTACTGATGAAGAAAGAGAGAAAATGACAGAATTATTAAATGCAGGTTTTACAGATACATTTAGATATTTATATCCTAATAAAGAAGAATCATATTCTTGGTGGTCATATATGTTTAAAGCAAGAGAAAAAAACGTAGGTTGGAGAATTGATTATTTCATAGTTTCTAAATCAATAGAAAATAAAATAAAAGAAGCTAGTATTTATTCAGAAATAATGGGTAGTGATCATTGTCCAGTAGGTTTAGAGATAGATATTTAAACTAAAACTTGAAAGGGATTTTATGGAGAATAATAAAAAGAATAAAGGAAAGTTAACTAAATGGCTTTATTGGTTCTTATTTGCTGTTGCTGTTATATTAGTTTATAAAACACTAGATAACATTTCTGCAATAGGAAGCTGGATTGGTAATTTAATTGATGTTTTAATGCCTTTTGGTGTAGGACTATTAATTGCTTATTTACTATATATACCTTGTAAAAAAATAGAAAGTTTTTATAAGAAATCTAAAAAAATAAAATTCATTAAGAATAGAGCAAGAGGACTTTCAATTTTAACTGTTTACTTAATTATTATTTTAATATTAATAATTGCAATTAATTTCTTAATTCCAATAGTTGCAAGTAGTATAATAGATTTGGTTACTAATATACAAAGTTATTATAATTCACTTATGACTAGTATTGATAATATGCCAGATGATTCTATATTTAAAAATGATATTGTAATTGATTTAATAGAAAGTATAAGGAATATAGACTTAAAACAATTCTTTAACATGAATAAACTTGCTGAATATGCAAGAGGGGCTATAGATGTTGCTGGTAGAATTTTAGACTTTTTTGTAGCAATAATTGTTTCAATATATTTATTATTAGAACGAAAACAAATATTAGAATTTATTAGAAAATTAGGAAGAGCTATTTTAAATAAACGTGCATATAAAAACTTTGGAAAATATTTTGATAGAACAAATAGTATATTCTTTGATTTTTTAGCAGGACAAATATTGGATGGTATTATAATTGGAATTATTACTTCTATTGCAATGTTAATATTAGGTGTTAAATATGCAATATCTTTAGGATTTATGATAGGTATATTTAACCTAATTCCGTATTTTGGAGCTATTATAGCTGTTATAATAGCTGCAATTATTACTCTTCTTACAGGTGGATTGTGGCAGACAGTTATTATGGTAGTAATATTAATAGTATTACAACAAATAGATGCTAATATCATTAACCCAAAAATATTGGGTAATTCCTTAAAAATAAGTCCTTTACTTGTAATATTTGCAGTATCTGTTGGAGGTGCATATTTTGGAGTATGGGGTATGTTCCTATCAGTACCAATTATAGCTGTTATTAAGTTACTTTTAACAGACTATATAGAGTATAAAAATAGAATTAAGGATAGAAAAGAACGTAAAATTAATCAAAAAGAAAATATTGAAAAAGTAGATAAATGACTAAAATAGATGCTTTTATAAGCATCTATTTTAAGTTTTAATGTAGATAATCTTCCGGCTATGCCGGTAGTACTGAAGGCTTTAGCTATGTAATAGACAAAACTCCCTTCATGATATAAAATCAATATGATTCGACGCATAAAGATAATATAAAATGAAGGGAGTTTTGGATTATGAATAGCATATTTACAAAGAAAAATAAAAATGAAAAAACAGCTATTGATAACATTGCAAGTTTATCACACACAAAGTGGAATTGCAAGTATCATATAGTGTTCACGCCCAAATATAGGAGAAAAATATTTTATTATATTAAGTTTAATGAATGTTTATAAAAAGAGTGAGATTAATAAAAACTTAATAAATTAGGGCTTTTTTCTTAATAAAATTATGCTATACTATTATTGTGATATTAGAATTAGACTATATAATTTAAGAAAAGGGGTTATTTTAATGTACAATATATTAGTATGCGATGATGATAAAGAAATAGTTAAGGCTATTGAAATATATTTAAGTAAAGAAGGATATAACATTTTAAAAGCTTATGATGGGGAAGAAGCTTTAGAAATATTAAAAAATAATGATGATATACAATTAATTATA
The DNA here is from genome assembly GCA_944392455.1 of uncultured Clostridia bacterium. Classification (GTDB taxonomy): domain Bacteria; phylum Bacillota; class Clostridia; order TANB77; family CAG-508; genus CALXVA01. The sequence goes on from CALXWP010000025.1 coordinate 3,797, forward strand.
CTAGATATTATGATGCCAAAATTGGATGGTATTGAAGTAGCAAATAGAATAAGAAAAGATAAATCAATTCCAATCATAATGCTATCTGCAAAATCGGAAGATTATGATAAAATATCAGGATTAAATAATGGTGCTGATGATTATGTGACAAAGCCATTTAATCCAATGGAATTGATAGCAAGAGTAAATTCACAAATACGTAGATACACTAAATTAGGATCTATGGCAAAAAAAGAAGAAAGTAAAGATATATTTAAATCAGGAGACTTAGTAATAAATGACTCGACAAAAGTAGTTGAAGTAGATGGAAAAGAAGTAAAACTTACACCTACTGAATATAACATATTAAAATTTTTAACTAAAAACAAAGGAAAAGTATTTTCAATAGAACAAATATATGAAAATGTATGGGAAGAAGAAAGTTATGGTGCAGAAAATATAATAGCTGTGCATATAAGACACATAAGAGAAAAAATTGAAATAAACCCAAGAGAACCTAAATACTTGAAAGTAATTTGGGGAATAGGATATAAAATAGAAAAACTAGATTAAATTTTATAAAAGGTGATAGATATGGATAATAACAAAATATGTATACCTAGAGTACTTAAAAATACAGCATATGTTTTAGCACCAATAATACTTATAATTTTAATATTTGTAATTGCTTGTTTATCATATCCAATGGAACGAGAAGCAATTAATAATAAGGAAAATTTTATAGAAACAAATATATTTGCAGAAAAATATGCATCAGAAATATTTAATGCTTTTAGTAGTGTAAAACATTTTGAACAAAATAATTATGATAGCTCATCTCTTCCATTTTTTACATATGAAACAGAAGTAAATGATAATAAAAATATAAAGAAAATTTATTATATTACTGATTATTATGGAAGTAATGTAAGATGGCTTATTATAAATAAAGAAACTAAAACAGCATATACAAACATAGAATATTCATTAGGAACATCTACATTTGATGATGTTAAAAATCAAGTACTATCTGAAGGTAAATACTGGAATTACAATAATTCTAAATTAGATACAACTATAAATAAACTAAAGAATGTGGAATATGTGGATATTAGACTTAGCCAAGATAGTAAAGATGCTAATAATTATTCTATTTATACATCTCTTTTAGATCCATTAGAAGCTCCGGACAGTATATATCAAGCAAAAGTTTTATATAATATATTGTTAGTAATAAGTCCAAATGCAATGTATTTAATACCAATATTAGTTATAATTTTAATTATATTAGTACCTATAGTAGTAATTGGAATAGGAAAGAAAAGAGGACATACAGAAATTGTTTTAAATTGGTTTGATAAAATATTAATTGAGTTAGCTTGCTTTATAGACTTATTCATAGGATCAATTGGAATGGTTTTTATTGCTGTTGTATCAGATACAAGAGATATGCTTACATTTATTTTAGGAATTACATCCATTGGAATAGGATTCTTAATAATATATCTAGCATGTATACATTTCTTCGAAACAGTTGTAAAAAGAATAAAAACTCATACATTTATAAAAACAACATTTATTTATTGGATATATAAAAAGGTAAAGGCACTTTCTAAAAATATAAAATTAAATAATCATTTTATAGCTTATTTCATATTATATATTATGATTAATATATTATCAGTTTTATTGGTATTTGGTACTCCTTTACTAGGAATAGCATTATTTGTAGGATTTAATACATGGACTGGTATGACTCTTGTAAAGAAAATTGAGAGTAATACAAATGTAAAAAAAGCAATTCATGAATTATATGATGGAAAGACAGATATAAATTTAAATGAAAATGATTTTTGTAATGAAGATAAAAAGGTGGCAAAAGAGATACATGATATAGCAGGAGGATTATCAAATGCAATAGAAGAAAGACTTAAGAGTGAAAGACTTAAGACTGAACTTATAACTAATGTGTCTCATGATATAAAAACACCTTTAACATCAATAATAAACTATGTAGATTTATTAAAGAAAGAAAATATAAAAGGTGAAAAAGCAAATGAATATTTAAATATACTTGATAATAAATCGCAGAGATTAAAGAAACTAACAGAGGATTTAGTAGAGGCATCAAAGGCATCTTCAGGAGCAATAAAACTAGATATGGAAAAATTAAATGTTAATGAACTTATAAAACAAGTATCAGGAGAATTTGAAGATAAATTTAAATCACATAACTTAGAAGAAATAGTATCTTTTCCAAAAGATGAACTATATATAGAAGCTGATAGCAGATATATGTACAGAGTTTTAGAGAATATGTATTCAAATATTGCAAAATATGCAATGGATGGAACACGTGTATATATTGATATTATAGATGAAGATGACAAGATATTTATTAAACTTAAAAATGTATCAAAACAAAAATTAAATATTAGTGTAGATGAATTAATGCAGAGGTTTGTAAGAGGAGAGGCTTCAAGAAATACAGAGGGAAGCGGATTAGGACTATCTATTGCGAGAAGTTTAACAGAGCTTCAAAATGGTAAGTTTAATATTTATTTAGATGGAGATCTATTTAAGGTTACAATTGAATTTGAAGAAAAGAAATAATTTAAATTAAAAGAGAATTTAGTAAAGTAATAAAACTTTTTAAATTCTCTTTTTTATTGCATAGGAAATTTCGCAAGAAATTTCCGGAGCAACAAGGTTAAGTTACGTTGGTTGTGCGTATTTGCGAAAGCAAAACGCACATGTGGCAAAGCCACTTTTCTTATAATTAATTTAATATGGATATACTAATAGATCCATAAACATATTGAAATAAATATCTAAGCTAGGTGCTAGTTCTCCATTATCGTGCATTTTGATTAGAGTTTCTTTATCAACCCATTTAGCTTCAGATACTTCTTCTTTTTGAAGAGAAAGATAATTTATATCAATATTCATTCTTGCAAGCCATACATTTAGATAGTTATATTTTCTTTTAAATGAAAGCATGAACTCAATGTTTTCTTCTGGTATCGTTATTCCTAATTCTTCTTTAGTTTCTCTTAAAGCACCTTGTAAAATTGATTCACCAGCATCAACACCTCCACCAGTTTGTGACCACATTCCTGGAAATACTTTTTTATTTAAAGATCTTTTTTGAACTAAAAATTCATTTTTATCATTCATTATCCATACATGTACAATTTGGTTGTATTCTCCAAGTATTTTCTCAGAACGTTCTCCAACTTTATTTAATGGCTCCTTTTTGTTATTCAGTTTGTCTACTAACTCCATAAATTAATACTCCTTTACAATATATATTTCTCATTTTTATTAATCATATCTGTTATTTCATTAATACTTAGATTACTTGTGTCAATAAAGTGATTGGAACCAGCATAATTCTTTTTAAAACTATCTAGAAGAACAGTACATCTTGTACCTATTTGACAATCTATAGGTCTTAAATTATCTCTTTTTAATAATGTTTCTTCATCTGATATTAAGATAGCAAATCTGATTGGATATTCTCCAAATTTAGTTTTTATCATATCTAAGTTATCTGGTGTTATAATATAATTAAATACAACATCAAATCCATTTTCTAGATATGTATTAATCATATCTAGAGATATTTTCCAAAATATCTTTAAGTGATTTCCTTCTTTCCAAGGACTAATATGTCCACCTATAATTTGATTATATATGTCATCTCCTTCGATAAGTGCTGATTTTTCTTTTTGGCTAGCAAGTGTTTTGGATATAGTTGTTTTACCAACTCCTGCAGGTCCTGTAATTATATATAAATTAGGCATAATTACCTCCTTTAATTACATAATTATATCATAAAATATAAATTTTAAAAGATGTAAATAATAGATTGAAATAAAAAAATTAATATGGTAATATATCATTGGTGAATAATATGAATCAAACGATGAAAGATTTTTTGGAGAGAAACGAATTAATTGCAGATAAAATACCACAAGAGATGAATATGGAATTAACTAATCCACAAGACTTTAATAAGTTTTTGTGTTATTTTGATGTACAAAAAGATAAAGAAAAAAGATATGTATGTATTACAGATATTATAGGAAGCGATGCATTTAGTCATAATGGAAATATATATGATTTAATGGAAAAATTCTTTGATGAGAAAGGTGATCCATATCATAGGAGAAGTACTGATTTGTTAGAAATACCATCATCAGATATAATGGAAAGATTGAAAATTTCTTTTTCAGATGATCCAATTATACTTGCAGAATATGATGGAAAGTATTTTGTAAGAACAAACGGTAACCATAGAGTTTTTGCAATGTATTTAAATTATTTATTGGAAAGTAGGTATGCATATACACCTGATGCAAAAGAAGCATTAAAAAAGAAATATACATTTCCTGCATTAGTTGGAGAAATAGATGTTGAAAAATCTTATGCAAATTATATACTTCAATCAAAACTTTCTAAAAAATATGTAGATAGAGTATATGATAGAGAGCAAATGAAAATTACTGATGATTATGAAATAGTTGCAAATGGAGAAAGAAGAACAGTACAAGACGAGAGTGAAATTGATCACTTTGTTATAGAAAATTTTATATCAGCAATAAAAAGAAAAGAGACATACTTAATAGAACAATTAGCAAAAGCTGCAAAAGAACATAAATCATTTAGAAAGTATTTTTCTAGCTTATTTCCACAAATAGGAGAAAATGATATAGCATCTATTTTAGGTAGAATATCTAGAGAAATTTCAATAAGAAACTTAGATTTATCTAAAGCAGAAAGTTTGGAAGAAATTATAGATGCAATTGATGCAAATGATAAGCTTTTAGATAAACAGAAAAAAGGTTTTGAAAAATTCAGAGCATTTACTACTAAAACAGATGAAAAGATGGATGAACTTTTTTCTATTATGGGAATAAATCAAGATCAAACATTAAATATAGATGAATTAACAGATAAATTTGAAGAATTAATATATAGAATAGAAGATATGTTTAGTGAAGCACATAAAACATATAGTTCTAGAGTGTATGAAAGAGCGGAAAATGCTTTACTTGTTTTGTCAAATTTAGACTTTCCTTTACTTAGTAGAGAATATGGAAGAAGAAGTATAGGTGAGCTAAAAGAAAAAATATCTAAAATGGCAGGTGGAATACAAGCAGAAGCTGAGATAAAGAATCTAGATGAGAGAAGAAAACAAGAGTCTGAAAAGAAATTTGGACTTCTTGATAAATTAAAGGGAAAACAAAGATTAAGAGATGCTACAGTACAAAATTTAAGTTTACAAAGGCAGTATGTAGAAAGAACAATGGATACTCCAAAAGCAATGGAGGATGCTATAAGAGATTTGTTTAATTATATGAAAGTTCATGGGGAGACAAGCGAAACAAAAGATTTTATGACTAGATTAATAAAATTAGATAAGGTATCTGATTCTATTAAATTAAATAGTATATGTATAGAATCATTTTTACCAGTAAAAAGAGGAGAAAAGAGGATCTCTGCAAGAAAACAAGCAAAATTATTAGAAGAAGAAAATAAAGCTATGGAAGAAAGAGTTTTGGGTGAAAAAGGTCAAAAATATAGTAGCAAAGTAAAAGTTGATGATAGTATCAGAAGAAATGGAGTATTGAAGACAATTTCAGATGGAATTAAGCAGGCAGAAGATGAAACAACAGAAAAAGAAGTAAAAAGTGAATTTAAAAGTTTTGTTGCATTTTTAGAACATAAATAAAGAAAACACCTTTAGTTAATATTAATTAATTAAAGGTGTTTTTAGTTTATCTTAAAATAATATGATTAAAAAACCTTTCTTGAAATTCAGTTAAAACATTTATTTCCTCATCTGACATTTCTCGATTTTCTGGAACTACTATTAATTTATCATCATTATCATCTGTTCTATGAATAATTGCAATACATTTGCCTGTAAATTCTTCTATTGGTTCAAATACTCCAAGTATATAACAATCTAATTCTTCACCATCTCCACTTAAAGTATTAGGAACATAACCATAGTTTACAGGATATATAAATCCATGTTTAGGATGTTTACATCCCATAGGTCTATCAATTTTTACATTGATCGTTTTTCCTATATATTTTTTGTTATCTATAATTTTACTATCCAATGTTTACTCCTTTTTTATTTAGAATTTCCATCATTTTATAAAAACACATTACATGACTTGGTAAGAATAAATTATCATTCATCATGTTTTTTATCTTGTCTGTAGAAAGCCATGATACTGAATCTACTTCTTCTTTTTGAAGAGTTAAGTCTGATATATTAAAATCTTTTTTTAGATAATAAATATCAAAAAATACTTGTTTAGAATCTTGTCTATCTGAGAATATTAGCTTTAATTCAGATGGTTTTATTTTAAGTCCAATTTCCTCTCTTATTTCTGTTATCATTCCTTCTAAACTTGTTTCTCCAGACTTTGGATGACCTCCTGTTGATCCATATCTTCCATCTTTTTCATCACTTCTTTTTTGAATTAAAAATTCTCCTTTTGAATTTTGCATAAATGATATTACAACTGTTATGTATCTATTCTTGGGTATTTTCTCTCCTTTATATATTGTTTCACCTGTAAGAACTCTATTTATATCATATAAATCTCTTTTTTCCATTTATTACTCCTATTAATTATTTTTTTATTTTATGGCTAATATTCCATATAATACTCTTTTTAATCTAATTCCATCTTTAGTTTGATTATTTTGTATGTATATATCAAGAAGTTCTTCATTTATTTTATTTGAATGAATATTGCTGTTACTTAATTCTGAAAAATCATCTAGTATTGGGGTCTTTAAAAGTAATGCTAGTAGATCTTTTTTTGTTTTATAATATTCATATTCAATGATTTCTTTAAATTCTACTTTTCTAAATCCTGCTTTTGTAATATTGTCATAATCAATCTTACTAATTGATATTTCATCATTATATGCCTGTCCTTTTTGAAATAGATCTTTTAATTCAAAACAATCGTATTTATCAACTCCTTCCACTATTAATATTCCATTTTTATTTAAACAGTTATATATTTGTTTAGCATCTATAGCTGTATGCCTTGCTGTAACAATATCAAATAAGTTAGGTGGAAATGTTATATTGAAATTGTCCATTACACAAAATTTGATCTTTTTGTTTGGATAATTTTCTTTATTTTTATTTGCTGTTTCTATCATTTTAGATGAAAAATCAGTTCCAATTATTATGGAATCGTCTGGTAAATATTCTAAAGCTTTTTCTCCGCCACCTGTTCCTAAATCAAGGATAAAAGAACTTGGGTTAGAATATTTTTTTACTTCATTATAGAAATTCCAATCACTAATCTTTTTAGTTACATATTTTATATCTGAAAAGTCCCAGTTTCCTATTTCTTCATATCTTGAATATTCTTCTTTTTGCATTTTTTACTCCTTTAAATATATGTCTTTTATAATTATTGATTCTTCATTTTCTCCTATCTGTTCTATACTTATTTTATTTATAGTTGTTTTAAACTCGTGTGGAAATTCTTCTGAGAAGTTATTTGCTTTATCTAATCTTCCTAAAGTGATATGTGGTATATATTCTATTTGTGGATTTAAATGTGTTGGTAAAATATTTGAATAAATTAAATTATGGAGTCTAATTATTTTTTCGTTTCCTAGTATTTGATTTAGAAAAATATATTTATCTTGTGAAATTGAAATTCCTTTAAATGCTACTTCAAATGGTTTTAATATTTTAGTTAAATGAGTTAATTTAGAAATTAAGTATTCGTTTGTCATTTCATCAGAAAAAGGAAATGCAAGTGTTATATGTGGTTTAACAAGTGAGTATAGAGGGTCATACTTTTTTCTGATATTTTCTATTAAATCAATGTTATTAAATTCTGGAAAGATTAAAATATCTCTTTTTCCTTTATTTATCATTACTTTTCTCCTTTATATTTTGTAATAGCCATTTATTTAATTTCCTTTGACTTGTAAATCTTAAGATTTTTGATTTATCTATATCAGCAATCTTATCAGTTATATAATGTCTTTTCTTTCTTCTAAAATTAAGCGTATAAAAGAAAAATTCGCTATCCATTTTTTCTTTGCAACCAGGTATTTCTGCTTTTTCTTTTCCTTTATTTTGTAAATATCTTTTTAATATACCTTTCATTTGTGCAAATGTTGAATAGTCGAGCCATATAACTAAATCTGCTTTTTCTAGTCTTTGTTTTAATGTTGATTTGTATGTTCCATCAATAATCCATTTTTCTTTTTCTATTAGAGATAGTATTATTTGATCTCGTTCATTTTTATCTCTTGGTTGCCAATTTGCAAGATGGTGTATTCCATCTATATGTGTTACAGGAATATTATATATTTTAGATAGTTTATTTGATAATGTGGTTTTTCCTGTTCCTGGTCCTCCAATTATACAAATTCTATTATACATATATTTTCCTTTCTTAAAAAACTATATATATTATATAGCAAAAAAAGAAGATTTGGAATAGGAAAATAGAAAAAAGAGAGGAAAAATAGCAATGCTTTAAATTATATAGAAATTAATATATAAAATAAAAGCTAATAATATTATGGCTAGTTTTTTAATCAAATAAAGTTTTAATTGGAATTCCAAGAGTTTTCGCGATTTTTTCACATGTATCTAATGTTATACTATGTTCACCTCTTTCAATTCTACCATAATATGCTCTACTTATTTGGCAAAATCATTTTGAGAATAACCCTGAGATTCTCTAAAATTTCTTATATTACGACCAACTTTTTCATTTATATTCATAATTTTCACCTTTTTATATTATACGCTATATATAGCGTTTACTTCAAGATTAAAATAGGGTAAAATTCAAAAATGAATGGCAATGGATATTGTGTATTCAAAATAAATATACACTCGAATGTGTAAAAAGAGGAAAAAATGAAAACATTAACATTTAAAACTAAATCTTTTAGGAAGATTCCAAATCCATTTTATAACATTGAAGGCTATATGAATGAAGCTGAAATGTATGTTATGATTTGTGATATTAAGGACATACCAAAAGATATTCCAATGGAGACAAACCCAAGAGAACAGAATTTAAATACATGAGTAGCAAAAAAGATTAGAACATCTTTAATAAATAAAAGATCGCATAACTTTTATTTGTTAAATAGAGGATTAACAATTTCTGCTAAATCTGTAAAATATGATAATAAGAATGATCGTGCTACAGTAGATTTTGAAGATTTTGAAGTACATGGAGATATTGATGGAGGACATACTTATAGAATTATATTAGAAGAACAAGAAAATTTGGATTATGGAGAGCAATTTGTGAAATTAGAAATACTTACAGGGGTAGAAGATATGTTTCAAGAATTAGCAGCTGCTAGAAATACATCTGTACAAGTACAAGATAAATCTATTGCTGAATTAGAAAATAGATTTAATATTATAAAAGAAGCTATTTCAAATGAACCATATGCAAAAAATATCTATTTTAGAGAGAATGAAAAAGGTGACATTGATGTGGCTGATATAATAGCCATATTAAATTTATTTAATATAGCTAAGTATCCTAATAAAAGCGAAAACCCTATTATATCATATACTGGAAAAGGTCAGTGTATTAAAAACTATATTAATACGCATAAAGAATTTGGAGATACAAATAAAAATCCATATGTAAAAATGAAAAATATAATTTCTGATATTTTTAAATTATATGATCACTTAGAAAAAAACATGAAAAAATATTATAGCAATGGTGTATCAAATAAAAAATATGGATCTATTACAGGCGTAGTATCAAAAAGGAATGGAAATGCTGAGTTTAAGACAAAATTTTATCAAGAAAAGATTGGATATTTGACACCAAATGGATTTATTTATCCAATATTAGGTGCATTTAGAGCGTTAATAAGGGAAGAAAATAATATGTATGTATGGAAGAAAGATCCAATACAAGTTATGGATAATATTGGAGCTGAATTGGTAGAGAATACTATAAGTATGAGTAGAGAGTTAGGAAATAATCCTAATGCAACAGGAAAGAATAAAACGCTTTGGATGAATTTATATATGATTGTTTGTATGGAACTTGTGGAGTTATAAGCATATATAATGGAAATTTAGCTCATAACCCGTTGTTGTGGAAAAAACAAGACATAAAAATAAATGAATAAAACTCTAGAGCTACAAGTAATTGCTAGCTCTTAATTTTGTGCCAAAATAAGTAGTATAAATGTCGTTGGGCACTAATTGGGCACAAATTTATATATAAAAAGGTTATTGATAAACCTTGAATTTTCGATATTTATTAATATATTTGATAAAAAATTCTATTTTGTA
>CALXWP010000026.1 GCA_944392455.1 uncultured Clostridia bacterium
AACTTTGACAAGGTTTTATTTTTGCCTTTCTTGTTCGTAATAAAATTCTTAAAAATTATCCCTTCGGGTTATGAGGGTTGACATAATGTTTTTGTGATGCGTATTGAATTGTATTGTATGCTAGTGTTATCAATACTTTAGAGATTTTTCATTTAGTGAATAATTCGGTTAAAAATGTACCCTTTTTGAGAAATTGATCCCCAATTTCTCCCCAATTTTTTCATTAAGATTTTTTAAAGTATTTGGATATTTATTATTAGTGATAGTGTGAAAAGTTTTATGGAAAATAGGGATAAAAAAAATAGCATTAAAAATTTATAAAAAATAGCACATTGAAATAAAAATAGGATTAATAAAAACTTTGGAGGTTATTTTATGATTAATAATTTTAGAAAAGTTAATGAAGATTTATTAAAAGATTGGCTTGCCTTTAGAGAAGAAACCGAGCTTGCCTTTCTTGATGATGAAGATAAGAAACATACAGTTAAGTTTGATGAGATTTCTGAAAAAATTTTAGGTACTATACCTAAACAGAATAGAAAGTTTGTAGAAAAACAACTTGAATTACTTAATTCCAGTTTTCTAGAGTATATTTGTTACTGGAATGAAAAGTATTATAGGAATGGCTTTTGTGATGGTGTTCAGTTAATAAATGGTTGTTTAAATTCATAGAGAAAGCCGAGTTAACTCTCGGCTTTATTTAAACTATGTTCATACATTGTTTCATCTACTCTGCAAATTGCTTTTCTTATTTTTCCAACTAATGTTCTATTTTCTGATGAATAATATTTATTAAAAATATCTAACAAAATTTTTTTTATAAATACTGTATGTTCAATTATAATTTGATCATCTGCACATATAATTGATTTTAAAAATATTTCTCTATTATCTTCTTTTAATTCAAAAGATTCATTTATGACGCTATGTAAAATATTTTGAATTGCTTCTTTAGAATTTACTGGAATTTTTTCTTTTTCTCTCCTTTTCTCTTTTAATCTTTCTATTACCTTTGTTTTTGCATTAGTTCTAACATTCACGTTTTCAATTATCTCAATCCCTTCATCAATAGTACAATTATTTAAAATTAAATAATAATAAACTGGCACAAAACCTGATTTACAATTAGTTATTTCTTTAATATATTCTTCTGCTTCTTCTGATACATCTTTATCTTTTAAGAATGTTTCTATAATATCAATTTCTGATATTCCTCTTATTTTTATTTTTTCTTTTTCTTCTTTAATAATAATTTTTTCACCATTAATATTTTCTATTTCTCCCATTAATTTTAATGCTGGACTTCCTTTAGTTTCACTAAAATTTCCTTCTTGTATAAATTTTATTTGTTTTAATAATTCTTCATCTATATAAATACTCTTAATATTTTTTCCCTGTATATTACCACTTTTCAAATTTAATAACCCAATATTTTCTATTCCTATTCTTGAAGATTTTATTAAATAATCCATCCACATTCTTTCTTCATTTTTTCTTTTTTTATCAATTATCTCCATTAATTCAGGATATCTAATTTTTTGTGATCTGCCAGAATATCTATAATAAATATCCCCATCTTTTAAAGAATACTTTTCTTCTTTTGGATCATAATTTTTTTTACAAATTGCAGGTTTATTTTCCAATTCGTGTATATATATTATTCCAAAAAATTTATTTTCAAATTCATAAATACAATGCTCCCACATTATTTCAAGAGAAAAATATTCATTTAAATTTTTAGTAAATTCTTCAATTTTTAAATTCTCAAACATTTTTAAATTCTTTGCTTTTAAACCTATAGGTTCTCTTGGTTTATCTTTTATTCCAAAAATAATATATCCACCATTTCTATTAGCGAAGGAAGCTATAGTTCTAAAATACATCGCCATACTTCCATAATTAAACGATTCTTTATATTCCAAACTAACACTTTCTCTTCTTATCATTTTATTTCTTTCACTATTTAAAGCAAATAATTCTGATATATTTTCAACACTTAAAGGATTTTTTTTCATAAATTGTTCACCTCTTAATAATCTTTCAAATAATATTCAATTAACTTTATATATTGATCTTGTGCATTTAAACAAGTATCAATCAAATATCCTTTTTCGCCTCCATTTTGATATTCTTTTAAGCCTCGATAATAAAATACTTTATCTTTATCCAATATAATAAAAGGAATGATATTATTTTTTAAACACTCTTTAAAAATAATTATTCTACCCACTCTACCATTACCGTCCTGAAATGGATGTATCTTTTCAAATCTTGCATGAAATTCTATTATATCTTTTATTGTTATTTTAGCTAAAGAGTTATACCATTCCATTAACTTTGCCATATCTCTTTGAACATATTTAGGTAATGTAGTTTTTGTACTTCCTGCTTCGTTAACAACTTGTTTATATTCTCCAACTTTAAACCATTCTTTTCTACTATCAGCTGTTCCTTCTTTTAATATTTTATGAAATTCTTTTATCATATCTTCTGTTAAAGTTTCTTCTGCTTTAACTATCATATAATCTACTAATTTGAAATGGTTAGATGTTTCTAATATATCATCAACGCTTGCAACTGTTTCACTTTCAAATAAAATTGTATTAGTTTCAAATATATATCTTGTTTGATCTTCTGTAAGCTGATTACCTTCAATATGATTTGTATTATATGCAAATATAATCTGTGTATTGTGATATAAATTTCCCTTTAATTTCATTTCTTTCTGTTCTCTTAATATATCCAATACATTTATTTTTGAAATATCAAATTTTTTCTCTTCATCATTTAGCAATTCATCTATCGATATTTCAAATAATTCAGCCAATCGTTTCAAAGATTCAATATTTGGTTCTAAAGCTCCCGATTCATATTTTGAAATAGTTGCAGAGCTCACACCTAATATATCAGCAACCTCATTTTGAGTCATTTTTCTATTTTCTCTATATAATTTAATTTTCTCTCCAAACATAATAAAAACTCTCCTTTTTGGTTATAATAATATTATATCACATTATTTCCAAAAAAGAAAGTTTTAATTAATATTTTTTATTTTGTTTTCCATTTAAGCATTTTTATCTTTTGTTAATTCTTGATACATCTTCATTAACTCAGCTACACAATCATCTTCTGACATTGTTCTCCAATTAAAACCATATGCTTCCATAACTGCTACATCGTTTAATTTATGTGCTTTAAATAAATCTTCTGGCATAGTTAAAGGATCATATAAATCTGCTAAAGAACTATTTGGATAATTATTTCTTATATCTAAAATATTTTGTGCTGTTTTTTCAATCTTTTCTCTTTGTTTCTTAGTTGCATTTGGCCAAGGAAAATTATTGTACACAATATCCTTAGAATATCTATAATCTGATTTCAATCTACCACAAACAACTCTCGTCCATGCCATATGTACATTAGAAGTTAAAATTCCAAAATGGAATAGACTTGCATTTGATGTAATATGGACAGAATCACTACACATCGTATCTTTGTCAATATATCCCATTGGTATATATTTTCTTCTTTCTGAAGAGACACGAGGAATCAATAAATAATTACTTGTTGGTATATTTTCTACATGAAATTTCAAAGGTGTTTCTGCCAACTTTATAGTCCCTTTACTCTTACTTCGTAATCTAAATTCTTTTACATTTTCTATTCTTTTCAATACATATGGCATCTTTCTTAATTCCTCTGGAGGACAGTTTTTAACAAATAAACAATATCTTTCCTTACGATTTATAAATTCTTGAGCTCCTAGCCACCTTTTAAAATATTTTTTGGAATTAGGTTCACTCTTAATAAAATTATCCATTTCATCTTGTGTAAACAAGTAATTTCCGTCATCTATTGGTTTATTTCCTATTCCAATTTTAGGTACTTCTTTATTAATTGGATTATTTCTACTCTCTATAAAAATATTTGGTGCATCTATTAAATATCCATTTATATTTTTAGCTTTTGATATTTTTTCTTTATTATAGATAAATTTATCTTTTTTATTTATATAGCTGAATCCAACAATTACACAATGAACATGTGCCTTTATACTTGCCTCACTATCCCATCTAAAAGTCTTATAAGCAAAATTAATGTATATACCATCATTCATAAGTTTCTTCCATAAAATAGCAGGTTGCTCTCCTTGACATATTGAATTTGTTGAAACTAATGCTGTTTGAATTTCTGTACCTTTCATATATTCCGCTGATTTAATATACCAACATCCTACGTAATCAATATTTCCCGAATTCTTTATATCTTTAAATATTACATTTACATCTTCTTTTTGTTCAGGACTCATTAACCTAGCTCCAACAAAAGGTGGATTTCCCATAATATAATTCAATTCATTTGATGGAACAACTTCATTCCAATCTATTTTTAGTGCATTACATTCAGTTATATGTGTGTATGTCTTTAAAGGTAAAAAATCTCGTTTCATATTTATTATTTCTTGAGTTTCATTATACATTTGAGCTTCTGCAATCCATAATGCTGTTTTGGCTACAGTTACAGCAAAATCATTTATTTCTATTCCATAAAATTGTTTAATTGATACTTTTATTGGATTTAATTCTTCTGCTCCAAATTGAATTTGTCCCTGTGTGTATGAGGCAATCATTTTATTTTCTAATCTTCTTAAAGATAAATAACTTTCAGTTAAAAAATTTCCTGAACCACACGCTGGATCTAAAAATTTTAAACTAGCTAATTTATCTTGAAATTTTAATAATTTATTGTTTCTCTTTTTAATTTCAGGTTCAGAAATTATAGTATCAAGTTCATATTTTAATTGATTTAAAAAAAGTGGGTCAATAACTTTATGTATATTTTCTATAGAAGTATAATGCATTCCTCCTTTTCTTCTCGTTTCTTGATTTAAAGTGCTTTCAAATACTGCCCCAAATATTGTTGGTGATATATCACTCCAATTAAAATCACTACTAGCCTCATTTAATAAAATATTTTTAACATCATCATTAAGTCTTGGAATTTCAATATCTTCTTTTTCAAATAAGCCTCCATTAACATAAGGAAATTGCGCTAAATCCTCTTTTAAATATGGATCTCTTTTATCTTTTGGAGTGTCTAATATTTTAAATAGCCTTATCAAAGCCTCTCTCAAATCATCTCCTGAAAATTTTTCTATATAATCATGAAACATATTATGTTTTCCAAATAATCCAGCATCTTCAGCATATAGGCAAAATACAATTCTTACACAAAGCATATTTAAACTTTTTAATGTTTCTTCATTTTCTGGATCTATATACAGCTTTATTATTTCATCATATAATTTTCCAACAAGTTCTCCTGCTTTAAACGAAACTTCTTCTTCTTTTTGGATTTCAACATCTTTAGAATCTATAAGGAACTGTAATACATAATATTGTTTTGGAAGTTCCTCTAACTTTAAAATAATTGGATCAGAATGTATCTTATCCATATCATAAATCTGAAATTCCTTAAAATTACAAGTAATAATCCATCTGGCTCTTTCATTATAATCAAGATTATCACTATATCTTTTGGCTTGCCCATATGGTGTTAATTCTGTTTTATCAGATTGTAACTCCGGTTTATTCAAATCTTTAAATATTGATTTTTGTTCTATCAAAACTTTTGTACTAGGAATGTATCCATCTATAAAACTTTTATTTTCTATTTTTACTCGCTTTTCAAATTCTATAAATTTTGTAGGATCATCAATTCCAAAAACATCATGTAAAAGTGAAATCCAAAAACTTTGTGTATCACTTTTTTCATCACCTTTATCTTTCCAAAACTCTACAAACTTTTTTGCAGCTTGTTCTTGTTCAAATTGAGTCATATTTACATTCCTCCATAATTAAACTTTTTTCATATTTTATATCATAAAAAGTAGTTTTTTACAATATATGTTGACTTTTTATCATGGTGATTTCATAAAATATTACAGAATTGTAATATTTACATTTTTATGTTAAAATCTCAGTGGTGATAATAGTGAATTTAAATGAGATTTTTAATATGTATTTTGGAATAATAGAAGATGAAAGAGATCCATATACAACGAAACATAAGTTAATAGATATATTGAAATTAGTTATGATATCAGTATTATGTGGAATGGATGAGCTTGATAAAATGATTGATTATGGAAAGAGCAAAAAAGAATTTTTAGAAAAAGAATTTGAAATAAAATCTATTCCTTCAAAATCAACATTAACGAGAATATTTGTAATGCTAAATCCAAAATGGTTAGGGCTAAGTATAGTAGGGATAGTACAAAGTTTAATAAAAGAAAAGCATACTCAAATAATGATAGATGGAAAGGCAATAAAATCAACAGATGCAATAAAGACCATAGAAAAAATGATGAATATTGTAACAGCATATACCAATACAGGCATATCACTATTACAAAAGACAGTAGATAATAAAACAAATGAAATTCCAGCAGTAAAAGAATTAATAGACATGCTAGATATAAAAGGAATGATAATAACAGCAGATGCAATGCATTGTCAAAAAGAAACTGCAGAAAAAATAATAAATAATGGAGGAGATTATGTTTTACAATTAAAAGCAAATCAAAAAGGTTTTTATGAAGATGTATATGCAATGTTTGATGATAAATATATGGATGAAACAGATAAAAACTGTGAATATGAAACATACAAAACGGAAGAAAAAAGTCATGGAAGAATAGAAAAAAGAACATGCTATGTCCTAAATGAAATAGCATATTTTACAGATTATTTAGCAAATTGGAAAGGATTAAAAAAGATATTTGCAGTAGTAAGAGAAGTAGAAAAAGATAATAAGATAACAAAAGAAATCAGTTGCTATTTGAGTAGCAAAAACACAACAGCAGAAAATTTACTATCATATACAAGGAAACATTGGGAAATAGAAAGTATGCATCATATATTAGATGTTACTTATGACGAAGATAGATGTAAGTTATTAAGTCAAAGGGCACAAGAAAACCTAAATATATTCAGAAAAATGGGAATAAGTATTCATAAGAATTATTTAAAGAATAAAAAGCAAACAGTTAAATCCAACATGTTCAACTGCTTGCTTAATGATAATCTTTTATTGGCAGTTATTGGTAATATTACAATTTCGTAAAATTTTGTGAAATTACCCTGACTTTTTATATGTTATAGATAGCTCCATATTTCAACTAAATTTTTTTAAAGCAATCTATCTAAACAATCTTTAATATTTGGCTATTTGCTAAAAGTGTTAATTAACGTTGTTACTTATCTTTCTCAATTGGTATAAAAACTTTTTTTCAATATTTTTTCTTGTTTTGAAATCCTAATTATTATTTTTTAGCTTTTACTTATGTAGCTTAGCTACTTGATCAACCTTTTGTATGTACAAATGGGAATCTTGCTTAAAGATTCCCATTTTAAAACTAACCATAAATCTCACGATGAAAATTTAATTTTTACAAAAAGAAATTCCCCAATGGGAACTTCTTTTTATATTACCTAATATATTTTATTACTAATAATTATCTGCAATATATTCTTCTATTTTTCTTAATAAATCATTATATGAATTAAATTCATAATGACTATTTTCTACAATATCTAATTTAAATGTTGTAGTAAATGTATCTTTGTTGTTTATATTTTCATTATCTTTATATTCCTTCATATTTACCTCACTTTCTTAAATTATCATAAAGATTATCAAAAAATCCTGGTGGATATTTCCTTTGGTCATAATCCAAATAACCTTTCTTCTTTGAAAAATCTTTTTTATTATTCTCTAATTTATTATTTTCTTTTTTATTCTCCTCTATATCGTTACATAACGTTACATTAACGTTATTCTCATTTTTTTGATTTTCTCTAAACCTTTTTTGTCTTTCCCTATTTTGTTGTTTTACAATCTCATATTTATCAGCACTTTGGTACTTATACCAATTTTTAATTCGATATACATTGTCCTCACAAATTATCATTTCAAAATGGATTAACTTGTTCAATATATTTTGAATTTTTTTGTTTGATTTGTGTGTAATTGTTGCAAGATTTTCTACTGTTATTGGTGTATTTTCTGACATCATAATTTTTCCATTTTGCATAGATGTACCAGCAAGTGTCAGTAATTGAATCCATACTCTAAAGAACGTGTCCCCATCACGTTCTTTAAGTAATAGTTGAATTTTAGGATTTGCAAATATATTTGTAAACACTTTAATCCATTGCATAAACAATACTCCTTTCTTATTTGTTTATAGAATTTTCTTCTTTTTCTTTTAAATATTCATCTAAAGCTTGTACTCTAAATAATACTCTTCCACCTACTCTTGCACATGGTATCTGTTTTCTTCTTACTAGTTGATTCACAAGCCAATATGATACGCCTAAATATTCTGCTGTTTCTTTCATTGTTAGCGTTGTTCTTTCAACCTTTGGTAGTTCTTTCATAAAATCACCTCCCACTTTCCAACAATATTTTTAATAATTTCAGCACTTATCAGCACTTTTGTTGATTTTTAGTGCTTTCCTATGTATAATGTAAATAGCTAATTACTGATTATTATTTTAGTTGTTAGCTTTTGAATTAAAAACCGTACAAATGAAAAAATATTTTATTTTTAATTGTAGGGGGTACAATATGATTGAAAATATGCAGATAATTTTTGATTTTAACAATTCAAAAGAGTATCTTTCTAGTTACACTTTAGAAGGTATTGATGATAAAAAAATAATATTAAAAAATGCTCCACCTAAAAAGCAAGACTTAGGAACATTCTTACTAGACTTTATGGATACAGATTTTGATGATTCAATAGATTTAACACTTTTTGTTTATAAATATTTATTTGTCCATTTGCTAACTATATATGACAATGCTCTTATTACAGATAAAACTAATTATCATATTGAAATTGAAAAAGACAAAGCTCAAGATTTTCTAGATTGGATATATAGTACATATTCTGTTGATTTTTCAATGATCCAGATAAATTTGGAAAGAGTTTTTAGAAACAAGTATTATGATGATATATTAAAAATTACAGATATACTATCAGATGAATATGACAAATTAGAAGAACTTGCAAATAATGAAAAAGATTATTGTGCAATTAACGAATTATTAGCTGACAACAATACAACTGCAATCAATTATGATTTAAACACATTTTTTATGAATAATTTGCCTGAAAATATATCAACTAATTACACGTTTTCTTCTAGTTCAGTTGATAATTTTTTATATTGTATTGTAAAAGAATTAATGAGTAATATAAAAAATATAAAATTCGAATGTTGTAAAAATTGTGGCTATTGGTTTATTAACAAAACTAATAAAAAGCAAAAATACTGTGATTTAATATATGAAAATAATATGACTTGCAATGAAATTGCAAAAAAAGAACGTGCTAGTAAAAATGAAAAAGATGATATATATTTACAAAAATGCAGAAAAAGATATAAAAACTTACACAAACAAGTTTCAATAGGTGCATCTGAGAAAATAGAAAATCTTTTTAGATTTTTTAAAGAACAATATCCTATTTATCAAGAAAGATATAAAGAAGGATTGATTAATGGAGAAGAATTAATGGAATGGCTTGAATGCATGAAAATAAGGAAGTAGTTTTACTTCCTTATTTTTATATTTAATCTTCAGATGTATATACTGAAATTAATAAATATTTAATATTACCTTTATCAATTAAAACTTCTTCTGTAAAATCATAATTACCTTTAATCCAATCACTATTTCTATTTTTTGTATATAAATTCATTTTTTCTTGCCCATTCAAAATATTCTGCTCTATTACAAAATCAAACTGGTTTCCATATTGCCAAATTAGTCTATTATTATAAAAACAGCCTATTCTATTTTTTCCGTATGAATTGTCAATATATTTTATTAACATAGCAGCTAAAGACACTTCATATTCTAAAGATAACTCAATTAATTTTTTCCAATCTTTTATATCTATATTTTCAATTTTTTTCTTAATAAATGCTTTGGGCATTAACAATTCTGCTGCAAACTCATCAGCTTCCCTCTCAAGTTTACTTTGTTTTTGCTTAGCTTTATAATCTGAATAACAATATGCATCTAATTCATATGTTTTATCATTCACATTAAAATAATGTCCTAGCTCATGAGAAATTGTAAATCTTTCTTTATATGTTCCTTTTATTTTATTACTAATAATAATTTTTTTCTTTGTAGGTATAAAATATCCATCGGCACTGTTTATATTTCTATATAATATTTTTATATTATAATTTTCACATATCTTATTTAAATTAATAGGAATTGTCAAATTTAAATCTTTAACAATTTCATCTGCAGTTAAGCCAATAATACTCATTAATCATCTTCCATTTCTTTTTTTATAATTTCAATATCTTCATTCGATAATTTACCGTCTAAATTTCTAGCTGCTAATTGAAAATCATCATTGCTTATTGTATTTTTAATTATGTCTATGTCTTTTTTATAGAATCTCCATTCTTTTCCTATTTTTATTGGTTTTAGTCTTCCATCCTTTATCATATTGTAAATAGTTTGATTAGTAACATTTAATTCTTCTGCCATATCTGTAACATTTAAATATTCTTCTTTCAAATCTATATTAGCTTGACTTAATGTCACACATAATTTTTCAGCCATTTTTATATCTTTAGCCATATATTCAATATTTCCACAATTAGGACAAACATAAGCAGTTATTCCTGATAATTTTAATGTATAACCATCCCTCTTTATTTCTAATTCTCTCTTTTCTTCATTCATAATACTATCGCATAAAGCACATTCCATATTTAACATTCCTCATCTTCTCCTTTTCTAATCACTGTAATTATTGATATTCTAAATTTCATTACTTTAACAATTACTTTAATTTCATCTTTTTCAAAACACAGTCTTCCTCGTTTTGTAGTACTTGCAACACCTTCTTTTACAACATCTTCTATGTTTTCATCTGAAATATCTCTCTCATTCATTCTTATGTTGGCATGTTCACATATAGAATAATATCCATTACCTACCATATCTCTTGCCCATTGTATGTCTTCATTAATTGTACTCAAATTATTTTGCCTCCTTTTATAATATTTTATACTGCAAATATAAAATATTATAAATCATTATAAATTATATGTCAATATTTCCCCCTACTTTTTTCTTTGATTTAAATATTTCTTTGTCGGGTTTTGTTTTCTTTTTACATGATGCTACAATAAAATCATAGTAATTTACCCAATTACTAAATAAAACGAAAGGAGGCAAATAAGTGACTGGTAGTATTGAAAAACGTGGAAAAAATAGTTATAGGTTAGTAGTGTTTAAAGGTTATGACTTAGACGGAAAATCGGTTAGACATCAAAAAACTGTACATTGTAAAAACAAATCCGAAGCTCAAATAGAGTTAGCAAAATTTGTAACACAAATAGAAAATGGATTTATTATAGAAGGATCTACTCCAACATTTAAAGAATTTGTAGAAATATGGGAACGTGATTATGCTTTAAAAGAACTTGCTCCATCAACTTATTGTAGATATAAAGGAATGTTAGAAACTAGAATTATCCCTTATTTTGGACATTTAAAACTAGATAAAATTAGACCTATTGATATTATGCATTTCTACAATCTACTTGAAGAAGATACACAACTTCAAAGAAAGAAAAATAATCATGGAAAAAAGACTAGAAAGCCCTTATCAAAAAAGACTATATTAGAACATCATAGATTAATACATGCAATGTTACACAAAGCAGTATATTGGCAAATGATTGTAACTAATCCAGCTGAACGTGTAGAACCACCAAAAGCACCTAAACCACAAAGACCTTGTTATGATGAAGATCAAACTAGAATTTTAGTGGATAATTTAGAAAAACTAACAGGAAAAGATATGAAATATAAAGTTGCTATTTTGCTAGATATTTTTATAGGTGCAAGGCTTGGAGAACTTGCTGGACTTGAATGGTCAGATATAGATTTTAAAAATGGAATTATATGTATTAATAAATCTAGCCAATATTTATCAGAAAAAGGCGTATTTACAAAAAATCCTAAAAACGAGAGTTCAATTCGTGATGTTGCTATTCCCGATTTTATTGTTTCTTTACTTCAAGAATATAAATTATGGTACAATGAGCAAAAATCGATTGTAGGCGATTTCTGGCATGAATCCAATAGATTATTTGTACAAGATGATGGAAAACCAATTCATCCATCTACAATTAGCAAATGGTTTGAAAAATTTATTAAACAAATTGGTTTACCCGTTATAAATTTTCATGGTTTGCGACACACAAATGCTACTCTATTAATAGGTCAGCAAGTTGATGTGGCTACTGTATCAGCAAGACTAGGTCATGCTCAAATTACTACAACTTATAATTTATATGTACATCCATTAAAGTCACATGATAAAAAAGCTGGTAATGTACTAGAAAATTTATTAGTATCTAATAATGTACATTAACAATTCAATATTATCAAAACTTTTTTGTCACTCTCATATTTATTAGCTATGAATTATCTTGTAATTTATAGCTTTAAAAAGTATTAATTTGAAGAGTTCATCCCCAATTTCTCCCCAATTTAACATAAATGAGTGATTTTTACCCATTATTGCAGCCAATTTTCAAACAATAAAAAATCACTAAAACCATTACAGTTCTAGTGATTATACGCTTTGGTTGCGGGGGTAGGACTCGAACTTACGACCTTCGGGTTATGAGAATTTAATTACTATTTTTTATAATAATTTCTTGTTAAAGAGTAAAGT
>CALXWP010000027.1 GCA_944392455.1 uncultured Clostridia bacterium
CTTGAGACTCTGCTTGTAACATAGCCTTTAGGCGTTATGAGTAAAATACCTCCGGCTATGCCGGAGGATTTTTATTAATATTTTTTAGTATTATAGAATAAATCCAAGTATACCAAAGATTAAAAACAATATACCTGATAACTTTTTCATTTTTGATTCAGAAATATATGTACTTAAAAATTTACCCGAGATAATCGCAAGAGAATCACTTACTATCATTCCTAATATAGCACCAAGAATAAGCATTATTTTATGATTTGGATATTCTATACCGAAACCAATAGAAGAAAGAAAAGTTTTATCTCCAAATTCACCAATAAAAATTGATAATGCAATAATTAAAGTGTAATTAATATTTAAATTCAATATTTTACTTAGTAGGGAATTTTTTTTGTTGTCAGAAATATTCTCTTTTATAGGAATAAGTGATAGTAAACCAATTAAAATAAATGATGAATAAGTAATATTTTTTAATAAATTTTGAAAATATGGATTTTTTAAAGTCATAAGACTACTACCAAATATAATGGCTAAACCATGACTAAAAAAAGATCCCAAAGCTATTCCAAGAAGAATATTTTTTGTTTTAACACTTCCTGAAAATGAAAGTATTAATAACTGAGTCTTATCACCAAGTTCAGCAATAAACACCATGATAAATGATATTAACAAAGGATAAAGTTCCATAAATTCCTCCAGATAAAGATATATTTAAATATATTCTGAATAGATCTTTTTATGAATTTTGAATAATGTGAATTTTATGTGAAATATATTGCATATCAAAAATAATAATGGTAATATAAATTCGTAAAAAACATACGGAAATAAGAGATTGGAGGAAAAAAGAGTGATAGAGTTAAAAAATGTCACAAAAAGGTATGGATCTACAATTGCTGTCGATGATATTAGCTTTGAAGTAAAAGATGGCGAAGTAGTAGGACTTTTAGGCCCTAATGGGGCTGGGAAAAGTACAACAATGAATATGATTACAGGCTTTATTGAGCCAACAAGTGGACAGATACTTGTAAATGGAAATGATATTCTAAGAAAACCTAAAAAAGTAAAAAGACAAATAGGATATATGCCCGAGGGAGTGCCATTATACTATGAATTAACTCCAAAAGAATTTGTTTCATATATGGCAGAATTAAAACTTGTAAAGAAAAAAGAAAGAAAAGAAGAAGTAGAGAAAGTATTAAATGAAACAGGGTTAAATGAAGTACAAAATAAATTAATAAGAAATTTATCAAGAGGATATAAGCAAAGAGTTAGTTTAGCAGGGGCATTGGTTGGAAATCCGGATGTAATAATTCTAGATGAACCAACTGTAGGATTAGATCCAAAACAAATAACAGAAATAAGAACTTTAATAAAAAAATTAGGGAAAAAACATACTATTATATTATCTTCTCATATTTTGTCAGAAGTAAGTCAAATATGTGAAAAGGTAGTTATAATAAATAAAGGAAAAATTATAGCAGTAGATACACCTGAAAATTTAGAAAAATCAACTAGAGAGAAAAATGGTATTTCTGTAACTGTTGAGGATCCAAAAAATAATATGAAAATCTTAAAAAATAAAATTAAAGAAATAAAGAGTATTGAACTAGTAAAAGATAATAAAGATGGTACAAAACAATATGTAATAATTTCATCAGCTGATGTAGATTTAAGAAAAAAGTTATTTGAAATTTTACCAAAGGAGGACATAGTTATATTTGAATTAAAGAAAACTGAAACAACATTAGAAGATGCATTTATTAAATTAATAGATAATGTAAAGGAAAGTAATGAAAAAGAAGAAAAGAATTTAAATATAAAGGAGGAGAAAAAATAAATGTGGGCAATATATAAAAAAGAAGTAAAAACATATTTTCTATCTCCTATAGGATATATATCAATAGGAATATTTATGCTTATGTATAGCATATTTTTCTATGTTACAACGATTTTTTATGGTTCAGTAGATATGGGAAATTTATATTATGCAACAGCAAGATATGGTTTATTATTAATGGTTCCTTTACTAACAATGAGAATATTTTCAGAAGAGAAAAAGAATGGAACAGAACAATTATTATTAACATCTCCTAAAAGTGTAACATCAATAGTATTAGGAAAGTTTTTTGCAGCAGTAACTGTAATATTAATTACAGTATTATTTTCAATAGTTTATTCGGTAATTGTTAGCTTTTTTGGAACTGTAAATATACCAACAATATTAGTAACAATGCTTGGCTTTATATTAGTTGCTATGGCTGCAATATCAATAGGAATGTTAGCATCAAGTTTAACAGAAAATCAAATAGTTTCTGCAATAATTACAATAGCTGTATTAGTTGCGCCTTGGTTTTTGGTTGATTTAAGTAGTGTTTTTTCTAGTATAGATTTAATTGATAAATTTATGAAATTTCCATATGGACTAATATCTATAGAAGATATGATATCATTATTATCAATAACAGTTATGTGTATATTAATAACGATAATTTTAATAAAAAGAAGAAAAGCTGTAAAATAGAAAAGAGGTGAAATTACTTGAAAGAAAAAAAAGATAAAAATCAAAAAGATTTAATTGTGAAAAAAGAAAAAAGAAGAAAGTCAGGCACAGGAAAATGGCTTAGACAAACATCATTAACAGTTTTATTAATATTAATTATTATAGTTATTTGTATTGGAATAAACTTAGCTATAGAAAATGCAAATATAACGGATATAGATGTTACAAAGGATAAAGTATATAGTTTATCAGAAAAGTCACAAGATATTGCAAGATCCTTAGACGAAGATATAGAGATAATGTTAATTAATATGGGAGAATCTGAAGAAGATTTTGTAAAAAAATATAATAGTTTAAATGATAGAATAAAAATAGAAGTAATAGATGATTTAGCTTCGAGAACAGACTTGACGGACACATATGGTATTACAGCTGATACTTCAGTAATAATTGTAAAAAATGGAGATAGAGAGAAGATTCTTTCATCATCAGATTTATATACATATGATTATTCAACATATCAAACAAAAGATACAACAGAAGAAGCTATAACAAATGCAATTATATCTGTAACAACAGATGAAAAACCAGTTATATATAATCTGACAGGACATAATAAATATGATTCTGATTATATTTATTTCTTTAGTCAGGATCTAGAAAATGAAGCATATGAGTTTAATGATTTAGATTTATTAACAACTGGTTCTGTTCCAGATGATTGTTCAGTATTAATGATAACAACACTTGAAGAAGATATTACAGAAGTAGAAAGAGATGAAATATTAGATTATATTAATAAAGGCGGAAAGATAATATTATTTAGTGATCCAAATGCAACAGGAAAAGATATGCCTAATTTTCAAGATGTTTTAGATGAATATGGGGTTACTATATCAGAAGGAGTTATGCTTGAACAAGATAGTGATAGAATGTTATATGGGTCACCATCTGCGATATTAGTAACAGTAAGTTCATATACAAGTGTAACAAAAGAAACAGATATGAATATGAATGCCTGTTTCATGACTTCTGGTAAAATTGATATAGCAGACTCAGAAGAATTAGAAGAATTAGGAGTAGAAGCAGAAACATTAGCGACAACAGGTGAAAACTCTTTCTATAGAACTGATTATTCTATAGAAGATTCTGATATGACTGATGCAGACGAAGAATTAGGATATGCTACAGTAGGAGCATTATTAAAAAAGACTGTAGATGATGATAAAACATCAGAATTGATTGTATATGCAAATAATATGTTTATAACAAATTTAACAATTACAAGTTCACAAGGTTATTCATATGTTTTGGATTATTATAACAATGAGGATTTAGCAATGAATTCTATAGCTTATTTGTCAGACAGAGATAATATGATTACAATAAGAAAAGATGTTGAGGTATCAACATATACAGTTACAGAACAACAAAATATAATAATATTATCTATAATATTTGCTATCCCAGTACTAATAGTAATAATAGGAATAATAATTTGGCAATATAGAAGAAGAAAGAAGTAATATATAAAAATGCCTTCTCATAAATATTATGAGGAGGTTTTTTTGTGAAGAAAAGTTTTAAAGTTATTTTTACAATTATAGGTACCGTGATAGGTGCAGGATTTGCATCTGGACAAGAAATTTATAGTTTTTTTAATATTTATGGAGAACAGGGTTTTTTAGGAATTATTTTATCTGATTTATTAACAGGATTCATTATATATAAAATATTAAAAAAATCTAATAAATATAGTATTATATCGTATAAACACTTATTAAAGAATACAAACTTGCCACAAAATGTAATTAATGTATTTAATATTATAGTTAATATATTTTTAATTTTATCATTTTATATAATGGTTGCAGGATTTGCTACATATTTTAAACAAGAATTTAATATACCTAAAATTATTATGATTTTAATAACAGTATTAATATGCTATTTTACATTTAAGAAAAAGATTGAAGGTATTACTAAAATAAATAATATAATAATTCCAATTTTAATTTTAATAATATGTGTTATAGGAATTAAAGTAAATATAATGGAAGAAATACAAAAAATTGAAATACAAAATATACAAATAAAAAATAATTTAAGTTGGATGATAAAGAGTATAGAGTATGCAAGCTATAATAGTATATTATTAATACCAATGTTAATTAGTATTAAAAAATATGCAGTTAATAAAGAGAAGAGTGTAAGTATAATTTCAACAGTTATTTTATTTATATTATCATCTATAATATTTTTTATAATAATTAAATATAGGTATATAGGAAATATAAATAATATAGAAATGCCAATGGTTTATATAGCAGGAAAATTTGGAGAAATATATAAGTATATTTATGGTATTGTAATAATTTTTTCTATATATTCAACAATGATATCTGCAGGATATGGCTTACTTGAAAATGTTGAAAAAGAAAAATATCAGTTTTTTAATAGAATACTTTGTTTTTCAGCAATATTTATAGCTCATATTAGCTTTGCAGAATTAATAAATATTACTTATCCTGTTTTTGGAATTTTAGGCATAATTCAATTAATATATGTACTTAAATAAAATTATATAAAAGTATTGAAAAAAAAGACAAAAACTGGTATAAATATTAAAGCAAAGGAGGAATAATTTTGAAAGATATAGTAGATATAAAAAGTGGAAAAAACAAACAAATTAAGAAGAAAAAAGTAGTCATAGCTATATCAATTGGAATTATTCTTTTAGCTATAGGAATTACAATGATAGTATATTATTCAAGTAGTGATGCTAGAACATTTTTGGATCAATATTTATTCAGAAAAAATGTAACACAAGAAAAGTTAGATTCTATAGAATTAGACTATAATTCGAATGTAAATGTATTTACATATAATAAATACATTTGTGTATTAGCTGAAAATAAATTAATAGAATATAATAATTCTGGAAATATAGTTAAAGAAATAGAATTAGAAATAACAGATCCAGTATATAGTGTTAATAATAAATATCTTGCAATAAGCGAAAAGAATGGTTCAAAGCTTAACGTGATATCAGGTTCTGAAATATTATGGACAAAAGATATAGACGGCCAAATATCAAAAATAAATATTAATAATAATGGATATGTAAGTTTAATAATAACAGGCACATCATATAAGTCTGTAATAGCCATTTATGATAATAATGGAAATGAATTATTTAAAACATATTTATCTACAACGACAGCAATAGATGTAGATATATCAGATAATAATGAATATATGGCATTTGCAGAAGTAAATACAACTGGAACAACAGTTCAATCAAATGTTAAAATAGTGTCAATAAAAATGGCAAAAGAAACACCAAGTGAATCAATAATTTATACAAATCAATCAACAAGTAATAAATTAATTGTAAATATAGAATATCAAGGAAATGATAAAGTTGTATGTATGTATGATGATGAGATAACTGTAATGCAAAATGATAATAATAATTCAATAGTTAGTCTTAATGAAGATAATAAAAATATAAATTTTGCAAATATAAATTTAGATAATTACATATATAGAACTGTTGAAGAAACAGAAGGATTATTTAATACAAATACGGTATTAGAGATAATGAATGTAGATAATGATAAAACTACTGTATACACAGTAGAAGGAGCTGCAAAATATGTATATAGTTATAATAATATTATAGCAGTAAACTTAGGACAAGAAATAGAATTTATAAATACAAGCGGTTGGCTAGTAAAAAGATATTATTCATCTCAAGAAGTACAAAAAGTAGTTATTGGTAATGGGGTAGCAGGTATTGTATACCAAGATAGAGTGGAAATTATAAACTTATAGTTAGGAGGTGTTTTAATGATATCTATTATAGCAATATTAGCCATAGTATTGTTATTTATTCTATAGAAAGGAGGAATACTTATGACAATTATAGTTGATTTAATTATTTTAGCAATTATTGTATTATGTGTAATAGTTGGATATATAAAAGGATTAACAGGAGCTTTAATTAAAATATTATCATTTGTGTTATCAATTGTAATAGCCTTTATATTATTTATACCAATATCAAATTTAATAATAAATAATACACAAATTGATGAAAATATAGCACAATCTATAAGAGAAATGATAATAGGAAACAATAATGATACTCAAATAGAAGAAAATATGCCATCAACAATTACAGATTATATAGGAGAAAAAGTAGAAAGTGTAGCAGACTCAGCAAAAGATACAGTAGCAGATACTACTGCAAGAGAAGTTTCAATAACAATTGTAAAAGCTGGAACATGGATTTTATTGTTTATTATTGCAAGAATATTATTAATATTATTAAAATTTGTTACTTCTCTAATAGCAAAATTGCCAGTTATAAAACAATGTGATAAATTAGGTGGTATCATATATGGTTTTATAGAAGGATTAGTAATTGTTTATGTGGTATTAGCAATAATATCTTTTGTATCTCCAATGATGAATGGATCATTAGCAGATTTAATAGATAATTCATATTTGGGTAGTGCAATGTATAACAATAACTTGTTATTAAAGATCATATTTTAATGTTTAATCTAAAAAAAGAAAATTTAAAAATTGTAAAAAGATAGAAATTAAAAATTTCTATCTTTTTTCATAAAAAATATCTTAAAATGTTGATATTTAAAAATAAGTTTAGTATAATGTAAAGCATATTGTAAAATAGGAGTGAATTATTTTGAAAAAGTCAGCTAAAGAAAAAAATATGAAAGAAAATGTAAAGGGGAATAAAAAGAAAAAACACGTTTTTTTAAAGGTAGTATTAGTACTATTATTGATAATAATAATTGCTGGAGTAATATTTGCATATAAAGTACACCAAAATGGTGGAGGAATTCAAGGAGTATTAAAAACAAGCTTAGGACATGATGAGGATACGGTAAATCAACTTGATAAAATATATTGTTTAATATTAGGACAAAGTCAAAATTTAACAGATACAATAATGCTTGCATCATATGATCCAAAAACACAAGAAGCAGCACTTCTTTCAATACCTAGAGATACATTTATAGGATATGACAAAAATTATGCATCAGGATATGATAAAATAAATGCAGTATATCAAACTGGTGTAGATAATTTGTTAGAAGATGTTAGAGAGATAACAGGTATTGATGTACAATATTATCTAAAAGTAGATACAGAAGCTTTAAAGGTATTAGTTGATGAAATAGGGGGAGTATATTTTAATGTTCCTATTGATATGCACTATACAGACACGAAACAAGGATTATACATTGATTTACAAGCTGGAGAACAGTTATTAGATGGTGATAAAGCAGAACAAGTAGTTCGTTTTAGACATAATTCAGATGGCTCAACTTATCCTTCTGAATATGGTGGAGAAGATATTGGAAGAATGAGAACACAAAGAGACTTTTTAAAAGCACTTTTAGAGCAAACAATAGAAAATATGGATGTTAATATGATCTTTGATTTCTTAGATATAGCAGAACAATATGTTGAAACAAATCTAGACTTTGATGCAATAAAGGATTATGTACCATATGTATTAGACTTTAATATAGATGATTTAAAAACAGATACATTACCTGGAGTAGCTGAACAAGCTTCTGTTACAGGAACATGGATATATACTGTAAATGAAATTGAAGCACAAGAAGTAATAGATGAATTATTTTATGGAAAAGAGCCAGAAAATGATATAGATGGTAACACTATTGAAGACGGTAATAGTATTGATAATGAATATTCTAATATTTCATCATTAAACATAGAAATTATAAATGGAAGCGGAAGCACTGGTAAAATAAGCGAAGTTATAAAAGAACTGGAAGCATCAGGATATAATGTAGAAGACTTAGGAAACACAACTACAACTAATAATACAACTATTATAAAAAGAAATAGTTTAGATGAAGAAGATGAAACAAAATTAAAAGAAATATTAGGTATAGATAATATTGTATCAGGTAATAGTGAAGATGCTGATATAACTATAATACTTGGAACAGATTATATAATATAGATAAAAACAAATAATTAAAATATAAAACAAAAGAAAAACAGTAAGTAGTAAATGCTTACTGTTTTTATATAATTAATTTTATAAATACTCATTAATTTGTGTAAATTTATATCTTCCACCTTTTCTAGATGTAGTTTTTTTACAATTTTTATTTTTTGAACGAGAGGAATTGTATGACTTTCCACGTTTTTTTGGTCTATTTAGTTTTCCAAGAATGATTATAAATAAAATAAATATTAATATAATTAGAAGTATTCTAAAAATAATTATCTCAAAGTTAGATTCTACAACAGAGCTTTGTGCTATTAATTCAGTTGAATAAGTTTCGCCGTCTAAAGTATATGTTATAGTTCCAACTACAGCATCCTTCGCAATAGGTGCTGTTAAATTATCATTTATATCTATATTTTTTTCAATTCTATCAATATCTACATTATTTTTAATTAGTATATTTATATTGTTTTTTGTTAAAATGTTTAATGTTTCAGTTTCAGGTGTTGCA
This sequence comes from uncultured Clostridia bacterium, assembly GCA_944392455.1. Lineage (GTDB taxonomy): Bacteria > Bacillota > Clostridia > TANB77 > CAG-508 > CALXVA01. Next base: position 9,034 of record CALXWP010000027.1, read on the forward strand.
CCTTCTACTGTAACAGATTCTATTAATTCTCCAGAATCAACTATGTTTTTATATGAATAATTATTAAATCCATAATTAAATAAGTTTATACAATCTTCATATCTTTCGCTTGTAGATTCACTTCCAAGTATTACTTCTATTAATTCAACATTATCCTTTTGAGCAGTGGCTACTATACAACTACCAGATTTATCTGTATATCCGGTTTTTAAACCAGTTGCATATTCATAATAATATGAATCATTTGGATCTATTAAACCATTTGTAGAATTAAATATTCTATTTTCTTCATTATATTTATTAGTCTTTGGTAATGTGTACTGTGCAACCTTAGCAATTCTCATAATATCATCAAATTTCATTGCATACCTACCTATAAGTGATAAATCATATGCGGTTGAATAATGATTTTCATCATGAATCCCATTTGGATTAACAAAGTGAGTATCTAAACATCCTAATTCCTCAGCCTTGTTATTCATTAAAATAGCAAAATTTTCAACTGAACCAGATATATGTTCTGCTAAAACAACAGCAGCATCATTGGCAGAAGGAATTAGCAGAATATTTAATAATTGTTCTATTGTAAGTTGTTCACCTTCTACAAGACTAGCATGTGTATATCCAATAGGGATTGAATATATAGCATTGTGACTAACAGTTGCAACTTCATTTAATTCACAATTTTCTAAAGTTAATATTGCAGTCATAAGTTTGGTAGTACTTGCAGGATACATCCTTGAAAAAGCATTCTTTGAATATAGTATTTTGCCAGTTTTAGCATCCATAAGAAGTGTAGACTTAGAATTCGTAGAAATGTTATCTGGATTATAATCATTTGTATCTATATTATCAGCAGCCATTACTTTAGTAAAAGGCAACAAAATTATCATAAAAATAATAGTAATAATTACTATTCGTTTAGTTCTTTTCATTATATTTATACCTCTGTAAATTGTATTAAATAATTTAGTTTTTAACATATACCATTTACTATATATTAAAATAGAAAAAAATTCAATATATTTAATAAATAAAGTAAAATAAATTTGAAAGGATGATAAATATGGAATTAGATAATAAAAAGAAGATATTAATATTATTAGCATTAATTATTATTTTAATTATATTGTTTGTAATCTATTATTTTTCTAATAAAGAACAGGTAGAAGAAATTGATTTTAGTGAAGTCATTCTACAAAATGAAGAATTAAATAATAATTTAAATAAAACAAATAATTCAGAGTATATAACTGGAAATATAATAGAAAATAATATTGACGAAGATAAAAATAAGGAAATAGTAGTACATATAACAGGTGAAGTAAAAAAAGAAGGAATAGTGTATCTTAAAGAAGGAGATAGAGTAATTGATGCTATAAAAAAAGCAGGAGGAGAAACAAAAAATGCAGATCTGTCACAAGTTAATTTAGCATATGTTTTATCAGATGGACAAAAAATATATATACCAAGTAAAAATGAGAATATAGAAGAGTATATTATAGAAGAAAGTTCAGAAAACAATAATAGATCACAAACAAATGAAACTAAAAATGAAAAAGTAAATATAAATCATGCTAATGAAACGGAGTTAGATACTCTTCCTGGAATAGGACCATCAATTGCTAAGAAAATTATAAAATATAGGGAGGAAAATGGAAAATTTAATAATATTGAGGATATCAAAAATGTGAGTGGAATAGGAGATTCAAAGTATGATGAAATAAAAAATTATATTACTGTATAAATATAATTGTGTAAAATATTATAAATGTGATATAATACAAATGATTTTTAGAAAGGAGAATTTAAAGATGAAAAATGAATTAATTATAAAAAAGTGTACAAGTTGTGGAGCAACAGTAAAAATAATAGAGGATTGTAATTGTGATGGATGTGGAATAAAATGTTGTGATAAACCTATGGAAGTAATGGTTCCAAATTCAGTAGATGCAGCAGTAGAAAAACATGTTCCAACATATGAAAAAATAGATGATGAAATAGTTGTTAGAGTAAATCATGTAATGGAAAAAGAACATTATATAGAATGGATTTCTTTAATAAAAGAAAATAAAGAATATACAGTAAATTTATATCCTGAACAAAATGCAGAATGTAGATTTCCGTATATAAAAGGAGCTACACTTTATGCATATTGTAATAAACATGGATTATGGAAAGCAGAAGTTGAATAAATAAAAAAAACAATTGGGAAAACCCAATTGTTTTTTTATTTTATTAGGCTAAGGTTACCATGAATTATAATAGGTGAAAAGCCTGATATTTCATCATATAGCATTCCTTCAGGGATATCATTATATAAGTATATCTTTTTATTTTTCATAAATGCTTCATAAATTTCAATAAATGTAGCGCCACCAATATAGTTCTTCTTACCATTTTTTTCAAAATTTAATGTTAATACAGCATCAATACTGTTCATTCTTTCTTCGCTCATTCTAAACATTTTTGCTTTAAATTCAGCATGTTCTTTTGTTCCTTGAGCCCAACTATTTTTTTCAGCATCAGGATTATAATATGAATTTGGCAGTTCAACACTATATCCCATTTTTTCTAATTCTTCCTTTATTGGAGGAATATCTTTGTAAAATGCTTTACTGCATATTATAAATACTTTCATAAAAATCTTCCTTTCATTATTTTTATTAGTTTATTTCCATATTTCGCCATTTATATGACTAATTAATGCCATGATAAATGCATTTCTTGTTAAATCTATTCTTGATATTTCGTTATGTGTTAATATACTTATTCCACCCTTTCCTGTGTTTAAATGTGATTTGCTAAATATTTTATCCATTACTTTACCAAGTTCTGTTTCTTTAATTTCGTCCATATATTTATCAGGAATTTGGAAACCTTGGCTAATACCGATACTTTGAAAACCATTAGAATCTTCTATTATGGCTGCATTGATATCTATCCAATTTCCAAGTGAATTTGTAATTCCTGCCTCAGAGGCAATATAAAAGTCTGCTTGTATATTATTTTCTATTGCATATTTTTTTATATTTTTAACTCTGTTTTTAGCGCCTAGTGATATTTCTTCATTTAATGGTTGATCACTAACTTCTGAACTAACAGCAATTCCTTCTACTTCTACATCATCAAAATATTTTTCAAATGCTTCTTTTGCTCCTTGTATTTTTCCTGGATTTTTTGTACCCATTAATATTTTTATCATTTACAAGCTCCTTTCTTTTATATAATAAGAGATAAAGTTAGTATAGCATAAAAGAATATGTAAGTCTATATGAAACATATAGTTATATCCAATTAATAAGATAAATATAACTATTAAAATATCGGGGATTATATTATAAAATAATATAAATATTTCATAATAAAAAAAGAGGCTTTAAGCCTCTGTATTTGGTTGCGGGGGGTAGACTCGAACTACCGACCTTTGGGTTATGAGCCC
>CALXWP010000028.1 GCA_944392455.1 uncultured Clostridia bacterium
GTTGTAAATGATATTGGTGTGGTTATTTTATATAACTCATTTAAGCAATTTGAAAATATATCAAAACTCCAAATTCCATTATTTAATTCAACTTCTGTTGTTACTCTTAACATATAATAAAAAATTATTATAAATACTAAAAATAGAATGATAAATGAATTATTTTTTTGCTTTTTTATAAGCAAAGTTATTCATCACCTACCTCTTTTTCTTTCTCCAAATTAATATCTATTTCTTTATTATTATCAGTAAGTTCAATTGTGTTATTTTCAATTATGTGGTATTTTTCTAATTCTTCATCTACTACATTTCTTTTTTTTTCTGTTTCAACTAATTCTTCTAAATCTGTTTTTAATACAGTCCAAAGACATTCATTTTCTTGTCTTTTCATAACATAGTTTTTACCACTTAATTTAGAATAAGTTTTTCTTTCATCTTCGCCAATTTTTGTTGTAAATGTTACTAATTCATCTTGTGAACTAATACTCCATTGTAAATTCTTATTTTCATTACCATATACTCTTATCTGCCCATAAGAATTAAATCCTAATTCACAATATCTTTCTAAATCACTATTATTCATATAAATATTTGCAATTTCCTTATCATCATTGTTTTTTGTTACTTTCATACCATATTGAATATCTGCAACTTCTAAATCGTCTTTAATACTCATATAAGCAGAAAATGGCATTTCATGAATGCAATAATCTTTTTTAAATTTTTCTATTTCTACATTTCCCATTTCGTGAAGTTTAAATTTCTCTGATAATTCTTGCAATTGTTGTGTATTTAATGGCATTTCATTTTCTTTATCTATATTTTTAATTGCACTTTGCATAGTTTCATCAAATAATTTTTGAGAAATACCTGTTCTAAGTTCAATTACATCAGCAATTCTAGCAGACATATAATCCCTTTTTGATTTATTAAAGTACACGTTATAATGTTTATTTTTATGTCTTATTTGTTCTTCTTTTTGTTTAGATTCGTTCTTCTTGATAAATGAATCTATATGAAGAAATTTAGCAATTTTAGGGTGATCTGCTTTTAAATTACTCATTTGTTTTATTCTTCTTGCATACTTGGTTATTTTCTTTTGTTGATATAAAGATTTCTTTTTCCCAAATTCACTATTTTCATTTGATAAAGCTCTTTCAGTAGCAACTACTCTAACTCCATCATTTTGACATTTTTCCATTACTTTTATTGTTTCTTCATAAGATAAGTTAGTAATTTTTTCTAATTCTTTTGTTGGACCATCTTTTTGTACTGCTCTTATTCCTTCTATAAAATAATGATAACCAAATATAGTTAGTGGTTTTAATAAATATTTAAAAGTTCCTTTCATACCTGTTCTACTAGATTTTACAGCACCTTCATATACTTGTGTTGCATCACTTTTATTAGTTGCCTGCATAGCTCATCACCTCTTTTTCTTTTTGAATTTCATATAATCTATAATACTTATGATAAAATTCATCAATTCCAATTTTAGCAATCCAACATTTTTTATGTTCATTATTATCAATTCTATATTCACTCATTGTTGCTGTATTTCCATTATAATCTACTATTTCAAGTCTTTCGTTATTCCTTTTATATAACTGTTTTGGAATGTATAAAACATTTTCATCTGAAATTGGCAAATATATTCCTTTATATGTTTCCTTTTCATTACCTGATAATGTTATAAAAATAGATGTATTATTTTTTTCTTTCGTTTCTTGCTTTTCAATAGTTTCATTAACTTTTGTTTTATTTTTTTCTAATTCTTTTGTTTCTTCTTTTAAATTTTCCTTTGTTAATTCTAAAATATTTTTATTATTATTAAATACTAGCAATGTTTTAAATTTATTATTATTCACATATTTCCTACTCATAGCAGATTTTAATTCTTCTGGATATGCTAATCCATATCGAATAGCTTCCATTACACTATCATTTCTAAATCTTGTAATAGCTTGCTCTTTTAATGTTTCTACATAAGTTTTTGGAAATAATTTTTCAAATTGCAAATGATTATTTGCAATAAAAATTTCTTCAAATTCATCTGTATTATTTTCAATATATTTTTTTACTTCATTGTCAAAACTTTCATTATATTGTTTTATTACTTTTTCTTTTTGCTCGAGATTTAGTTTAATATCGACAATATTTCCTTTTTCATCATATCCTTTACAATTATTTAGCAAATTATCTAAAATGAACATTTTATCATTTTTAAAATCTATGTAATTTTTTGATTTTACTAAATATTCTTCAACAAAACTCACAATGTCAATTTCCAGTTTATCTTTATTTAAAAACTTTTCATTATCTAAATTATTTAAAATTTCATAACTAGATAATTTATTGGAATTTATATATTTTATTAAAACTCTATCATTGTGCTGTATTGCATATTCTTTTATTAAACTTATTATATGTGAATAAAAATAAGCATCTTTATATTTTGAAATTTGACTACTCATTTTATATTTCCTCTATTTCAATGAAATCATTAATATAATGTTCTATTTCTAAATCATTCTCATTGCTAATAAATAATAAATCACATTCATTTATTTTTTCATCAAATAAAGTTAGTAAAATTATTGTTTTTCTTCTTAATAACTCTACTAACTCATATATTTCTTTAATTGTATAATAATCTTTTAGTTTAAAAGATATATGTTTTATACGATTTTTAGAATTTGTTATTCTTCTTGAAATTGTATAAAATTCTCTACTTATATTTTCTTTTTTCTTAATTTTTTCAAAAAATATATCATCATACATTAAATAGTATGTATTTTCTTTAGCCTTACTAACTAAAATATCATGTATTTCATTGTTATCATTTATAATTTTTGCGTGTACCAAAATTCCTCCTTTTAATTTAGAAAAAGAGTGGTTTTACCCACTCAAATTCTATTTATTATTTTTCTTTTTTAGTAATATAATTCCACCTATAATTCCTGTTATTGCAATTGCACCAATTACAAGTAATAAAGCATAATTCATTTCATTTCCTGTTTGGATAATTGGCAATAAAGAATTATAGTATTCAAAACTATATACTCCATTATTTTCTTCAAGTGAAACACCATCTGCAAATACACCTTTATCATTAATTTCTATTTTAACTACCTGATCTGAAAGTTTATATCCTAAAGGCGCTTTTATTTCTTTAATGTAATATGTACCAAATCTAAGACCTTCAAATAATGCTGTTCCTTCATATTCATTTGCCCCTGCTTCTTTTATTAATTTAGTACATTCTTCATCCTCATAAATTCCAAATGTGAATTTATTTGACTTGATATGTTCTCCAGTATCTTTGTCGATTTTTTCAACTTGAACTGATCTTAATATAGGCATATCTTTCATCTCGATTAGTTGCGTAGCTTTATCAGTAGTTACTGTAAATTCAATACTTTCAGCAACTTCAAATCCGATATGGTGCTGTTATTTCAGTTAATACATATTTTTTACCTTCTTCTAAACCAACAACATGATGTGGTTCTTTGGTTGAAGTCCACTTATCTATTTCGTTACCATTTTCATCTGTTACTACTAATTCTGCTCCTTCAACTTCTTCTCCATTTACCATATCAATTTTTGTAACATCTACTATTTTATCAATTAACTCCAAGTGTTGTGTTTGTTTATCATAAGTTACTTCAAATTCGACATCTGTTGCTTTAACATAATACCCTACTGAAACTTCTTCATGTAAAATATAAGATTTTCCTTCTTCTAAGTTTTTGATTTTATGAGGTTCTTTTCCTGACACCCACTCATCAATTATATTGCCTTCATGATCTAAAACTTGCATTTTTGCACCTTCTATTTCATTTCCACCAATATCAACTTTGCTCATATCAACGATTTTGTCAATCATTGTTACTTTCTGTACCTTATTTGTATTTTCTACTTTAAATTCTATATCTGTTGCTTTCACATAATCTTCTGGTGTAATTTGCTCTCTTAAAATATATGTTTCTCCAACTTTTAAACCTTCAATTTTGTGTGTCTTATTACCTGATATCCATTCATCAATAATATTTCCGTTTTTATCAATAACTTGTAATTTTGCTCCTTCTAATTCTTTATCTCCAGTAATATCTGTTTTTGAAAATTCAAATACTGTTGTATCATTTGAAATTTCTTTCTTTTCTTCATATACTTTTGTTGTTAAGTCTTTTTGAGTAAATACTACATCATAAATAGTTTCATTTAATACTAACCCATCTAATGTTTTTGTTTCTTGTAATTGGTATTCTCCTAGTGGCAAATTGCTTAAAGTATAATTTCCATCTTTATCTAAATTAAATCTTTTTACTTCTTTGCCTTTTTCATAGATTATACTTCCATCTGCCATATCTATAATATTTTCTTTAGCTGTTAGCTTAAATTCAATTCCTGATAAATCTTCAATATTATTTATTAATGATGTATCTATATCTTCTCTTACTGCAACAGACTTGTCTACTATTAAAGTTCCTGTTGGTTGTTCATTTTTTATATTTACTGTTATATATGCATCATAATCTTTATCATATTCTAATGTTTCATTACTTCTACTTATTTCGAAAGTACATTCTTCTTCTAATTGTAAAAAACCATCTGGAACTACAATTTCAGCTACTTTATATGTTCCTGCATCTAGTTTTGTTTCTGTATAGGCAATACCATTTTCATCTGTTGTCCATTTATCAAAACTTTCTTTTCCTAATTTGCAAGAAACTCTTTCCCATTCATTTGTTTCTTCATTTAGTTTATATAATGAAAAAGTTGTATTTGAAAAGGTAACTGTTTTTTCTGTTTTTTTATCTATTTTCACTAGCTTTATATAACTTTGGAAAGGTGTATCATTTTCTACTACTTCTTTTATAACACCATCACTATTTTCATTTATATCTATATAAAACTCTTGAACTGGATTTATCCTATCACTTGGACAATATGTTTCATTTACTGTATATTTTCCATAAGCTAGTAATCCTGATATACCATGTCCGTTTTTATCTGTTTTAAATATAGAATATTCATCTTCGGCGAACTCATCTAAATGTTTTAATGCCTCATCAAAACTTCCATAATAGTCAACATATTTTGTAAGTATTGCAGTAAATTCTGCTCCTTCAATAACTGGTGCTGTTGTATTTTCTATTGAAGAAATTTTTATAACTTCAAATTTTGCTTTCTTAACTAAATTTGTAAAAGTATCTTCCAATTTAATTACTTTTGTATTCATATCTTTATATTTGAAAGTTATTGAATGTATTTCTTCATCTTGTAAATATCCTTCTGTTACATTAGTTTCTTTTGCATAATAATTTCCCATTGGTAATCCTTTTAATGTTTCTTTATCTATCGTTAATTTTGCAGTTTCACTTTTGGTTGTTATATTTATTGTTGGTATTCCATTACCATTAAATTTAAAAGTTGCAATTCTTTCATCTTTTGAAAAATATTTAACCGTTTTTGCTACATTATATATATCTTCTTTTGCATATAATGTATATTCTGTTCCATCTAATGTAGCATCTCCATGATGACTTGTTCCATCAATTCTATTTTCTCTGCCTGTTTCTCTATCTGTTTTTATTAGTTTAAGTTCTCCTGTTGGCTCATAATTTTTGAAGGATATTTCTGTTGTTTCATTTACATTAACTTCTACTTTTTGAACCGTATTATCTAGTAAATATCCTTCTGGTACTTTTGTTTCTTTAACATAGTAAGTTCCAGGTGCTAATCTTTTAAAATAAATATTTCCATTAGAATCTGATGTTCCTGTTCTAACTTTTTGAGTACAATTTTCATCTTTGTATAATTCAAAAGTACAGCCTGCTAAAGTATCTCCATTAGCATTTGTTTTTATTACTAAAGCATTTCCATATTCTATTTCAACAGTTACACTAAATGCAGATGGATCCACATAATTTGAAAACATTACATTTTGAACTGCTCCTGATGTAAATTCAAAATATACATAGTTTGACATTGTTGAACTATCATATTGTTTTCCATTTGGCATTAGTTGATATAGTCCAAAATCTCTTGAATTAAAAGTTACACTATCTGCAGTACAATTGCTATCAACAGTTATTGTTAAATCATTACTTCCTTGATTATGGCTAAAAGTTACTCCATTTATATTTTGATTAAATGATTGATATGATGCTAATCTTCCAGTTGTATCTTTCAATGTTGTACTTTGTCCTATTGTAGCCTTGTTTGTTGTTCCATTAAATGATGTATTTCCATGATATAAGTTATAATATTGTTCTGTTCTAGCTGTCCAATCTGCTAAATGTCCTGTTGACATATAGTTTCCATTCCAACTACTTCTTGATGGTACACTTATACTACCATCTATATTATTATGTATATATTCCCATACCCATTGTTGCGTACAACAAGCTGCTCGAATTGCTTCTGTACTTGTTGGAAGACCATATCCATAATTCATTGTATATCCAAAATAAATCATTTCTGCAATTTTTTCATATTGTGGCAAGTTATTTTTATAATGAACTATAAAATCTCCATTATATGTGTAATCTCCACCATTTGGACTCGTTTTTCCATATTGAGTACAAAACACCAAATATCTCGTTCCATCATAGTCTGCATAATGGAGTTCATGCCCATAATTTGCTAAACTTCCTGAAATAACACCAAACCTTGCATTTGAATTAATATCTGTTATAAAAGCTGCAAAAGTTTGTAATGGTAAAGTTGTTAATAAAATTAGTATTAAACAAATTATTGACATTAATTTTTTTGTTTTACTTTTCATTTTTTATCAATCCTTTCCTAAATACAAAAAGAACTTTAACATTAGCTTTTGCTATATTAAAGTTCTTTTATATTTTTTATTTAATTATTATTTATTGTATTGCCCAAAAATAGAATAATCCACAACCACACTGACTTATTTTATATTGAACTGATGCCCAACCTTTTGTATAATCTTCAAAAGCCTTATGAGCATCTTCCCAAGTTTTATAATATCCATGTTCGTTAGTGCCATCTCCTGCAATATGATGGCTTCCTCCCTCTATACACCAATAACTCAAATCGCTTTGATCTAATTGTGTATCACTTTGCGAATTGTTTGTATTTTCTTTAGTTATATTTTCTTGATTATTAGTATTTTTTTGAGAATTACTATCATTTTTTGTTGATTTACTATTTGGGCTTTTATTTTGATTAGAAGTTATCTTTGTATCTTTTGTTGAAGGTATTTCTTTTTCTACTTTTTCTTCAATTTTTTCTTGTATAATAATTTTAAACTCTTTTTGTGATTTATTATTATAAATATCCTCTACCTCTACTATTGCAATATATTCTCCTGGTAATTCTTTGTTCACATTAGAAAAATTAATATTATATTCTTTTGTTTCTGACAAATCAGTAATTTTTATGTATTCACTAAAATCATAGTTAGTTAAGTCTGTATTATAAGGTAATTCAATTTTTTCACTAACATTTATTTCTGGAGAAATAGAATCTTTAATTATAACCTTTTGTGCTAAATCTAAATCTTTGTAATAAACATGAATAGAATATTCTCCAACTTCTGCATAACCTTTTTCATTATTAATTGTTATTTCATTATTTACACTTATTTTCTCTAAATTAATAAAATCAAATTTATTCATATCTATCAAATCATTTATACTAGGATTATAACTTTCTCCATATTCAATCTCTATACTTTCATTTATCAAAGAAATTTTAGAATCTCTATAATCAATGTATATATAAAAACCTATTATAATGACACTAATTATAAATGCTATGACTAAACTTATAATAATAATTTTCTTTTTCATACAAGATCACCTCTTAATTTAATAATAACGTGCTCTTCTAAATTTGTCAGCCCTTTTTAATAAAAGTTTAATAAAAAGTTACTCTCATTCCCAAATATACTCCTTCACTATCTTGTATTGGGGTACATTCTCCTGCATATCCACTAGAAGTTAAATAATCTTGTGCTGCTTGTGTTACATTTTCCATAGTATATCCATCAGTAAATAAAAAGTCTTTACTAGAAGGTTTTGAAGATGTTTTCTCTGTTTTTTGTTCTTCTTGTTTATTATTTGAATTAGAATTATCTGCTTTTTTATTTTCTTTTTCTATTTCTTTTATTTGAACTTCTGTATTAATTTCTTCTTCTGTTTCTTTTGTTTCTTGTGTTTCTTCTTGTTTTTCTTTTTCACTTTCTTCTGTTTTTTTAATAATATTTTCATTTTTAGTTGTCTTTTCAGTTTCACTTATTGTATTTTCGTTTGTAATATTCTCATCTAGCATTACATTTTCATTACTTGATAGTACATATTTTTTAATAGATGCAACACCAATTATAATTATACATACTAGAATTAATACTATTATAATTCTTTTCTTTCGTAAATCTTTTAAATATAAACTTAAAATCTCCTGTTCTTTATCGGTCATAAATCACCTCACTTTAGACTATTTAAAAATTCTGTTGAATTATTTTCTAATTTTTCATATTCCTTTTTAAATGTATATAATTTTTTTAGTTTTGAATCTAAATCATCAATCTCTAATTTAATTTCTGCAATTTTATCTAGTTTAGTTTGTTTTTGCATTTCAAATTTTTGTATTTTGTTTAATATTTTCTTTAACATAATTTATATTACACATCACCTTCCTTTTTGTTAATTTATTTTATTTAGTGTTGCAATAATATAATATCTTTGGTCTGTTGGTCTTGTTTTACTATTTATATAAGAACAGGTTGATAATTTAATTATCTTATCAGTAATATCTACATTATTAGTTTGTATTTTACTTGAATTTTTATAATATTCAATTCTTTCTTCATAGTTCAAATTAGATATATTACTTTTTTCCTTTTCTATTCCTATTGAATATGCACTAAATATAATTCCTTCATAATCACAAGTAGGTGTATAAATATTTATTTTTTGATGTGCAAATAAAAAATCTTTATCAAGATAATTTCCTAATAAAGAAAACATTGTATCATTCCTCATATTATGACCATATAATAAAGTTTCGCAATCTTCAAAAGGTTGTTTATCTAAAGTAAAAATAGATCCATTACTATTGTATTTTTTTAAATAATTATGTTTTAAATAATACAAATTTCCATTATCTTTTAATATCGGATAATTAATTTGTGTTCCTTCTATTTCAATCCAAGCTATAATATCTTCATTTATTGATTTTAAATATTCCCAATCTATTTTACTTTTTTTTTCTGTTGAATTATCTATAAATACTTCATCTATCAAATCTTCTATATCTTTGTTATTAGAACCATATTCTAAATAATCTTTTAATAACAAATAACCTATAATTAATAAAACGATTATACAAATTATTATAATTGTAATTATTATTTTTTTCATTCCAAAGACAATTTTACACCTCCCTTAACATATTTTTCTTTATTGCAACAGCTAATATATAATTTAATATTTCAAGTCTTAAATCTTCTTGTTTATTAAAATCTAAATTCATTATTTCTTTTATTTTTATAGGTGTTAGTTTTTTAAAATACTTCAAACAAATAAATTTATATTTTTCTTTATCTTTTATCTTATATTGATTCAAAACTAAACTTATTAATTTCTGCCATTTTCTAACTTTATATATTCTTTGTTCAAGTTCAATATTACGTATTGCTTCATCTTCTAAACTACTACTTTTATTTTTTATCCATATATTATAAGTTTGTTTATAATCTTGATTATCTGTTTCATCTACTAATTTACTTATTTTTAGTTCTAATAAATTATATTTTTTCAAATAATACTCAATTTTCTTTATTCCTGATTTATATAAATAACTCTCCATGTTCCTGTAAAAACTTTCTTGATATATAAAAACCTAAATCATCTTTACTCTTAAATTTTCTTTGATATTGAGTACCATTATCTTTTTCACATATTAACATATATTGACCTTCATATTTTAATAATAAACAATAGAATTTAGTTGTTGCTATTGCAAATATAATATCTTTTTTAGGTTCTATTTTCTTAAAGTCAGTATCTTTATTAGATATTAGATCAATTAATTCTTCTAAATCCAAATCATCAATATCACAAATTGTTTTATCTACACATTCTAATATTTCAAATAGCCTTTTAATTATTTCTTTAATATCTATATTACTAACATTAAAACATTCTTTAGCTTTCTTAAATAATATCTTTTTCTCTAATAAATTCAAATCCAATTTGTGAAAATTCTCTAGTTGTTTAAATAACTGATGAACTATATATAGATCTTCTAGATTTTCCTTTTCTTCATCAGTTAATCTGTTGTATTTTTCAAATATATTTATCATATATCGTAACCTCCTATATCTTCTATTTCATTTTTATTAGGCATAAAAAAA
>CALXWP010000029.1 GCA_944392455.1 uncultured Clostridia bacterium
TTCTTGTAATCTAGAAGATAATCCTTCAAAAGCCATATTTTTCAACTCCATTCATCTTTTTAAACTAAACAATTTAATTCTTTTTTAATATGTTCTAATACAACAGCTACTTGTTCATCAGAAGATTCTTTTTGAATCTTTGTCAATTCTGATAAAACTTGTTCAATCTTTTTTTCTTGTTTTAACATCCTTTTCATAAACAATAGCTTTTCTTCATATTCAAAAAGCTTTTTTTCCCCCTTTTTGATGATATCTCTAACGGCTTGTCTTGTGATTTCATTATTTTGTGCAATTTCTGATAAAGACAAGTCATTATTATAGTAGTCATTTATGAATTCAAATTGTTTTTCAGTTAATAATTTTCCATATAAATCACATAAAATACTGATTTCTACGTTTTTCTCCATAAATAACGACTCCTTTAAAATGTAATGCTAATATACTTTACACTATTTTTTTGAATTTGTCAATAGCTTTTTTAAAATTTCCAACAATGTCTAATTAATTGTCCAATTAGGGACGTTTCTATTTGGGACATTCTAGAAAATTTCCTTCATATAAAATAATATATATAAATTTATGAAATGACGAATGTGAATGAAATCATATTAGAAAAAGTTAATGTATCTAATAGGAGAATCTCAAACTCTGCTTTGAGAGGTGCCTATTAGATACATTTAATTTTTCTTTATGATGTAATGTTAGCTGAGGAATGTAATAAATTTATATATATTATTTTTGTAGTTGGTACTTTACATAAAAATATCCCAAATAGAAAGGTCCCCAATTGGACATAATTGAGTAAAGAAAATGTGCCAGAATGGGGAAATCTCCCCATCCGGCACAAAATCCTTAAGCAATAATATACTTATCAGCATCCTTCGACAAGTATCTTGAAAGCGAATTCCCGTGTGATGCATCAATGTACACAGTTCTAACATTGGAATATAGCACACTTAATATTTTTTGTGTAGCTACTGTTACAATTCCATCTCCATGTGTATAATGCATACGGAGATTAAGATATTTACATCCCAAATCCATAGGTGTATGTATGTTTACTGTTTCAGAAATCACATTAACGCATTGGTGTCTTACAACACCTGAATAATCACAATTTCTAAAAGGCTCTTCGGTAGGTCGAATGTCTAAGTCAACTTTATGCCGCTTATAAAACCGCTCATAAATTCCATACTCTATTGGCGTATTTAAGCGTCTTTTGACCTTATTTTCGTCTGCCATTACCGTACCCATGAATGGGGCTGATACAAATACCATAAAGCATCTCTTTTTAAGCCATTTAGCCGCCTTGGCTATACACACGCCTCCTTTAGAATGTCCTATGATATATATATCTTCATAATCTTTCATGTTACTATTAATGTATTCCGCTAATTCTATACCAGCTTCTTTCAAACCAGCACATTCAAATGGAAAATACATCATAATAATATCTCCTTCTTGTTCAGGATATCCTTCTGCATTCGGAATTGTCATATAAGGATCCCACTTGGGAGAAGTCTAATAAGGACAAAATTGTTTTTATAAATTTCTTTCAAAATTTTATTGTGTTAGATAGCCACTAAAAGATATAAATTGTTTAGTCAGATTTGTAGTGAAAATCAATTTATGGAGGGTTTTAGAAATGAATAGTAAAATTACATATCACAAAGAAGGAGGTTATTATATTCCTGACTTATATTTAGAAGAAGAGTATTATGAAAAAGAGTATATTATTGGAAAATATGGACATTTAAGATTAGAATATTTAAAAAATCATAAAAAGGCTGAATATATAATAATGTTTATAAATTGTAATTTAAGAAAACATATTGTAGATACTGATAAAAAAGCTAAAGAAAGATTTGAAATACTTATGGCACAAATGCTAGAAAAAAATCCAATTGATGAAAACCTAAAAAACACTGCCCCTTTGAAATGGATAGGACTTATGAATAATTATAAGCATTCAGTTGAAGAAATTATTTTTAATGAATTAATATATTGCTAAATAAATTACTCCAAAAAAACTTTACATTTTATATAAATGTAGCAAGAATGAATTATCAATCCTAATAATTCATTCTTGTTTCTTTTTTTCATTTTCTGGATGTTTTCCTCCGTCCACACCATTGTCCAGAAATAAGCCATATTTCGTAAAAATAAAACCACTCAATAGTCCATAAAAATACTGTATCGGCAATAATCATTTTACTATCCCAATCTTCTTTAGGATAAAACGGGCATATTTGTAAATATTCTTTTCCCTTAATCTTATATATGCCATAAGTATGTGGAATAGTTTCATTAGGACGTGTCTCTAATTCAGGCGATAATACAAATACTTTTGGAGTTTTTAACATTGTTTCTTGCTTAATTTTTATAATATATTCATTACTAGTATTAGAAGATTTTATAAGAAAATCCATATCTAATCTTCTATTTGAATTATCTTTTATTAAAAGTCGCTTATATTTAATTAGTAAATGCCACTTTTGTATTGGAATAGTTGCATAAATTCTATTATTTTTTTGAAATTTATTGCCCAAAAAACTTATGCTCCTTAACATTTGTCCCTTGTTGTTCAAAATTTATAGTTGCATCTTTATCAATATACATATTTCCATTTTCACGTAATGTCTTTGCTTGTTTTCCAATACTTGCATAAGCTTTTTCCACAATTTTTGTGCCAAATATTTCCTTATAGCTTTTTGATTCTTCAAATAAATCTCCAGATGTAATAAAAGTATTATTGACAATGTCATTTTTTAATTCCGATACAAAGAACTTAAAAGCCTCTTTTCTTTCAGGATGTATTTGCCATTTGTCTGCAAAATTTTCTTCACTATTAACTGGATTTTCCACCCATTCAATTCCGTCCTTTATTTTTATGTATTTATAATAATTATTAGAGAATTTTTTTATTAATTCATATACATTATTTTCTCCTGTATAAATTTGAGCCATTATAGTTGTTAAAATTATAGAAATTGGTTTATTTTCTAAATTGTTTTCAAATTTTTTATCTCTATATCTCTTCAATATCTGTAAAGCAACCTGTAATGTCGTTTTTACTTTGTAGTCAGGTACTTCTTCTATATTCTTATTGTTTTGAACAGCAAAGCTTTCTACCAATCTTCGTTTTTCTTCTTTTTGCTTTTCATTAAACCATTCAAAATATGCTTCTGGATTTGTAGTAGTAAAAGTATAAATATTACTAATCTCATCTTTATTGGTTATCTTTAGTTTTTTATCCTTGTCATATGTTATATCTTCAATTGCAGGTAGAATATCCATATGATATTGAGCTTCATCTGCATATTTTAGCGTCCAACATCTTTTTCCTTCTTCTTGTAACATTTTAGAATATCTGTCACTTGATTTTAATGCTTGTCCAACTTCATTTTTTAAATCCTTTGGATTTGAAAAATATTTATTTACTTTACATACTAAATCAATATCATAGTCATCCTCATCTGATAAAGGTTTTATTACTGTTCCTAGTCTAAATGAACCTTGTGGAAAAATATCTACTTGTACATTTATGTTATTTGATAAATATGTTCCAACCGCATTATAACTTGCAACTGCATTTTCATATTTTTCGTCTGTAATATCTAATTCTTTAGCTATTTGTCTTAATATCATATCAATTCGTGTATTATCGTTCATCTTATTTTTTCCTCCTTAAAACTTTTTTTCCTTTATCTTTAAATTTCTTATCTCTTGTTGTTGTGTCTTGCTGAAATATTTCTAATTCCATTTTATCTCTGTCTGCTTGCATAAAACATTCTTTTATAATTTGATATGTATTAAATGTCGAGGTTGTCAAAAACAAATTAATTTTTGCTCCAGTAGCTATTATTTTTATAATAGCTTTTCTAACTTCATTAACTAGTTTTTGAGAAGATATTCTAACACCAGCATGTCCAATACGTTCAATTTCAATAGTATCAATCTCTTGCTTATCTATAGGTAATTGTTCTAAACATATTTTATAGGTATCAGAAACAATCAAATTACATTCTCTTAAGTTATTAATATTATGAAACTTACTTTCATCTACTCTAATAAAAATATCTGCGTTTAGCTCAATATTTTCTTTGTTTAAGTTTACCAATTCATCAAAATCATTGTTCATAACAATTTTAAACATAGCATAATAAGGTTTTCTTATTAAACTTATTTTCTTAAAACCTAATAATTTAGCAAGTTTATAAAATATATAATAATTCGTACCATATATATTGCCAGATAGAAAAACTCTATTCTTATTAAAATTTCTAATAGTAATAAATATTATGCTAAATAAAACAACAATTGTTGTAATTACAGATAAATTACTAATATAATTTGAAATATCTGCATTTTCATTAATTTCAAGTGTAACAAATAATAAATTAATTTCACTTATAGAAAAATATTGAATAGCAAACATAAAAATCATAATTGGTAAAATAAATATTAACAGGATTGGCATTATTATATTAAATATAATATATTTTTTCAAAAAAATCATCTCCTCTATAAATGAATTATTATATCTCAATATCTTCATTAGTTCAGCTATACCATCAAATTTAGTCATTTTATTTCAATTAAATTCGTAGGTTTTCATTACTGTTTTATCACTTTTCAAACTAATTTAATGCTCCTGACATAATTCTAAATTTAGAATTATTGTTCCAGATTTCTTGTAATTTAGTAAAATTTTCATTAGGATTTAGCATTAAGTTTGCTAAATTATCTAATTCTTTATATTCTTCTTCAGATAACTCAAAATTCTTATCTTGTATATATTTAGGCATATGTAAGAATATAATTTCATCATTCATTAACGCATGAAAATCATAGAATAATCCTCTTATTGAAGCTTTTAGTCCTAGGGTTGGCGGATCAGAAGAATATAAAATAGTTTCAGGTTTATATTTATTCTGTCTTATACCTAAATAAGCATTTGCACCAAATAAAAATTTATCATAAGGAATATCATTCAAATCAAATCCCATTTCATGGTCTGGACAATGTTCATCTGCATCTACTAATCTCCATCTATTTTCTTTTCCGTCAAAATATTCCGTAATCCAATGGTCATAACATATTCCATCATAATGTATATATTCAGCGAATCCACTTCTAGCTCTAGCTGGTATTCCTTTAGCTTTCAATATACTAGCCAATAATATAGCTTGACTTCTACATGTAACATGAACTTTATCTTTGGCTTCCCTTTTTGTAGTATAGTTAGGATTTTTTCTTAATAATTCAGCTATTACACTTTGTGCAGTTGGAAAAATGTCATCTTCATATTCTAATCTAGTAATTGGCACTTTAGTCATATCTCCCCAAAAGCAATCTTTTCTATTTCTAATTTGTTTATCTCTAAAAGCTACTGGATGAATTATTTGCATTCTTTGTAATAGACATAATTCTTCAATATCATCTGGCAATTTTTTTGCAAAATCCTTATAATATCCTAAATCTGTAAATGAACTTGTTTTCTTATAAAATTCTAATATTTCTTTTTCCATTTATTATCCTATCCTTTCCATTTATATTTTTTATAATATTAAAACCATTCCAAAACTTCATTCAATTCTTTTCTAGGTCTTGGTTTAGGATTTTCATCTGGATAACCGATAGAAATTGATGAAATTAGTTCCATGTTCTCATAGCCAATCAATTTAGCAATGTCTTTCTGCGTATACACAATATCTCTTATCCAAAGAGAACCTAACCCCAAATCTGTGGCTCTTAAGCAAATATGTTCTATAGCTCCTCCGATTGAAAGTGAATCTCCTATAATCCAATTATCTTCATATTCCTTAAGAACTAATATAAGTATAGGGGCTTCTTTCATTATTTTTGCAGTTGCTTTAACACTACTATTAGCATTATATATTTGTCTTTCTAAATTAATCTTTTCGTTATTTTCCTTTTCCAACATAATGTCAGCAATTTTATTTTTTATAGTGTCGGTTACTATTACAAATTTCCAAGGTTGCCTATTTTTTGCAGATGGTGCTAATCTTGCACAATCGATTAAGTCATCAATTATTTCCTTAGATATTTCAGTATTTTTATATTTGCGAATACTTCTTCTATTTTTTATTGTTTCTTTTAATTCCATTCTGACCTCCTAACCTTTGCAAGCATTTATAAATTCCTTGAAAATTTTATTATGATTCTCATCTATTTTATATAAACTTTCTGGATGAAATCTAACACCAATATAAAAAGTTTTGTTTTTAGATTCTATTACATCAGGGTATCCATCTTCACAAAAAGCAACTTTATCTAATTTAGGACATTCTTTTATTGTTCTCTTATGCCTAGAATTAACTTGCATTTTATTAGTTTGAACTATATCATAAAATCTTGAATTTTTATCTATATTAATCCAGTGAACATACTCATCAAATGATTTATCATGCTTTTCTGGATTAGGAATTTTATAAGTAGTTCCTCCTAAAGCTCTTGCAATATTGTTCTGTCCAGCACAAATACCAAGTATTGGAAGATTTTTTTCATAACAGTATTTAGCAATTATACTTTCATAATTATCTGTTTCTGCTCCACCTTGTAAAATAATACCATCACATAATTTTAATTGAGCGATTAAATTTTCTTTCTCCTCTATGGATAAATTATCTTTCCAATTATCTCCACAATAGTTTATATTAGCTTCTGTAGGTAGTATTCCAATAGCTACTCCACCATTATCAAAGATTGCTTGTTTTACTTCATCTCTTATAAAAGTATCTATTTTATTTTTATTTGATTTATAAGTAGCATAATGTTTGGATACTATTCCTATGATAGGTTTATTCATTGTTTCCCTCCGTATTATCATTTTCTTTTAATTTCTTTTTAGATTTATCATTTAATTGTTTCTCTTTATTTAATTTGTTATCATCTAAATATTTATAGTTTAGTGCATTTCTATTTGTAATTACACTTTCTCCTAATTCTTTTTCTAAATTATCGCGTGTGATTTTTGCAATTTTTCCACCACGTTTTGCTATTTCTTTATTCTCTTTTAATCCATAGGGTTTATGTTTTTTTGCAAGCTCTCTTGTTGCAATTTCTCCTAAATCTGTAAGTGTAACTTCTATATCTGTCATATTATCTCTTAAAGACTCTTTTCTAATTCCTTTAAATTCTTTATATTCTGAAGCTTTCATTCCAGACCATTCTTTATATATTTCATTTGTAAGTATTCCGTACTCATAATTTTTGGTTATACCATTTGCTTGCCATACATCTGTTAATTTACGTCTATCTACAACTCCAGTTAGTCTTGCTTTAATCCATTTATCATCATATCCACGAGCTCTATAATAATCAATCGCTCGATTAACAGCAAGTTCTGGATCAAATACTTCATCAATTCTCTCTTTTCCCATTTGGGCAAGCCATAATTTAAATGGCTCTGCTTTTGGACTTGGCACAGATTCTATTAGTCTTAATATTCCTTTTGTATCTAAAGCATCAGTTAAATAACTTTTTCCATCTTTTTGTGATTTCATTTTCAGTTGTACGCATTTTGCGTACAACTCACTTTTTTCTTCTTCTGTCATTCTTCTTTTTAGCGTGTTCCAATAATTTCTTGGATTGTTACTATCCGTCAAAGCTTGAATAACATCAACAACACTAAAATAATATTCTTCTTTTTCACTATCCCAAACACTTCTTATTTCATTATCCTCAAAAAGATTTGAAATTGTTTCTAATTTATTTATATTTTCCATTTAGGCATCATTCCTTTATAAAATTATTATTATGTTCAAATTATATCAAGAACATGCATTTTTTTCAATTAAATTAACACTTTTTGTTGATTTTTTGCTAAATTTGTGATATATATTAGATGTATTCTAATTAGGAATACAAGAATATTGATGTTTTCTTGGGAATTTTATAATTCCTCAGATGCCAGGCGAAAACTAGTCGCATATAGGATTGCGAGCTGGTTATTAGAAAGTATGAAAAATTTAAAATAGTAGTAAATTTGTCCAGTATTTATAAGTAATTAAGAAAGCCATGAGTGCAAAGTTCAATATTCTATTTACATACACACTAAAAAATGAGTACATATTTAAAACTCAAATTTTGTTTGAGCTTATTAAAATTGTACTCATGTAGGTAAATAGAGTATTGGTATATCGCTTATGGTCTTTTTGTATGTATAATTTTCTACCCTCTTTATTTATACATAACAAAAAGAGCTTAACAATTTATTTTTGGTATGTAAATAAATTGTTAAGATGAGCAAACGAATATATGAATGATATTAAATATATCCTTTTGCTTTGGCAAAGCCAACATAAATTATCTATTGTAAAATTAGATAATTTATGAGCCCTCCGCTAGGAGCCCACGACACCTTTCCAAAACGAAGTTTTGAAAGTGTCATAGTGGGTTAGAATGTAAAGTTAAAAGAAATGTAAAGTTGAATTTTAAAATGATTGAAATAACTGAGTTTTAAAAATTCT
>CALXWP010000030.1 GCA_944392455.1 uncultured Clostridia bacterium
AATACGAGCTTGTATTTATAATTATATTTCATAGTTTGATTCTATGATTATAATTTAACATAACTTTAGTGATTTTGCAAGTGTTTTTTCTTTATTCAATTATAGCATCTGAATTTACAGCTAAGACTGGTCTTCCAACATTATCATTTACATGTCTCAAATAATTCAAATAATATATTCTAGCACTTTTTTTAGTCCTATCAACAGTTTCTTTTTCATTAATTTTTAAATTTACAATAAGTCCTTTTATTAGTATATCTATTAAAACTTCTCTATATTCTTCGTTTTCTTCTATTTCAAATTCATCAGCCACAATATATTGATTTTTACTATCTTTAATGCTAAAAATTTTACTTGAATCTTTATATTTATTTATCAGTAAATTTAAGAAAGCATCTTCTTTAAATAAATTATAATTAGAAACTATATCAGCAAGTGCTTTAAGTAACTTCTTCATGTAATCATCAACAGATATTGTTCCTTTTTTTAAGTCTTTCATTATATTCGTTGATATATCTATAAGCTCTTTTATTGAATCAGAATTCGTATTATTTTTTAAAAATTTAAAACAATTTTTTTCATCTCCTATAAGATTAGGATTTGATATTGATACAATATTAAAAAGAAAACTTTCCAAAAATTTTCTCATATATATTGCTACTCTTAGTAATGCTTTTTTATTTATATATATTTTTTCTTCTTCCTCCATTACATTACTTAGTAAGTCACACAATAACTTTGAGCCTAATTTTATATCATTCATAAACAAAAACTTCGTATCTATTTCTTTGCAATCTGTACAAAATAATCGCAATAATTCAAAATGTTCCAAAAGTTTATCACTTTGCAATTGTATAATAGCATAATCGATATTGTGTGTTAAAATAATAATATTAGATATTTTTTTATTCATTACATCAAAATAAAAATAATCTTCAATTATTGATTTAAATTTAAAAAAGTTATTCCAATCATTACTATTGACGGGGTCATCCAATACCATAACTATTGACTCATTTTCTTCTAATGTATTTATTATTTTTTTTACATAACTAAAAAATATTATTAAAGATAAAACATTTTTTTCTCCCTCACTCAATTGATTTAAAAAATCTTTTTCTTGTGTTTCTATTTCAATAGTAGATTCAGCCGAATCTTTCTTACTTATATTTGCATTTATTTTTAATTTAAGTCTAGGTTCATATATTTTTTCAAAATCACCTATATAGTCTTTTATTTTGTTAATATATTCTTCTGTGTCTTTTATTATTTTAGTTGTTAAATTAGATTCTTCTAAAAGAAGTTGTTTTTTTATCATTTCAACTTTTAATTGTCTCTGAAATATAGAAGATTGTAAGAACAACTGATATCCTTTATAATTTTTATTTATTTCATTATTCTCTTTATCTATTAATGTTTTTAATAAATTCTTTTTACTAATATATTTTAAAAACTCATTTAATTTGCATAATTCTTTTACTATTAAATCGCTATACTCCCCTTTTTCTGTTAAATTTTTAATTATGTTATATGTTTTTTCTCCCCTTTTTAATAAAATTCTATAAACTTTTCTTTCTTCAAGTCTTTTCGTCAATTCAAACCAATTATTCTTTTCTATATTTAAATACTCTGAATTTAAATCATTAAAAATGTCATAAATCTTTTCTATTTCTTTTTTGAAATTTTTTAATATTAACATATATTTATTTGATATGATACTTTTATATTTATCTTTTATTTCTTTTTTTATATCATTCCTGCAGTATAAACATTTTTTAAAATCTAATTCTTTATGATATTCATGACCATCTTTTATCCAATTTTGTATCTTCTTTACTTCTCTTTCATTTTTTTGTGTAATTTCTTCTAAAAAATCTTTTTCTTCTAACTCTAATTTTCCTATTAAAGTAGCTTCTTCTTTTTCCACATCTAAACTTTTAATCATACCATCTATTATTGTTATTTCTTTTTCTATTACTTCAGTATTTAAAATTTTTTTGAATTTTCTAGTTAGATTATCTATGGCAGAATTAATCGATTTCTCTTCATTATTTTTTTCATCATTTAAGAATTTAATTATTTCTTCTTTTATTTCTTCAGTATTATAAGTTACCTCTATATTAGGTAACATTAATTCATCAATATACTTATCATCTTCTAACTTTTCAAAATCTACCTTTAATTCTTTATTTTCAATATTCTTTAATATTTTTTCTATATATTTTTTAGCTAAATTATCATCAATATAATTCATAATAAATTTATTATTTTCCTTATCATATGATTCATCTTCAAGCAATTTTTCAACAATATTTTTAAAATCATTTTTAAATAATAAAAAATTTACATTTTGTTTATTAAATTCTCTTTTCTTTTTTCTAATCAAATTTAATTTTTCATTATCATCTTTACTTGAATCGCCTAAAAAAATCTGTTTTAATTTACTCTTATTTTGTGGATCAGTTTTATACCCTTTATCAACTGTTGAAATATATATATTATTATTAACAAAGTCTTGATCAAAAACTAAATATTTTATTTTTTTTCCATTAATAACTTTTTCTTTTTTTGAATTTAAAAAACGTGCAAATGTCGTCTTTCCAGTACCATTGGGTCCATAAATTAATGAATATGGCTTTTTTATATCAATTTTAATCATTTTATTACTTTTTAAATTTTTATATTCATATTCCATTTTATCATCTTCCTATTCATCTAATAATTCGTTATTAATACTTCCTTTGTAACTTGATTTTTATTTTTCAAATGGTAATTTGAATTGCTATAATTATAATTTAAATTATGTATATTATATTGATTTTCTATAGCCCAATTTATTAGCATTTCATTTTTAAGTCCTTTATGTTCTGTTACATTTGAAAGTGCAAATCTTATCCCATGTTTGTCCACTTCATTTAGATATTCTAATAATTCTTTTTCCTTATTTTCATTCCAGCCATCATTTTCATTATAACTAGCATCTCCTAAATAATAAGGCGGATCGAAATAACAAAAATCGTTGCTAGTCAATGAATCTAATTTAAATTTTTTATAATCTTCATTAACAAACGATATATTTTTAACAACTAATTTTCTACAGAACTCCAATAGATTCTTTCTAATTGAACTATTAAAATCTCTTTTTCCAACTGGCATATTATATTCGCCATTATTATTAAATCTAATTTGATGATTAAAAGCATAAATTACTAAAGTCAAAAACATAAAATCTCTTTCACTTGAATCTTTCATATGATTATAGTCATTTCTTAATTTTAAGTAGTATGGCTTATTATATTTTCCAAGTCCTGAAGAACTATTTTCTCCATAAAATTTATATCCATTTTTATAAGTATTACTTAAATTGTATTTTTCGATAATTGAATCTAGTTTATTAACAATTTCCATATAATCATAGTTTTTAAAAAGATCTAGTATTCTAATTAGATTAGTTTCATTATCTATTGCTATTATTTTATTTGCATTACTATTAACAGCAACATTCGCACCTCCACAAAAAAAATCCACAAATGTATCTATTTTTTTTGGAAATATATTTTTAAACTGTGGTAATAGTTTATATTTTCCCCCTGTGTAATTTAATGGAGACTTTGCAAAGTTATTATTGTCTTCTAATTGAATTTGGCTTTTTTCAGAAACTTCTGCTGTTTCGCACAAAAATAATCTTTCTTTATGGTCTATTGAAGTACTTTTCCCAGTAGTAAAATTATTATAAGATTGCTCAAATACTTTAACATTTCCCTTTTTCTCTAATATTTCTTTGATTTGTAAATCTGATATTTTTGCATTACTCCTGCTATTAGACTTGTCACCAGTATTGTTATAAGATACTAAAATATATTTGCAATTACAATTTTTAATTAAATCATCAAAAGCTTCTACTGCTTTATTGGTACAGTACCTACTTTTTAAATTAGTCCTGTCCATTTTTTTTGCAACACCATATACTTGTGGTTTATTCCAAACTGCAACATTTTCCAATAAATGATATGCATCGCAATATTGTCTTGAATTATACGGAGGATCAATATAAACTAAATCAGCTTTTACTTCTTTTATAAACTCATTTGCATCTTCATTGCTAATGTGTGATTTTGTTTCTCCATTCTTATTTATATCAATCATATACATAAAAAATTTATCTTGTATATTTTCAATTTTTCTATAAGCATCATAGTGTCCTACTGTATTCGCTACTCTATCCATTGAATATATTAAACTTGTTATTAAAACACTTTTTTCTCTTTCATTGATTTTTCCCTCATTATATTTTTTGTCTATATCATCTCTTATATAACCAATTTTCCTACAATCATTACTACTAAAATATGTATCACTAAAGTTTTGCGAAAAATAATTTTCTCCATCAATGTGTATAGCATTATATTTGTTTATTATATTTTCTATCTTTTTGATATCAACTTTAACAGGCTCATAAAAAGCTTTATAACTATAGCAGTTTGATTTTAGATAGTCATTAAAATAAACCTCTTTTCCTTTTTTTAGAAATAAATCTCCTACAACTCCTGTTCCAGCAAATACATCTATAACAGATTTAATATCTTTACAATTTTCATTAACTATCTTTTCTATAAAATTCAATAATTTATACTTACTTCCTAAATATCTTCTATTATTTATATCTAACTTTCTCATCCGTTTATCATTTCCTTTCCAGGCATCTAATGCACACTAGAATTATAGCAATAAAAAAAGAGTTTTTCAACTCTTTTTTTATAAATTATTGATTTTATTT
The DNA here is from genome assembly GCA_944392455.1 of uncultured Clostridia bacterium. Taxonomy (GTDB): domain Bacteria; phylum Bacillota; class Clostridia; order TANB77; family CAG-508; genus CALXVA01. Next base: position 4,778 of record CALXWP010000030.1, read on the forward strand.
TTTAATAATTTTTCATACCATTCTAAATCGTTGATATTAGTATCTTTATAAGCTTCATCAAAAATTTTATACAATTTAGAATACTGAATTTTTATATTTATTAGTTTAATTATATCTCTAATAGAAAGAGAAATAATTTTTAATCCACTTTTTACAGAATTTTTACCTCTAAATTGGTAATTTTTTCTTGATCTAAAATCACTTAATACCTCTTCTTGTAATATATTAGCTACAAAAACAGCATATGTATCATCATTATCATTTTCTTGAATTTCTCTCATCAAATGCCTTGATACAGGTTCCATTTCATTTTTTCTTTGAGATGTTGATTCTGTAAGAGTTGCTTCTAATAAAACTTTATGTTCTGGATAATCGTTTGTTTTATTATATTCATATACTATGTCAGCAGTTCCTCCTGCCGCATGAGTTTTTGGCAATAAATTAGCATCTAAACTTAATTTCATATATTCCAATATATTTCCGCTTCTATTACTAAACCTATACCATGTGATACCTAAAATATATTCAAATATAGTTGGAACATCTGAATTCCAATCAACATATTCATTAATTGCACTTCTATCGTTGTTTTCAATATATGTAAATAATTGAACAAGTTGATTTTCATTAAATTTATTATCAATTAATTCGTTAAATCTTCTTAATTTTTCATCTTCAATAAATGTCTTAATACTATCTTTATTTACAACTCTATCTGGATAATCAGCTTGAATTTGATATATAATTTCATCAACATTTACATTTAAACATTCATAAATTTTGTTTAATTCTATATCTGTTGAAATAAAGTTATTGTATTTATCTTTATCTAAAATTTCAGTATTTACTATTTCCTTAGAAATATTCAAAAAGAAATATTTTGGAAATACATCTAATTCAATTTTATCATCTTCAAAAATAACTATGTCAGATAATGAAATATACCTTTTATTTAAATCTGCATAATCTTCTAATGTGGCTTTCCATTTAGCAGTATGCATTACCTTAAAAAATTCTATTGTATATTCAGTTTTATTCTTAAAATTAAATAACGGTATTTCTTTAATATCTTCTAAATATTCTTCTGTTAGCATTTTTGAAGAATATCTAAGATAATCTTTCCAATATTTTGCTACTTTAGAATTTTTCTTTGTTTGTTCCTTTATGAAATTTATTATTGTATCACAAGCTTCTTCATCAAAGTCTTTTTTTGATATTCTATATAGTGCTTCAAAGAAATTATACATTGGTTCTACATATTTAGTACCTTTTCTTCCCATATCTATTATAGAAAATTCATCAATACTATTTACTCCATTTCCTTTAATAAAATCAATTGCTGCTTTATAGTTGGACATATTTTCCATCTTATTCTGAATAATATCTTCTATTGTTTTTTGATTATTTCTATACTTTTTTATATTTTCTAACATTATATCTATATATTCTCTATTAGTACATAATGGTAAAATATAAGTAAACTCATCTTTTGTTAGATATCCTAGTTCTGATAGAAAATATAATAATACTGCAAATGGTTTTACATTTATTCCATTATCAGTTATTTGAAGTTTTAATAATTGCTTTAGATACAAGTAGCTGTCTTTATTTATATTAAATATATTGTCACTTTTAAAATTTTCTTGTTCTACTATATCAATTATCTTTTCACCTATTTCTGTTATATGTCTATTATCGTCTATTACACCAATTTGTACTAATCCTGAAGTTTTTTGTCTAGCATCTTTTGGTTTATTATTTGCTTCACCTGTAATAAAGTTTTTTTGTAGCATTTTATTATAATATTCTTCTTGAATTGAATTATTTCCATTCCATCTTACATTTGGGTTTTCGTTCCAAAGTTCTTTTAAAATTTGAAGTTGTCTTTCAATTTTAAAATTTAAATTATTAACTCTGAAACTTGTGGTTCCTAAACTCCAACAATAACTTTGAAATTTAATATCTTCTAACATAAAAACAATCACTCCTTGCATTTAATGTTTGATATTTGTTATTATATCAAAGAATGTATTTATTTACAATATTTTTACATTTTTTGTCATAACTACAAATATAGGCTTTGATTTAACCAAAGCCTATATTTATAAAAATAATTTTATGAATATATAATTTCCTTAAATACAATCTCTTCCGCTTCATTTTTAAAGTTATTCATCATGCCCACCCAATAAAGCATATCCGTATTTTTCATATCTTCTGTTA
>CALXWP010000031.1 GCA_944392455.1 uncultured Clostridia bacterium
TCCCCTGTTCAATACAGAGAACATTCCAAGTTAGTAGCCTAATTTATACTGTCCAACTTTTTGGGTTCAGTACATTTTAAGAAATATTCCTTTTTTTAAATCTAATATCATCCCCGAAAAAATAGCATATATCATAATTTCCAACTATTCTAGATACTATACGTTCATCATAAGTTGAATATAAATTTTTTAGACTTAAATTAGTAGAAATAATAGTTTTTGTTATTTTATTTTGATTTAAAAGTCTTGTATTAATAATGTTAAATAATTCAGTGAATTTCATATTATTAATACATTCAGTTCCTAAATCATCTATAATTAATAAATCTACAGTCAATATACTTTCTAAGATATTTGAATCCTTATTTTTACCAAATCTATAATCTATAATTGAATCTAGCATAACAGGGGCTGTTTGGTACAGTACATTTTTTCCTAACTTTATTAATTCATTTGCGATACAGCTAGAAAGAAATGTTTTACCAAGTCCAGTATTTCCGGTAAATAAAAGATTTTTTGTGTTTTTATCATCAAAATTTTTAATAAAATCAATACAAATATTTTTTATTAAATTAATATTTTCTCGTGGAGATATATTTGTATGATATTTATTTTCGTCTAATTTATCTGAATAAAGTAAATCTGAAAAAGTATTAAAATTTTGTACATCCAAATTAGACATATTAGATTTATTATATTGTTCATCATATAATTTTTGTTTTAAACAACTACACATAGATGTTGAATAATCAGGATTGGTAATATATCCAGAATCCTTACATATCTGACATTCATATTTAGGTAAAAAATAATTATCTGGAATGTTTAAGGATTTTAGTATTTTTTGTTTTTTAATCCTTAGATTTTCAATATCTTTATTAAGTTTTATAAGTAAATTTTTATCATTATTATTAATTAGCGATTTAGCAGTAGAAATAGCTAAAGTGGTTAGACTATTATCTATTTCTTGAAGTTCAGGATGTTTCTTATATAATTCTTGTTTTCTTAATTCTGCATCAAATTCAGCTTCTGATTTCTTTTTACTGTATTGATTTAAAATGTTTTTTAAAATAGAATTCACTAAAAATCCTCCAATTAATTAAAATTATTTTTTTAAATTTATATAAAGGCTATCTAAATCAGAATATGATCTTTGATCATATTTATCATAACCTGTATCTTTCTCTAGTTTTTTTATATTTCTATTTTTTTCTTTTATTTCTGTTAGAAATGTTTGAACATCATTTGGTGTCTTAAAGCCTCTATCATGCCAATCTGTAAGTAATTTATCTAAATAATCGAAATTTGGATTGGCTTTTGAAGTGGTTTTTTTCAAGGCTATTTCAATAACATCTAGTCCATATCCATAATCAATATTCCATTTTTCAATATAAGCATATTCATATTGTGTAAGTCCTCTTGAAAGTCCTAGTTTTTTAGAAATAGTTTTGGCTATAACTTTTAATTTCTCCTGTTTTTCATAATAAACATCTAAATCATTAAATGTTTTTATATTATTTTGATTCCAAGCTTCAGCTACAGTTTGAACATAATTTTTATGAAGGGCTGATTTATCAAAACAATACCCAAATAATGCAATCATAACTTCTTCATCAAAGTTATATTTTTTAAACCACAATTCTATTTCCGGGTACCAAGTAGTAGGCATAAGACCAGAAAAATATTTATTATTTATAAATTCAATAGCTTTTGCACGTTTTTGATTTTCTGCAGACTTTTGTAGTTGATCTGCAGAAAGAGCCGTCTTTGGTTTATATAGTTTATGTAATTCTATTTCTTGAATATTATTAATGATATATCCTGTATTCTTTTTTGTAATTAATCCTTGATCTTCCCAATATTTTACTGCGTCTTGAATTGTTTTTACGGGAAGAACTAGTTTTTTTGATAAGTCATTAATTTTGATATCTTTATCATATTTTGATAAAAATATCATATATAGATATACTTTTATAAAGTCACCATTTGCTTCAGATAAATATTCTGAGAAAAAAATATCTGGTATTAAAGTATTTGAAAATAGCGATGATAAATCTGCATTTTCTAATTTCATTTTAGAATCCCCCCTATAAAAGTATAGATAAAATTATATCATTATAAATGAAAATTTACAATCGAAAAAACGACAAAATATTTATTATAATTGCTAGAATTTTTTATATAAATATAATTTAGGACGTTTTATATAAAAATATAAATATTTTATAACATATGAGATTTTTTCATGATTAAAACCAATAATACTAAATAAAGTAAATGGGAAAAATAAAATAATAAAAATACTTACTTTTAAAGTAATATTAGATATAAAAAAATAGACAAAAATAAATATTAATAATCCCCAAATAATATTTAAAATAATAGTAGTATAATCAATAAAACCAAGAAATTTACTATTTAAGTTATAGTTTTGTGGAAATATAAAATTCATATTAACCTCCATATTATTTGAATTTTGTTTTTAAAGACTTAATATTAGCAAAAACATCAGTAGAAATTCCACCAATAAAATGTTGTACATAGGAATTGGATTTAATTAATGCGTACATGGCTCCAACACACAATATTTTAGAAGTAATATCTGAACTAGAAAAATCAAGTGTGAAAAAAATTAATAAAATAATTGAAATAAGTGGTTGAAGAAAAAGCAAAGACAGAAATATTTTTAGCCAAGCTTTAAAAAACCAAGATGTAGAAGAATTAATTAGACTAAGTATTGCAAATGGTGTTACTAGTATTAATACTTTAACCATAATATATCTGAGAGAATAAGATAGAACTAAATTAATAAAACTAATAGAACAAAGACTTTTTAATAACCCATCAAAAGAAAATATATTTAAACTAGATGAATCAACAGAAATAGTAGAATTTAAATTTTCAATCAATGCTGAAAAAGTTATATTCTGATCAAATACAAATAAACCAACATCTCTAATGGCAGCAGAAATAAGAGATATAAAATAAATAAAAAATTCACAAACGAAATAAGAAGCATTCATTAGAATTCCAAATATTAATAATTTGAAAATAAATTGATATGGATTATCAATAGGCACACCAGTTAAGTGAGAATATAACAATTTAAAACAGTAATATAAACAAACAGCAAATAGCAAAGAGTTAGCTATTATTAGAATGCCATTACTAGAATTATATCCAAATAATTTTTCTATTAAAGAATTATCAAATATTGTTGTAACATTTATAAAAGCTAATTTATCTAATAAATCATAAACACTATTATCAATAGAAGAAAAAAGAGTACTTAGTAATGTGTTTATTGTTTCAATTATAATTTGAGATATATTAGCTGTATTAGATATTGTTTCTTCCAATTAAACCTCCAGTGATTATTGTATTAAAGATTGTATAGCAGAAAGAATTAAATTGATTGCTAAAATAAAAGCATAAGAAAATAGAGATCCCCTAATTAATTTTTTAGCAACACGTATTCTTTCTTCGTCACCAAAACTAAATTTTTTCATAAAAACACCTACTCCTACGGCGACAGCGGCAGCGGGTGTTGCTAGAGTAAGAAGCCATCCTTCAATATCTTGAAAAGCATTATTTAAAGTTGTTACTAATTCAGGTGTGCTATCAAAAAGACCAGCTAAAACAGTATTATATGAAAAAAAGTAAAAAACTGATAATAAAATTAATGAGAATATAAAAAAGAATTTTAACTTTTTAAACATAATAAAAACCTCCTTGTTAAATGTTTAATTTTTAAAATATGGTTTTAAAATAATCTTTTGTGGATTTAATATTTTTTCTCCATCTGAAAGAAAAGCAAGAGAAGAAAATAATTCCAAGTCTTGAGTGAAAAATTTTGTATCATATTTATATTCATAATTTATTTGCGTTGATATGCTCTCTGATATATTAGAATTAGATGAATTTAAAGAATGAGTAATATAACTATAGTTTGTTTCTTTTGCATTTTCTGAAATACTTTTAAAAACTTTTTCTTTATCTTCTTTACCTATTTGTTTTTGAATATTTTCTATTGTATATATATCATCAGTTCTTAGCCAGATTTTATTAACCAAGTTTTGGATAATTACTTCTGTTGCAGATTTATTATTTAAGGAATTTAAAATAGAAGTATAACTTTGAGTAGATATAATATTTATGCATTTAGCTTCTCTACTTTGGGCAAAAAATTCGCTATCAGAAATAGTACAATATTCATGGAATTCATCACAAATAAAAGCTACACTTCTTCTTGAATATTTGAAATTATTAGAAAGCCTATTAAGAACCTCGGTTTGAAAATCTAATTTTAAATATGCTGCTATAATTTTGGAAAGTGCTTTATATTTAGATACACTGATGTCCAATACTACAATTTTTCCTTCCTTTAATAATTGAGAAAATCCAAAGAAATTTAAATCTTTCTCAGAAGGATTAAAAGTATTATATATTTCATAATCTGAAATAAATATATTTGTTATTCTAGTAATTTCTGATTTTAATATTGAGAGAGTTCTATGATCTAAAGAAAAAAATTCTTTTTGAAAAAAGGTGAGAGAAGAGTAAAGATTATATAAATCTTCTTTTGAGAATTTATTATTAGTAAATGTATCTTTTAATATTTTGATTTTCTCTACATAGTAATTTTCGTAAGAAACTAATTTATGAATTTCTTCAAAAGTCACATATCCGTCATTATACAATCTACAGAGCTTTATTGATTCTGTTAGAACTTGCTCTACCTTATCAAGCCAAAAAGATTCTGTATTATTGGGAGAAAATAATAATAATATTGTTTTTAATCTATTTGCTATTACAGATGCTTTTAAATCAGGCTTATGTAAAGGGTTATATTTATATTTACCATTGACTTGTATGATAATAATATCGTTTTCTCTATGAAATTCTTTAGCGAAATCTAATACTTTCAAATAATAGTTTCCTTTGACATCTAGAATTAACATACCTAATTTTTGATAATTATCTAAATAAGAATATTGCATTAATTGTTTAGTGAATGGGTACATAGCACCTGATGTTTTTCCGGAGCCAATAGTACCAGTAACTAAAATATTTTGGTATAAACTATTTTGTGGAATAAATATATGAGTATTAGTTTCATAATTGTTACCTATATATAAAGAAATGTTTTGTTTTTGAAATTTGATTGTTGTAGAATTCAAAGTATTGAGATGAGAAAATTTACTAAAAAAACTTTTAAATTTATTTGATAAATTATGAAATAAATTTTGCATTGAAAGATATAAATCCTTTATGAATAAATATATAAAATTAGATATGATAAAAGAGGAAAAAATATATGTAAATATAAAAATATATTTTATATATATCCATAAGGTAGGATTTTTACTACATATATTAAAAGGATGTATTCCGTAAGTAATAATTATATTGTTTGAAACTAAAGTGGAACTAAATAATAAATAACCAACATAACAATATGTAAATGAAAAAAGTAAAATAAATATAAAACGTTTAATAATAAGCCTCCTAAAAAAATAAATAAATTAATTAATAATTAATGTGAATTTTTGGACTTTAATTTTAGCTTCGCTCCTTGAGAATTATGAAATAAAATGTTATTGAAAAATAAATAAAGTGAATAAAGTGTAATAAAAAGATGAATAATAAAAATGATAAAAAACAAATCTATATTATTAAAAACAAACACCACCTTTCCAATTTTTACCAATCATATAACAAATTTAAAAAAATGTCTATACTTTTTTTTAAATTTATGATAAAATTTTTAATGTACTATAAAAAAGTTAAAAATAGTAATTAAATTAAAAGTATATTATTGCTTTTATATAAATAAAAAAGAAAGGAAGAAGAAAATGAAAATAAATAAAGATATGAAAATAGGAGAACTATTAGAAGTTGCTCCAGAAAAAGCTGAAATATTAATGGAAGCAGGAATGCATTGTTTAGGTTGTCCTGCATCACAAGCTGAAACACTAGAAGAAGCATGTGATGTTCATGGAATAGATGTAAATGAATTACTAGAAGAATTAAACAAATAGATAAATATATTATTAAAATATTAAAAATAATATAAAAGTATAAAAAACATATCTTAAAATAAAAAAAGATATGTTTTTTATATAAAATTTCACAAAAATTTCACAAATGGTATTGACAAACAAATAAAAATAGTTTAAAATAATACTTGCGTTTACGAAGTAAACGAAATGACTAATTTGGGTCATTAGCTCAGGTGGTAGAGCACTTGACTTTTAATCAAGTTGTCCGCGGTTCGAGTCCGCGATGGCTCACCAAAAATCTAGGACTTGTCAAAGTCCTAGTGTAATTAAGGCCCCGTGGTCAAGCGGTTAAGACATCGCCCTTTCACGGCGGAGACATGGGTTCGATTCCCGTCGGGGTCACCAAAATGCCACTTTAGCTCAGTTGGTAGAGCAACTGACTTGTAATCAGTAGGTCGTCCGTTCAAGTCGGACAAGTGGCTCC
>CALXWP010000032.1 GCA_944392455.1 uncultured Clostridia bacterium
ATCATTGTCTTATTAATCCTAGCAGGAGTAACAATTGCAACACTAACAGGAGATAATGGAATATTAACAAAGGCACAGGAAGCAAGTGAAGATACGAAAAGGGCAAATGCAGAAGAACAAGTAAAATTAGCAGTAGCAGCAAGTATAGGAACAGATGGAAAAATTAATATGGATACTTTAAATAATGAGCTAAAAAAGATAGACAATTTAACATATAAAGGAAGTCCAATATCTGATAGTAATAAAATAACGAGTTTGCCAGATACAGTAAATGTGGATGGATATGATGTAACGATAAATAGAAATGGAAGTACAAGTGTAGGAGATAATGGTGGAAATGATAATACAGAAACAATAGTAGAAGGAGTAACAATCCCAGATGGATTTTATTATGTAGGAGGAAGTAAAGCAGAAGGAATAGTTATATCAGATGATCCAAATGATGAAAATAAAGGAACAAGTTGGGAAGTGGCAAAAACATTAAAAGGAAATCAATTTGTATGGGTGCCAGTAGAAGATGATAGTGCATTTAAAACCTATGAAGGATATTTTGATGGAGATATAGATTCAATACTAAGTGATTGTAAAGAGCCATATGAGAATGGATATGTAAATGAAGTTGATGAATATAATGCAATGAAAGAAAGTGTATTAGAGCATAATGGATTTTATGTAGGAAGATATGAAGCAGGAACAGCAAGCACAGAAGAAAGAACAAGTAGTTCTGGAATTACAGATGATGTAGTAGTTAAACAAGGAGCAAATGTATATAATTATATAGGTTGGTCAAATAGTAATAATATGACAAATGAAACGGGAGGAGCAGTGCAGAAGGCAAAAGAATTTGCAAATGAAAAAGGTTATACATCAGTTACAAGTACATTAATCTATGGAGTGCAATGGGATGCTATTATGGCATGGATAGAGCCAAGATATAAAGATAAAAATAAAGCAGAAGAATTAGTAGCAGAAAAGAATTTTGTAGCAGATTCAACAGGAAAAGGAAATTATAGCGAGGATGAAAATGCAAACTCTTGGAAGGGAAAAGTAACAACAACCGGAGCAAGTGATGATTATGATGTGAAAAATATTTATGATTTAGCAGGAAATGTTTATGAATGGACAATGGAGTCTTACTACACTGACTTTCGTGTTTCTCGAGGAGGTATTTACTACAGTACAGGTTCTGACCTTCCAGCTTCCCTTCGTAGCGGCGACATTCCGGCTGGCAGCGACGATTACCTCGGCTTCCGCCTCACTTTATATTTGTAAAGCTGAATGCTTTAGCCGTATAATTTGAAGGGTAAATAAAATAATTTTAAAAGTAAAAATTTAATATAAAACTTAACGACTTTAGACGTTAAGGGAGGAATTTTTCAAAATTTAACAAAATACGTTTGAAAAACGGATTTTGCAAAATTAAGAAAAATTCCCACTAACGTGGCGCCACTAACGTGGCGTTTTTTCTGCTTAAAAAGTACAAAAAATGACACGAAAAAATATAGAAAGTGGTGAAATAAAATGGGATTTTGTGAAATGATGAAAATATTACAAAAAAGAGAAGGAGGAAAAATTGTTATATGCAATTTAGGAAATTTCTATGTAGCAATTGGTAAAGATGCTATTTTACTAAATCATCTGATAGGATTAAAAATAAGTTGTATAAAACCTAAAATATGCAAAGTTGGATTTCCAGTCAATTCATTAGAAAAATATACAAATTTACTTGCAGAAAAAAGATATAGTTTTATAGTATATGATTTTGATCAAGAAAAAGAAGAATTAAATATATTTGAAAGTTATATAGGAAAAAATAAAAATACTTTAGAAATTGAAAATATGAATTGTTATACCTGTCCTAATAGTACAAAACAGTACAAAAAACCAGATAAATATATCGTAGCTTTATCAAAATTATATGAGGACGAATTGAAAAAATATAGATAGAACGACTAATTACGAAGAAAAATGAAATTATAATAAAGAAACAAGGAGAATTAGTATGAGTTTAAAACAAGAACAAGATAGTAAACTGGCTTTAATACCAAAATCAGAAAGATATATAGAATATATGTTGGAGATTATGATAAAGCTACCAAGGATAGAAAAATTTAGTATAGGAACAGAATATAAGCAAAGTATGTATCAAATGTTAAGCGAAATTATGATATTAAATAAGATAAAAAATAAATCTAATCAAGAAGCAATGAAAATCTTAGACATATTAAATAGAATTGATAGTAAGTTAAATACACAAAGAATCTACTTAAGAATTATGAAAAAGAACAGATGGATTGATGAAAAGAAATTTAAAATAGCAATGGAACTTATATATGAAATAGGGAAAATATTAGGAGGACTTATAAAATATTATGCCAAAAACAATTAGAAATTTATATTTTAAATATTTAACCTATGATAAGTTATTAGAAGCACATTCTAAATCCAGAAAAGGCAAAGGCTATAGAAAAGAAATTATTTTGTTTAACTTAAAACAAGAAGAATATATTATGTGGTTACTGGAAAAGTTGCAGAATAAAACATATAAACATGGAGGATATAGTACTTTTTATGTAACAGAACCTAAACTTAGAAAGATAGAAAAATCAAAATATATAGATAGAATTGTCCACAGATGGTTAGTAGATAATTTTCTAGGACCAGCATTTATACCACAATTTATTAGTACATCTTATGCTTGTTTAAAAGGAAAAGGTATGCATAAAGCTTGTTTAGATTTACAAAAAGAAATGAAACATTGTCAAAGAATATGGAATGACTATTATATCTTGAAAATGGATATTGCGAAATATTTTGATAATATAAATAAAACGATATTATTAAAAATTTTGAAAAGAAAAATAAAAGATAAAGATGTATTATGGCTGATAAAAGAAATTTTATATGCACAAAAAAGAGAGAAAGGATTAGAAATTGGAAACTATACATCACAAATGTTTGCAAATATTTATTTAAATGAAATAGACCAATATATAAAACATATATTAAAAGTAAAATACTATTTTCGTTATATGGATGATAGTGTATTATTTGTAAAAACTAAGCAAGAAGCAAAAGAGATATTAGAGAAAATAAAAACTTTTCTAAAGATGAATTTAGAATTGGAGTTAAACAAAAAGACACAAATATTTAAATCAAAACAGGGAGTTAATTTTTGCGGATATAAAATTAATACATATCGTCTAAAAATACGAGATAAAGGAAAAAGAAAGCTGAAAGAAAAGGTAAAACAATTAAAGAAAGATATAAAACAAGGAAAAATGACAAGTAAAGAAGCATATAAATATTTAGCAGGTCATTTAGGATATATAAAAATTGCCAATACATATAATTTAGAAAGTAAATTATTTTATCAAGAAGATGATGATATAAATTAAGTTATTTATTTTTTGCATTAATATTCAATTATAATAAAAAAAATCATCAAAAGAATAATAGGGATAAATCGAAAGTCTTACAACACTAACAATCGTGTTAATCGAGGAGGTAATTACAACAATACAGGTTCTAACAATCCAGCTTCCAATCGTAACAACAACAATCCGGCTAACAGCAACGATAACATCGGCTTCCGCCTCACTCTAATACAATTTTGAGATTATATATTTTAAGGAAGATATACAGTAAATGTATTAGTATTAAAGAGATTTATTCCTTCCTAATATAGGTAAAAACGGATCAGTAAAGTAAGTATTAGTAAAATTATATAATTTGAATATAATTACTTTACGACTTAATTTTATAAAAAATATTTAAAAATATAAATTAAAATTAAAGGAATTAGAAGATGATGAATTTATGTTTTGTAATGGGAAAAATAATAAGTGATATAGATTACAAATTTGTTATCAATAACAAAAAGATAAAATCAGTAGTAATATTTGAATTTAAATTAAATAGTAATACTAGAATACCAGTAATAGGACATAATGAAATAGCAGACATATGTTATTCTAGACTTAGAAAATATGATAATATATACGTTTATGGATTAATAAACTCAATTGGTCAAATAGAAATAAGGGAAATTTATTTTTAGAAGAAATATAAGAGTATAAAATAAAAATGAATGATTTATAATAATATCATAAAAGAATACGAAAAATATATAAAAGAGAAATAAGGAGGAATTGTGATGAATTTAGAAAATTTTCAAGAAAAAGATATAGTAAATATGATTTATCAATCACAAGAAGAAAAAATAGATAAAATACTAAAAAGTGTAGATAAAAAATTAAAAGATCAATTAGAAGTCATTACATCAGAAAGAATCATTGAAGATTCTCATTGTCCAGAGCAAGCAAAGAAAATGTTAAATAAAATAGAAGAAAATTATAATATCAAAATAACGGAGTATAATAAAGAAATATATAAACAAGGATTTATTGATGGAGTGAATATGCTATTAAATTGTTTAAGAAAATAAAAAAACGTGATAATATCACGAAAACACGATATAAAAACGTGATTTAATCACGTTTTTATATTATGAAGAAAGAACATATAATAATTTTAAATAATGTATTTCCCTAGTTTTTTAAGGATTTTACTTGAAAAACAAAGTTTGTTTTAGTATAATACAAAGGTAGAAATAGAAAGGAAGAGAGGGAAAACAATGGAAGAAAGACAAGAAAGAAGAGACGGAAAAATAGTAGAAAAAGACATTGAAAAAGAGATGAGAGAAGCATATATTGACTATGCCATGAGTGTTATTGTTTCTCGTGCACTTCCAGATGTAAGAGATGGTTTAAAACCAGTACATAGAAGAATTTTATATGCTATGCATGAAGATGGTATTACATCAGATAAACCATATAGGAAGTGTGCAAATACTGTAGGATCTGTTTTAGGTAGATATCATCCACATGGAGATAGCTCCGTATATGATGCTATGGTTAGATTAGCACAAGATTTCTCAATGAGGTATATGTTAATTGATGGACATGGTAACTTTGGATCTGTAGACGGTGATGGGGCAGCAGCTATGAGGTACACAGAAGCAAGAATGTCTAAAATTTCAGAATATATGTTAACAGATATTGAGAAAAATACAGTTGATTTTATGCCAAACTATGATGATAGATTACAAGAACCAACTGTCTTGCCAGCAAGAATACCTGCATTATTAGCAAATGGATCTTCAGGTATAGCCGTAGGCATGGCAACCAATATTCCACCACATAATTTAATAGAATTAATTAATGGAATTATTAAAATTATAGACGAAGATGAAGTAACAGATGAAGATTTGATGAGTGTTATCAAAGGACCAGATTTTCCAACAGAAGGAATCATCTTAGGACTTGAAGGCATTAAACAAGCATATACAACAGGTAAGGGAAAAATTACATTAAGAGCAGAAACAGAAATAGAAGAAATGAGTGGTAACAGACAAAGAATTATTGTTTCTTCTTTGCCATATCAAGTAAATAAAGCAAATTTAATTAAAACAATATCTGATTTATCAAAAGAAAGAAAAGTAGAGGGAATCTCAGAATGTAGAGATGAATCTGATAGAAAAGATAGAGTAAGAGTTGTTATTGAATTAAAGAGAGATGCCAATCCACAAGTTGTATTAAATCAATTATTTAAACATACACAAATGCAAACAACATTTGGTATTATCATGCTAGCTTTAGTAAATGGTGTACCAAGAATTTTAACATTAAGACAATGTTTAGATTGTTATATAGATCATAGAAAAGATGTTATTTTAAGAAGAACACAATTTGAATTAGATAAAGCCCTAGCAAGAGCACACATTTTAGAAGGATTGAAAATAGCATTAGATAATATTGATGAGGTTATTAATATTATTCGAAATTCTTATGATGATGCAAAAGAAAGATTAATGGAAAGATTTGGACTTACTGATATTCAAGCACAAGCAATTTTGGATAT
>CALXWP010000033.1 GCA_944392455.1 uncultured Clostridia bacterium
TCTTCTTTTCTTTTAATTCTTAAATTCTCCATAATATTTTCCCTTTCTTTCTTAAATTTTAATTATTGTTGAAAACTATTATGGCTTTTAATCTCATATATTACTATAATTAAACTACTTTTATTATTCTAATAAGCCATTTAATAAATATTCCTCCTTTCAAATTTGCTTATCATATTTCCGTTTTTGTTTAATTATTAAATGTATTATAATTTATTACTACTACTTATAAAGCTCATATATTATTTTATAAATTTCCAAATTTTCTTTATATTCTACTAAATATGATTTATTTTTTATATTATACTTTCTTTTATTTATATAGTCAATCCTTGCAGTAGTCAAAATAACTCTTTTATTGATTATAGCAAGTAAAAAAAATTTATCGACTTTTTTCTACATTTTAAGTCAAAAAAAGAAACTAGATTTTTCTAGTTTTAGTATTTCTAGCTATTCAAAGCATTATATATTGCAATATTTGTTAGTTTATAAATTGATAAGCCATATTTATTTTTTAATTCTTCCAATTTATTATATGATGATTCTCTAATTGCAAAGTTATGTGCCTCTACAATTTCATTGTCAGATCTTTCATATAATTTTACATTTTCAGTTTTTATCATTTCTATTATTGCTACATTTACCATCTTATTAATCGATGCATCATAAATTTCTGCTAGCTCTACAAGTTTTTCATATAGTGAATTATCTATTTCTATTCTTCGTTTTAGAAGATTATCCTTTTTTAGAAAGTATTTATCAAAAGTATTCAATTTAACCACCTCACAATACTATTATAATGTCTAATTATCTGCTTTTTAATTCCTATGTGGTGGTTATTATGACTACTGCAAGAGTGTGTTAATTTTTTAAACCTAAACCTAATAATTGTAGTTCTATATCAATTTTATTTATTTCATAATGCTCGAATCCATAGTTTCTTAAATCTGTTCGAGTCTTATTTGATAATTGTCCCAATGTTTTTACATTATTGCTTTTTAATATATTTAACATATTTTCTTTTATGAATAAAAATCTATCTATTGATTGTTTTGTGTATTTTTCTTCCATTATTATACTTCCTTTTCTTTTATTGCTATTAGTGTTTCATTATCTTGTACTAACATATTTGCATTATTATACTTAAATCTTTGCCCTTCTAAATATACTTTATATCTATTATTTACTAATTTGGTTTTTAGTAAATTCAAAAATAAACTTTTTTCGTTTTTGTTCAAGCCATATTTTACATTTACTTCATAAAAAGAATATCTAATAAAATTTTCATCTTGTTTCATTTTATCATTTAGTGTTTGTTCTATTAAATTGATTATCTGTCTTTCTGTCATCTTTATCACTCTTTTCTTTTTACGAGTTCCAAATTATTATAGCATATATTTGTTATTTTGTCTTAAAATATATGAAATTTTTTTGTAAAAAAATAAAAGGTACTAACCATATAAGCTAGTACCATAAATTTTATTTTGTGATTACTTTTAATAAATTAATAAATATAGCTTGTAAGACATTAACAACTATACTATTGCCCGCCTGTTTATATAATTGTGTATCAGAAATTCCAGCATTTTTTGCATTATAAAAGTCAATATCATCAAACCCCATAAGCCTCCAGCATTCTAATGGTGTAAGTTTTCTAATTTTTAAATATGTTTTTAAATCCTCTGATATTAAAACAGCAGCACTTGATGTTGTATTTCCACAGGATGTGGTTTGTGTAGGTGCAACATCTATTACTTCTTTATTATTATATGGATTGAACATTTTTCTTTCTGCTATTTTGGATCTAAACTCACTTGCTGTTACTGTTGTTGCAATGCCATTAGAATCATAAATTCTATCTTGAATACTTACTTTTTTATTCTTATTTAAACAAATTGGTTTATTTACATTTTCAACTACTGCCATATTAGGAGATGTTAAAATAGTTTGTGATACTTCTTTTCCTACTCTACCTCTTTTCTTCGTATTATTAGGATATGAAATATTTATAGAATCACCTTCTCTTGCCTCTGATGTACCTTTTTTAGTACCTTCATTTACAAGAACAAAAGGTTGCTTATCTCCTCCAGGAAACATTGTCGTTAATGTAGGAGAAATTGAATTTGGATCATATATACTTCCTGCTTGTCTTTTTCTTTCTTCTGTATCATATATTCCACCAATTCGTTTAGGTTTATTTACTTCTGAAATATATTGATTATTTCTTCCATCCATTTTATGATATCCTGCGATTATGCAAGAACTAACATCTGGATTATTATTATTTCTAATTAATTTATTATTTTTCTTTATAAGCCTACCTATACCTTTTTCAGTTAAATAGTATTTTTCATCTACTGTTTCCTCCAGTAAATCTTTTAATTTTAATTGTAGTTGCATTTTCTCTGGAAAAGTAAAATTATCATTATCTATGTCTTTTCTTATACTTATAATGAAAACACGTTCCCTGTTTTGTGGTATTCTATAATCTTTAGCATTTAATACTTGCCAATAGTTATTATAGCCTAAATCTGATAAATCCTTTAAAATAGATTCAAATTCATTTTTAAATCTCTTGCTTGTTAAATTCTTTACATTTTCTATTATACTTACTTGTGGTCTTTTGGCTTTTAGAATTCTATAACCTTCATAATATAGCCCGCTTCTTGTTTTTCCTTCTTTTATCCCTTTCAATTTACCCGCGATGCTTATATCTTGACATGGAAATCCCCAAGTCATAATATCAAAATCTGGCAAGCTATTTTCATTTATTAATTTTATATCTCCATAATTTTTATCGTCCAAAACATTATGTATTGCACAATAACTCTTTATTGCATACTTATCTACCTCTGAAAACCCAATTAATTCATATTCTACTTTTAGTCTTTCTAGTGCTTTTTCAAATGCACCTATGCCACTAAACAGACTAAATAATTTTAACATTAAATCCCTCCTCTTTTGTAAATTGCATAAAAAAGAACCTAGTCTTACCTAGATTCTGATTAATAACTATACAATTTATCTATTTCTTTTTTCTTGTTTAAAACATGTTCTTCTAATTCTTTACCTGTTATATCTTGAAGTTTATTATTATTTTCATCATATAACTCGTATTTTTTATCATCTACCAAATATAAAGTATAGTACTGATATTTCTCATTAAATGCAGTATATTTCTTTGGTATATATATTTTTTCTTTTGTATATGGTAATGTAACACAATATTCACTATCTTTTGAATTTTTATAATCTATGTGATTAACTCCAAATTTTATATTGTGTATGAATAATCCACTTTTTGATAATTTCTCTTCTTTTATTGTATCTAAATGATTCAATTCTCGTTGCAAATCTAAAACTTCTTTTTTAGTTTTATTTATTTCAATTCGCTCTTTTCTTGATGACTTTATTAAATCTCTTGCTTGTTCTATTGTATTAATATTTAATTCTTTTTGTAAACTTAAAAATATTTCTACTTCTTTTGGCATTATATATTTTGGATCTTGTTCTTTATAACTTAAAGCATATTCATATACTTTATAGAGTCTTATATAATCTTGTGCTTTTTCTGTTTTTTCGATAATCTCATTATATCTTTTTTTATTTTTCTTTATAGTAATATTTTTAGCTTTTATTTCACTTCTTTTTAATTCTATTTGATTTTCAATATCATCAAATGATTTTATATTATATTTATCTAAATACTCTAACTGTTGTTTTAAATCGTAAAATCTTTTAATTTCTTGATAACGTGTTTTTTGATATTCATTATATTTCTTTCCATTTAATTGTATTTCTGTTTTTTCAATTGCAGTTTTTGATTCTATCGCTTTTGATAATAAATCTATATTAAACTTGTTTTCTTCAAAATTAATCTCTTCTAACTTAATTTTATCTTTGTTTTTAAAATAACTATATAAATTACTAATACTTAAATTATTATTTATAGTATTCAATCTAGCAAATCTTTCCATTCCTAAACATTTAACAGATAAATTTTTTCCTCTTCTTATTTCATAACCTGAAATAGATAATTCATCTAAAAATTCTTCTAATGAATTACATTTATGTAATATCCCTTCTACATCCTCTTTTATTTTTTCTTTCCAGGTTTGTTCTTTATATTGATGATAATAATCTTTTGTTTTAGATTTCATATATGTTTTTCTTGGCATAATAAAGCAACCATATTCAGCTGCGATTTTATCACTTGTATCACTAAGTCCATATAATCCTTCTTTTTCATTTGATAATCTATCTTCTAATTTTCTACCATCTAAACTTATCGCATTCAAACATATATGATTATGAATATGTCCCTTATCTGTATGTGTTGATATAATACACTGAAAATTTGGATATAATTCTTCACACAATTTCTTTCCTATTTCATTTGCTTGTTCTTCTGTTATATTATCTTTTGGAGAAAAACTTTGAATAATATGATATGCTACTCTACTTCCTTTCATTTTATATTTTCTCTGTATATCTTTAAATTCTAATAATGCTGTTTCTGGATTACAATTTATTGAAGATATTTGACCCACCTTTTCTCCATTGTGTTTTTCATCTAAAATATAATTAATTAATTGTTTTGGAGAACCATAATGTGCTTCTCTTTTTGTTATTGGCAATCTATATGATCCCTTTTATTTATTTCTTGCCAAATATCTATATCTAATTTCTTTTCAATTAATTGTAATATTTGCTTTTGTTTTTTTAATATTGTAAACATCATTATAGAAATATCTTTTAAATCATCTTTTGAAATTTGAGTTGCATATTTACTAAAATGTCTAAATTCTTTTGCTATTTTTTTTAATTCTTTTGTATTATTACT
>CALXWP010000034.1 GCA_944392455.1 uncultured Clostridia bacterium
TAATATTAGAAATATCTTCATTTTAATTTGCTCTTTTTTTATATTCATAACTATTAACCTCCTACAAATTGTAATTTATCAAGATGATTATAGCATAAAAAAGAAAATTACTCTATACTGCAACAGTATAAAATAATTTTCTTTGAAAATAAAAATGGGATGTTAATTAGTCTTAAAAAACTTTTTATTAAGGTATTATAATATTGATTTTTTCTTTTTGTTAAATTCTAGTTTCTTTACTTGTCATTAGTCTATCCAAGTGCAACATCTAATATCATCATTATAACAAATCCTATGGCAACACCAATAGTTCCTATATTAGAATGTTCACCACTTTGTGATTCTGGTATTAGTTCTTCAACCACAACATAAATCATTGCTCCTGCTGCAAATGATAATAAATATGGTAATACTGGAGTTACTACACTTGTAAGTAAAATAGTTATTATTGCTCCTATTGGCTCAACAATACCTGATAATGTACCACATAGAAAAGCCTTTGATTTTGACATTCCTTCGTTTTTTAATGGCATTGAAATAATTGCACCTTCTGGAAAGTTTTGTATTGCAATTCCTATGGATAAGGCAAATGCCCCTGCAAGAGTAATTGTTGTATTTTGTGCTAACACACCTGCAAATACAACTCCAACAGCCATTCCTTCTGGAATATTGTGAAGTGTTACTGCTAATACCATCATTGTTGTATTTTTTAGTTTTGCTTTTATACCCTCTGGCTTTTTGGAATTTAAGTGTAAATGAGGTATAAGGCTATCTAAAATTAATAAAAATATAATTCCTAATAAGAAACCAATAGACGCTGGTATCCACGATACAATACCTTGTTCTTCTGCCATTTCTATTGATGGTGTGATTAAAGACCAAATTGAAGCTGCTATCATAACACCAGATGCAAAACCTAATAATAACTTTTGGACTTTTGAATTTAGTTTATTTCGCATTAAAAACACCATTGCAGAACCTAGTGTAGTTCCAATAAAAGGTATTAAAATACCTATTGCAATATTATTCATTTAAAAATCTCCTTTGTTTAACTTAAATTCCAATTTAAAGATTCCTGTTGTTTTTGAACCATATCTTTAAACATGGTATTTTTATTTAATAGTTCTTCTGGTTTTCCTTCTTCTTGTACTTTTCCATCTTTTAAAACTATTATTTTATCTGCATTTGTAACTGTTCTCATTCTATGAGCAATAATTAATACTGTTTTATTTTTAACTAATTTTGAAATTGCTTCTTGTACTTCTGTTTCATTTTCTGCATCAAGTGAAGCTGTCGCCTCATCTAATAATATGATTGGTGCATTTTTTAGAATCGCTCTTGCAATAGATATTCTTTGTCTTTCTCCTCCAGACAATGTACTTCCATTTTCACCAATAACTGTATTGTATCCATTTGGGAGCTCTTTAATAAAACTATCACATTGTGCAAGTTTTGATGCTTTGATTACTTCTTCATCACTTGCATTTCTATTTCCAATTCTAATATTTTCTAATATTGTATCATTAAATAAGACCACATCTTGAAATACAATAGAAATATTTTCTAGTAATTTTTCTGAATCTATTTTTGAGATGTCTTTTCCACCAATCATTATTTTACCCTTGTTTGGATCCCAGAATCTTGCAATTAGTTTTGTTAATGTACTTTTTCCAGAACCACTTGGACCAACAAATGCTGTTACCTCTCCTTGTTTTATTTCTACATTAATATTAGATAACACTTCTTCATTTTTCTGATAAGAAAAAGAAACATCTTTAAATTCTATATCATAAGAAGAAAAGTTTGGCTTTTCTTTACCTTGCAATGTTGGATATTCTTCTATTTCCCTCATTCTTCTTATTTTAGGAAGTGAGCTATATATTTCTGCAATATTTTCAAAAGAAAGAATTACAGGCTCATAAAATCTTGTTGCAGCTACTAAATACATAATAAATGTAAATAAGTCAATCTCATTTCTTACTAATAAAAACGAACCTACTATTATAACACTTACTATTCCAAATTTGACTAAACTTTGTGCTGTAAAAATAAATGGTGCAAGTGTGATTTCTGACTTGATTGCTGACTTTTCAACATTGTCTATCTTTTCTTCTGTCTTTTTATAGAATTTTTCTTCTAAATTCATTGATTTTATATCTCTAATATTTTCTAAATCTTCTTGTAATTGTGATGCTAAATCTCTTTTAGCAAGTAAACTTTTATCAGCAAATTTTACTTGAACAAATTTTAGTCCGAATATAACTAAATATGCAACTGGTACTACCCAAACTAATGCAATACCCATTTTCCAATTATAGCAAATAAGACCAATTCCCATAATTACAATTAATAGAACTGCTACCAAAAATCCTGGATAAGCATGTGAAAAAGCGTGTTCAAGTTCTGTGCAATCACTCATAATAGCAGATGTTAAATCAGATAAGTTTTTCTTTCCAAAATATGATAAAGGTAACTTTCTTAACTTTTCTGCGAGTCTTATTCTTCTTTCTCCACTTTCTGTATATGTAGTAATATAATCATAATAATATTTTTTATAAAACAAAATACCAATAAGCCCTAAAATTACAATTGCAGATATTATTAAAAGTGGAATACTAGGTATACTACCTGTTCCATTTATGGCATAAGGTATTGCACACATTAGAAAATATATAATGTATGAAACTGATAGCATAATACTAGCATAATATAATAATCCCCAACCAACTGCTTTCAATAAATCTTTTAGACCTTTTTCAGATAATGTAAAGTATTTACTAATTTTTTCTAGCATTTTACCTCACCTCCAATTTTCCAAGAAATAGATTTTTGATAATTTTTCCACATTTTTGCATAGAACTCATTTTTTTCTAATAATTCATTATGATTTCCTCTTTCTATAATTTTTCCTTTGTTAAATACAATAATTTTGTCTGCATCTTTAATTGTAGATAATCTATGTGCAATCATAATAACTGTTTTATTTTTTGTTAAATGCTTAAATGCTTTTTGAATTTTTACTTCATTTTCTGGATCAGTAAATGCCGTTGCTTCATCAAATATAATAATTTGTGCATCTTTTAATATTGTTCTTGCAATAGCAATTCTTTGCATTTCTCCTCCTGATAAATATACGCCTCCTGCACCTATTACCGTATTTAAACCATCTGGTAATTTTTCTATTATATCATCACATTGTGCATAAGAAAGTGCTTTCCTTATTTCTTCATCTGTTGCATTAGGTTTTGCCATTTTTACATTATTATATAGAGTATCATGAAATAATCTATTATCTTGGAATACAAATGCAACTTTATTCATTAATTCTGTAAAAGGAATATCTTTTATGTCGATTCCGTCTATTGTTATCTTTCCTTTATTTCTATCAAAAAATCTTGCAATTAAACTTGCTGTTGTTGTTTTTCCTCCACCACTTGGACCAACAAATCCAATAGTTTCTCCTTTTTTTACTTCAAAAGAAACATCTTGAATTGCATATTTTTCATCATTTGTATAAGAAAAATATACATTTTCAAACTTTATTTCTCCATTTATAATTTTGTTATTATTATTTGCTATTTCCATTGGTTTTATATTTAATATTTGATTTAATCTATTAATGATAATATCTGTTTTTCCAACACTTTCTGTTGCATACATGATTTTATTCATCATTGTTACAACAAGAGGTGTAAATAATATATAAAAGATAACATCTAAAAGTATTGACAATGGATTTCCTGTTACTAAAAACATAATTGTCGCTGAAATAACAAGTAGTGCAAAATATAAATTTAATGCTATTGTGTACCATGTATAAGGTTTTCTACAAGAAAGAGCATAATCACTTGCAAATTTTCCATAATCATTGATTACTTTTTTGAAACTCTTAAATGAATATACTGTTTGATTAAATGTTTTAACAACAGGTATTCCTCTCACATATTCAACTGCCTCACTACTCATTTTTTCAAGTGCTTCCATATATTTTTTCATAAAACCACTATTGTTACCACCCATCATTTGGAATAATGTTATAATAGACCATATAATTGGTATTAAAGATACTGCCCCTAATATTGGATTTATAACAAATATAATAACAATAATTGCAATCGGTGTTACGATTGTTCCTGCTAAATCTGGTAAATTATGAGCAAGTAAAGTTTCTGTTTCTGCTGCATTTTCGTCTATTACTTTTCTTAAAGTACCTGTTTGTTGTTCATTAAAAAATCCCATTGGTAACTTCATCACATGTTTTATTGCTACTTTTCTCATATTTGAAGCAACTCTAAATGCAGCTAAATGTGTGCAAATAAGACCTAAAAAATAAAGTAAAATACTAGCAATGCTAGTTCCAACAGCCCATAAAGCATTTGACTCAATATTTACTGCATTTTGAAAATTAGGATAAACATCAATCAATTCTTTACATATATTCCATAAAAATATATATGGAATAACTGCTAAAACAGCACTTACTGCTGATAACACAATTCCTAATATGGTTAAAATTAGATGTTTATTACCATATTTAAGTAATTGTATAAAAGATTTTTGTTTCATCAAAATTCCTCCCCTCTATAGTTAAACCTAAAAAAATAGGTGTATTATTAAAATATCACCTATCTTTATATAACTTTTCTTATTCAATTTCTACCCCAAACAGTCTTTGATGCTCCAAATGGACTTTTTGTTTTTTATATTCTGTTGGTGTGCATCCCATTTT
>CALXWP010000035.1 GCA_944392455.1 uncultured Clostridia bacterium
GAACACAGAAGTCAAGCTCCAATGTGCCGAAGATATTTGTGGGTTACCCTGCTGAGAAAATAGGTTGTCGCCAGTTTTTTTTTTGTGTCTAAATATACATAATTAGACATTTTTATTTAAATATGTTATAATTAAATTGTTATTTAAAAGTAAATATGTAGGTTATGTGACAACTAATTTTACATATATATTTGTTTTTAAATAGCAATTTATTAGTTTTATATTTAAATTAAGAGGAGTATTATATGGATAATATAGAAAAAAATGATTATACTACACCTAAAAGCTTAATTAGCTTTATGATAGCAACGAGTTTTAAAAGAATTATGAATTCAGATTTAGTAAAATTAGAAAATCTTAAACAATCTTTTAAGCAAATGCTTGCAGTGGAACGTAAAAAACATCCTGGTAAAGATGAGATGTATGACGAATTAGATAAATTATTAGATGATTTTTTTGAATATATAAAAGATCCAACATTAATGAAAGAAATTTCTGAAGGAAAAATATCAAAAAATGAATTAGAAGAGAAAGCTTTAGCTGAAGTTGCCAATATACCTAAAAGAAAATATGATATGAGCGATTTATATAGATCTGGATTAATTGCCCCATCATTATCAGATACAGATGAAAGACAAGTTATATTAAACGGAAGAAAGGGGGAAACATATGCATATTATGATAAACTTTCTAGGCCTATATATATAACTGATGTAGGAAAAGTTGTTTATAGAGAGTGGAATGGTATTGCAGCTGAGATATATGTTTATTTAATACAAAAGCAAAAAGAAGATGGAAATCTTTCTCAGGATTTAGTTTGTAGTAATATTAGTATTCCAATGATGGAAGATCCTGAATATAGAGAGGCGGTATTAGAAGAACTTCTTAGTGATGATAATATCAAAAAGTCAAATGCAGGAGCTTATATTGGACAAATAGATAGAAGGAAAAAAGCAAATAGTATGGATAAACTTCATACTGAAAGACAAAATGCTAATGAATATTCATATAGAATTAATGATAAATATGTATTGGTGTATGATGCAACAGAATTATCTGCTGTTATAGAAGTAATAAAAAAATACGGACCAAGAATAAAAGCAAGATTAGGAAAGAAAAATGAAACAAATTCAGAACTACGTAGAAAAACTCAAAGTGCTCCTGATGATTATGATGGACATGGAGGAAGATAAGCAAAATAAAAAACAATTAGTTAAAAAATCTACTAATTATTCAGACTATTGACAAAGTATATAAAAATATTTTGTTCAACAGTCTTTTTTTGTAAAAAAGTAATCATTATACATTTGATTAACTATCTATAATTAGATTGTAATATGGTGATAAAGCTTAATATAATTGTAAAAAAGACTAAAATATGTTATAATTAATAAACTATGTAAATGGAGGAAAAAATGAAAAAAACGTTTATAATAATTTGGATATTTTTTTTCATATTTTATATTTTAGGCATAAATCATGTTAATGCTATTAATGTAACAGATGTTTTGGATAGTGCTAAAAGTTTTGAAATAGCGGGACAAGTTGAAATTATAGAAAATGACGGAAATTTACAAATTGATGACGGAAAATTAAAACAGGCATCTGATACTGTTTATAATATTTTACTAGTAATTGGTATTATAGCTGCAGTAATAACAGGATTAATTATAGCAATAAAATTTATTTTATGTAGTGCGAATGAAAAGGCAGAATTAAAAAATACGATTATTGCATATATTATTGGATGTATTATCATATTTGGAGCTTTTGGAATTTGGAAAATAGTAGTTACAAGTTTAAATGAAGCAAGTCCTAAAATTACTGAAGAAGAAATAAGAATAGCACAAGAAGAAAAAGAAGAAAAGAATAGAATAGAAGAACAAAAAAAGAAAGAGCAAGATAAAAAAGAAAATGGTAGTGCGACAGATAGTAATAATTCAAATGATAATTCAGATACTAATGAAAATAGTAATAATGATTCAAAAAATAATACTAATTCTTCTAAAACTGATAAAGTTGAGAATGAAGATAATAAAAATGTAACAACATTATTAAATACAATAGCAGGATATGCTCAACAAATTGAAAAAGACTATAGAGCAGGAAGATATTGGGAATATAGTAATAATAAAAGAGGTTTAGGAGAAAAAAGAACATATAACTCATTTAAAGATGCTTTAAATGGAGAAAGAACGACAAATTGTGCAAGAATTGTATTTTGGGCATTTTATGATATGGGAATAACAAACCAAAAAGAAGATATTTATTCTAATTCTAGTGGAGAATTAAAAGCTAAAGAATCAACTAAAAATAGAATAAAAAAATATGCAAGAATTATAAGAGTTAATAAAACACCAAATCAATTGAGAAGCGAAGGCAACTTAAAGCCAGGAGATATTTGTTTATATACTTCACATACCAATATATATATAGGAAACGGAAAATGGTATGATGCAGGACGTGGAAGTGGAATAGGAAATGCTTATTCATATAAGTCTGTTAATGGAAATGCAATTTATAGATTTAAAAGAGTTGGACCATGTAATAGTTCATATGTAAACCATAAGGCAACATATATAATTAGATTAAAAGATCAAACATAAAAATAAGTAAAAGAGTTAACTAAATAGTTGACAATATAGTAAAAACGTGATAAAATATTTAAGCGTATGTAGGAACATACGCTTAAAAAAGTAGTTAAACAAAAAATATTAAGCATAAATAAATCTGGAGGTGTATAAGATGGCTGCAAAAGGAGCAAGAGAACCAATAACTTTAGAATGTACAGAATGTAAAAGAAGAAATTACATGACAGAAAAAAACAAGAAAAACAATACAGAGAGACTAGAAGTTGTTAAATATTGCAAATATTGTAAAAAACGTACAACACATAAAGAAACAAAATAGTAGAAAACCTTTAAGGGGGAATATATAATGCCTAAGGAAACAAACAAAAAGCAAAATAAAGAAAAAAAGCACTTTATGAAAGATTTTAAGGCAGAGCTAAAAAGAGTAATTTGGCCAACACCAAAACAATTATTAAATAATACAGTTGCTGTAATAACAGTTGTAATCGTAACAGCTGCTATCGTATTTGTCTTAGACCTTGCTTTTGAAAGTTTAAATACATATGGTATTGAAAAATTAAAAACGATGGTAGATTCATCAAATACAATAGATACAAGTAATTCAATATCATTAGATGATGCAGTAGACAATACAACAGATGATACAACAACAAGTGACCAGACAGATGAAGAAGAAACAAATGCAGTATCTGAAGAGTCTAATAATGTAGAAGAATAAAGGAGGCTAAAGTATGTCTCAAGAAGAAAAAGATTTAACACCAAGATGGTATGTTATACACACATATTCAGGTTATGAAAATAAAGTAAAAACAGACTTGGAGAAAACTATAAAAAATAGAGAATTAGAAGATTATTTCTTTAATATAATTGTTCCAATGGAAGAACAAATAGAAATTAAAGATGGAAAAAGAAAAACTAATTTAAAAAAAGTTTTCCCAGGATATGTTCTAATTAAAATGATTGTAACTGAAAAAACTTGGTACATAGTTAGAAATACAAGAGGAGTTACAGGTTTTGTTGGTTCTGGTACTGATCCTATTCCATTGACTGAAGATGAAATAAGAGCAATGGGATTTGAAGTTACAGAAGTTAATATTGATTATGATATTAATGACTCTGTAAAAGTATTAGACCGGACCACTAACAGACTTTATCGGAACAGTAGTAGAAATAAATAAGGAAAAGCATAAAGTTAAAGTTCTAGTATCAATGTTTGGAAGAGAAACTCCAGTTGAATTGGATTTTTCTCAAGTACAAAAAATAAATTAATTAAGTTAATAATCTATTTTAGATTAATATACATATTTTACGTTAAAGGAGGTGCTATACTAGATGGCAGAGAAAGAAATAGGAAATGTCATAAAGTTACAAATACCAGCAGGAAAGGCTTCACCAGCTCCACCAGTTGGACCAGCTTTAGGTGCTAGTGGTGTAAACATTATGCAATTTGTTAAAGAATTCAATGATAGAACAGCTAATTTAAATGGAATGATAATCCCAGTTGTAATTACTGTATATAAAGATAAATCATTTGAATTTATTACAAAAGAACCACCAATGGCTGTTTTAATTAAGAAAGCTGCTAAAATAGAAAAAGCTTC
>CALXWP010000036.1 GCA_944392455.1 uncultured Clostridia bacterium
TCAATAAGAAGTTCATATCTAGTATCAGTACATAATTCTGATATTTTTCTTCTTTTTATACTTGGATCAGAATAATTATTTGACTCGTTTATAGTTCTTATTTGTAGTAAAATATCTGCCACACTAAACTTAATATCTTTGATTTCCTGGTCCTTTAATGCAATTGTTTCTTCTAATTGCTTTATTTTTAAGCTTTGTTCACTATGTTTTCCCATCATATTTATCTCACCCCTTTCAAATTTCTTAATTTATATTTCATTTTTGCTAATGTTATAATGTGCCATATGTAACAATTATGTAATTTATCTTGCTTTGGCATATCTTCTTTTTCTCCTTTCTTCTTTTGCTTCGTCAATTTCCATTTTTATAATTGAAATAAATAAAATTGGAATTGATATATATACTACTGTCATTATCTGTTCCATTGTAATTATTTGTGATAACTTTTCAGCAATTATAGAACCTACAATTGGAATCCATATAATT
Organism: uncultured Clostridia bacterium; assembly: GCA_944392455.1. Lineage (GTDB taxonomy): Bacteria > Bacillota > Clostridia > TANB77 > CAG-508 > CALXVA01. Next base: position 487 of record CALXWP010000036.1, read on the forward strand.
GATGTTCCTAATAAAAATTCAATAATTTTTCTAATAACTTTCATTTGTTATTCCCCTTTCATTCTTTTCTTTCTGTACCATTCTCGTATTGCACTTCCTAAAGCAACTTTTTCTTTTCCAAAACTTTCACTAGGAAAGTCTTTCTCATTAAATATTTCTTGTGCTGTTGGTATGCTACATCCTCTTAATTCTGCAAATGTTGTAGGACTATAAAATGTATCATCGTTTAACTCTCTCATAATATTCCTCCTTTATAATGTGTGGCTTCCGCATTTCTTATTTTTTTTCATGTTATCTCCTTTTTATGAATTTAATTCATATTTTTTAGTAAAAAAATATGTAACTGATTCTTCAATAGCTATACCCAATAGATTGCAGATTTCTACTATTTCTATTTGATTAAATGGTGATTTACAATTTATTTTATTTGAAAAACTACCTGCACTCATTTCTACTCCATTCTTTTGAAGTTCCTTTACAAAATTTGCTTCACTTCCAAAATATGTTCTAATTCTTCCTCTTAAAAGAGAATAATCTAAAGAATTTAGCATCATATCACTTCCTTTCTTTTTTATGAATTTAATTCATATTTGTCATTATAATATATCACACTAAAAATATTGTCAATACTTTTTATGAATTTTTTTCATTTTTTTGTATTATTTTTCAAAACTATTGATTTTATTTCATTTTTTTGGTATGATATTCTATATCAAAGGAGGAAAGTTATGAATAATGAAAGAACCGATAGCTTTGCTAATCGTTTAGCAATTGCAATGCAATTAAATAATATAAATCAAATCGAATTATCAGAAAAAACAAAAGCATTTTCAAAAACAATATCACAATCACTTATAAATAAATATTTAAAAGGTAAAGCACTTGCTAGGCAAGATAATATATATATATTATGCAAGATTTTAAATGTTGATGAAGCTTGGATGATGGGATTTGACGTTCCAATAGAAAGAACTCCAGATGAATTAAGAACTACTAATGATATTTTTCAATATACAGCTATTGATTCAGCTATGTTTCCTTTACTTGATGTTGGAGATATTGCCTTTATTCAAAAAACATCTAATTACGAAAGTGGTCAAACAATTTTGTTTAGATTAGATAATAGAGAATATATTAGAAAGGTTATAGATAATAATAATATACTTGAATTTCAAGCTATGAATGTATATTATCCTACTATAAAATTAACAAAAGATGAAATTAAAAAGAAGAACTTTAAAGTAATTGGCAAGGTAATAAAAGCAGAAAATAAGAGTGCTTTTAAATAAAATACTTGAAAGGAGGTTTTATTATGGATCCAGTTATTATATTTTTTCTTATATTTATATTATTCTGTTTATTTATGATTTATTATACTTCACACCAAAAATCTAAAATAAAAAAGAATATCTTAAATTTAAAGAATGAAAAAAATGCAACGATATTTATGACATTGTCACATTTTTATGGATTACCTATTGCAGAAAATACAATTACCCAAATTTTATCTTGTCCCAATGAGTATGAATTTTTAGCCAATAATAATTCATTTAAATTATCTAAAGAGAAAGTCACAGATATATCTATAACTAACGATGTAGATATACAGAAAAATAATGTTTCAAGCATAGGTAGCGCTATTCGGTGGTGCCATGTTATTTGGACCAATTGGAGCAATGATTGGTGGTAGAACAAAAGAAAAAACTTCTAGAACAATACATTCATATTTAATATTTACATATACAAATAACAATGAAATAAAATATATTGCTTTTGATTGTACTGGTAATAGGAATGTTCATAATTTAATAAAAGAATTTAATTCAAATAAGCCAAAGATAAAAACAACTATAAATTTATAAAAAAGGATAATGTGTATCTTTTTGCGGAAGCCACACATTATCCAGAGCGTAAACACTTCGAAAAGTGAATACTTTTATATTATATATAAAAGTCCTTCATTTTTCAAGTGGTATTTAGAGAAATTTGGAGGTTTTTTATTGTGGGAACATCAAAGAAAAGAGGAAATGGAGAAGGAACCATATTTAAACGAGAAATAAAAGGCAAAACATATTGGATTGCCGAATATACTATTGAAATGTATGACAAAAATGGTAAGAGAAAAAGAAAAACAATTTCAGGAAAAACAAGACAAGAAGTAAAATTAAAATTAGAAAAAGTTATTACAGAATTAAATACAAATACTTATGTTGATAAATCTAAAATTACTTTTTATCAAATTGCAAAAGAATTTATAGATACTGGATATGAAATGAATAAATTAAAGCCTTCTTCTTATAAAAGAAAATTACATACATTACAGGAAATATCAACTCATTATATTGCTGGTATGGAGTTACAAAAAATAACAGAAAATGATTTAAGAGATTTTTTCACTTATATAACTAAATATTCTAATTCTACTATTGCTAAAATATATGGAATTGTTAATCATACTTTCAAAATTGCAGTTAGAAGAAATATATTAAGATTTAATTTTTTAGATGACCAAATAGAATTTTCAATTCCGTTTTCTGATATTAAAGACAGGAAAGTTTCTGCTCTTACTATTGAAGAACAACAGCAATTTGTAAAAGCAATGAAAGAAACTAGCTGCAGATATAAATATCAATTTTTAATTAGTTTATTTACAGGAATGAGAATGGGCGAAATAAATGCACTTGATATTGATGATATAGATTTTAATAATAAACTTATTCATATAAGAAGAACTATTACTCGTGGATTAAATGAAAGAGCAATGATTGGATCTTATACAAAAACTATAAATGGAACTAGAGATATAATAATGGATAGACATGTAGAATCTATTTTAAAAGATTATTTATCATCATCTTATTATCACGAAAATGATTTGCATTTGCTATTTTGCAATTCAAGAAAACAATGTATAAGTACAGATACAACTAATATGATGTTCAAATATATATGTGAACAATATAATATTGGAAAAGGCTCTAAATTACACCAACACATGTTAAGGCACACCTTTGCAACTAGATGTATTGAAGCAGGAATGCCTGCATCTGTTTTAGCAAAAATAATGGGACACGCAAATGTGTCCACTACACTAAATGTATATTGTGATGTATTTGATAGATTTAAACAAACTCATATTGATCTATCATATAATTATTTAAAAGAAAATGGCTTGACAATGGATTTTTAATTTTCCAAGTTTCAGCCACCGTTTCAGCCTTGCGAAATAATTTTAAATTATTTCATATTTATTTGAAAATATGTTGAAAATGTAAAAGTCTTTATTATATAGGGTTTGAAGTATTTTGAAATAAACTCAAAATATGTTCAAACCCTACTATTATGCCTGTTTTTGCCATCC
>CALXWP010000037.1 GCA_944392455.1 uncultured Clostridia bacterium
AATCTATAACGTGATCCAGTCTTTTTTCTATTTTCCATATTCCTGTTGTAGCAATTTTCCTCACTCCTTTCTATTTTTGGCATAAAAAAAAGAGCCTACCATTTCTTTTGATAGACTCATAGAAAAAATATTTCAATAATCAAATATCCGTTGTTATACTTAGCACTTATAGTACCATTATTTAGCTCTACTAACTGTTTAGCGATAGATAAACCTATACCGTTTGATTTTCTTGCATTTTCAACAGTATAATAACGATCGAATATTTTTTCTACACTTGTTTTATCTAAATTATTTGTCCTATTTTTAAAAATAATTGTTCCATCTTTATTTAATTTAATCTCTAAAAATTCATCACTATACTTTATAGCATTTGAAATAATATTTTCTAATATTCTTTTTAACATATCTTTATTGATTCTTTTTATAATTTTTTCCTTTGTAATAGAAATTCTAGGAATAATATTATTTTGTATAAACAAATCATAGAAAGTACAGATCGTTTCTTCTAAAATATTATTTAAAACGACATCCTGTTTATCTATATTTTTATATACTTCTAAACTTTTTGAAAAATTAAATAATTGTTCTGTCAAAGTAATTAAAATCTTAGTTTTATCGTCAATATATGACAAGTAATCTTTCTGCTTTTTAGATAAATTATTATCTCCTATTAAATCTAAATATCCTCTTATCGCCGTAAGTGGTGTTCTTAAATCGTGAGAAATGTTCGTAATAGACCTTTTTAGTTCTTCATTTCCCTGATTATATTGAATCTCTAATTTTCTAATTTTTTTTAAATTCAAATTAATTTTCTTGGCTAAATTTTTTAAATTTGAATCATTTGTTGAAATAGTAATTAAACTATTAGTATCTGATTTTATAACAAAATCAAATTTTTCTTCTATTTCTTTAATTCCATTTTTCATAACAATTATTTTAATAACTAATATAATAGTAATAATGCATACAATTATGAATAAATAAAACCAGATACTCATAAAATCTTCCTTTCTATTTCAAATCCTTTCTTTTAAATATAAATATTCCTGCACCTGTAAATGCTATTATAACACCTAACGAATAAAGTGGTAGGATTTTATAGTTTGATTCATATCCTAATATAGAAAACGCTTGCCCTTGTGGTAATATATTTAAAATAACCTCATATACTTTTCTTTCTTGTTCAGTTGGATATCTTGGATTAGGTACCTCCTGTGGTATAGGTTGCCCATCTACCATTGTGTATTCTGTTGTCATTGGGGGAGTTGTCAAAATATTGAGCAATATACTACTAGCCCCCATCATAGCAAACACAATTACTAAACAGATAATAGATGTTGCTGTTTTATTAGAACAAACCATTGCTATAAAAGTAAATATAGAAACATAAGCAATGCTAAATAATAATATTATTCCAAGCATTAATAAAAATGTATTTATACTCATTTGCACATTTCCAAGTAATGGAATTCCTATACAAGCAATAATAATTTCAAAAAGTAAAACCCAAAATATAGATATGATTGATAATATAATTAAATTGGATAAATAAATTTTAATTCTATTGTGTCCTATAACAATTTTATTTCTAAGTGTTCCATTCGAATATTCATTTCCTAAAAATACACTTGATAAAATCGCAATAGCAAAACCAATCAATGCACCTATATTTAAAAAATATCCATCAACACTTACAACAGAATTATATTCTTTCATATCAGAATAAGCATTATAAAGTAAAAGCAGTGCAAATCCAATAATAACAATGGTTAATCCCCAAAATAATTTATCTTTCTTTAATCTTGAAAATCCTGCATTTAATAGTTTAATCATTTTTAGCACCTCCAATCAAATTCATATAGTAGTTTTCCAAAGTTTCTTCTTTTTCGTGTACTTCATCTGCTACTAAATCGTTCTTTGAAAGGTCATTTATAAATTTAGATAAATTTATTTTACCATAAACATTGATTGTATTATCATCTATAACTTCATAAATAATTTTATTCTTTTCAAAATATTTAGAAAATTTCTTTATATCTGTTACTTTTAATTCTATTTTGTGTTCCATTTTTTTGTTCAATTCTTCACTACTAATTTCTTTTATTATTCCACCATTATCTACAAACCCATAGTCAGTTGCAATTTTAGATAACTCGTCAAGATAATGACTTGATATTAGAATAGTTATTTTTTTCTTTTTGTTTAACTTTAAAATCAGTTCTCGAATCTCAATAATCCCCTCCGGATCCAAGCCATTTATTGGTTCGTCTAGTATTAATAAGTCTGGATTGTTTACTAACGCTATTGCTATACCTAGTCGTTGTTTCATTCCTAGCGAAAAGTTTTTAGCTTTCTTGTTACCAGTATTTTCAAGTCCTACTAATTTTAACAACTCATCTATTGCTTCAGTATTAGGAAGCCCAATTAATTTGAACTGCTCTAACAAATTATCTTTTGCTGACATATTGACATATATAGAAGGAGTTTCTACAATCGCACCAATTCTTTCTCTTTCTCTTAATATTTTTTTATCAGTATTTTTTACTCCAAAAATAGAATATGTCCCACTTGTTGGATTTTGCAATCCACAAATTAGCCTAATAAGAGTAGTTTTACCTGCTCCATTTTTACCAATAAGCCCATATATTGCACCCTTTTTTACGTGAATATTTAAGTCACTTATAGCTTTAAAATTTTTATATTTCTTTTCAAGATTATTCGTTTCTAAAATATATTCCATAATCTTCTCTCCTTTCACTCTTATTTTAGTATAAAAGTGTTAAGAAAATCGTTAAGGGTTTGTTAAAATTTTGTTAAGATTTATTTTTTAGTTTAAAACCTACCCCCCAGACAGAATCTATATACTCATCATTAGAATATTTCTTTATTTTCTTTCTTATATTACTGATATGAACTCGCAAGGAATTTTCATCGCAATCTTCTGTATCAAATCTTATTAAATCTAATAACTTTGATTTTGAAACGACTTGATTTTGATATAAAAATAATTGCTTTAATATTGCATATTCTGTTTTTGTCAAAGCAATTTCTTTATCTTTTACTTTTAAAATATAATTATCTTTTAATAAAATTAAATCTTTAAAAATATAATTTGGGCTTATCTCTTTCCTTGTTCTTAATTGAACTTTAATCCTAGCTAATAATTCTTTTTTATCAAATGGCTTAATAAGATAATCACTTGCGCCATTTAGTAAACAATTTACTTTATCATCAGTAGATATTTTAGCTGAAAGAACAATTATAGGAATATTATTTACTTTTTTTATTATTTCTTCTCCATTTAATCCGGGTAACATTAAATCCAATAACACTAAATCAACATTATCTTTTTCTAATAACATTAAAGCCTCTGTTCCAGAATAAGCATTTAATGTTTCATATCTTTCTTGTTTTAATATTTCTTCTAAAATTTTATGAATACTCATATCATCTTCTACTATTAATATTTTACTCATCAAATCACCACCAATTTTTTCTTTTTATTATATCATTAAAATAAAAAATAATCTATACTGTTGGAGAATGTTGTATAGGTATTATTTATTTTCTTTTGGTAACAAATATTCTTTTTTTACTTTAAGCATAAACTGATTCCACTTTTCTGCTTCTTTCTTATATAGTGGCTCATCAATGAAGTTAAGTAAGTGTGCTTTTCTTGCAATTTGATTAAGATTATTTCCTATTGCTCTCATCTCTTTCATTGTGTCATAAAATTCTTCG
>CALXWP010000038.1 GCA_944392455.1 uncultured Clostridia bacterium
GCTAATTTACTTAACATTACCTACATCACCTCCTAGAAGTGTAAGCATATCCAATATCTCATTAAAGAATTCTTTTCTTGTTTTTTCGCCTTTTATAATCTCATTAAAAATCTTACCATCTTTTAAAAATAATACTCTTTTACAAAAACTAGCACTAAAAGAATCGTGTGTAACCATTAAAATTGTTGCTTTCAGTTTATTATTCATTTCATCCATTGTTTCTAACAAAAGTCTTGACGATTTTGAATCTAATGCTCCAGTTGGTTCGTCTGCCAATATTAGTTTTGGGTTATTGATCAATGCCCTTGCACAAGCACATCTTTGCTTTTGACCTCCTGATACTTCATAAGGAAATTTCTTTAAAATATCACTAATTCCTAATTTATCGGCAATATTTTTAACTTTTTCATCGACCTTGTTTGTATTTTCATTATTTATGATAAGTGATAATGAAATATTTTCTTCTATTGTTAATGTGTCTAATAAATTAAAGTCTTGAAAAATAAAGCCTAAATTTTCTCTTCTAAAATCTGCTAAATCATCTTCTTTGACTGTTGTTATATCTCTATTATCTACAAAAATATGTCCACTTGTTACCGTGTCTATTGTAGAAACACAGTTAAGTAATGTAGTCTTTCCACTTCCAGAAGCTCCCATTATTGCAACAAACTCGCCTTCTAAAACACTAAATGAAATACCATCAACAGCCTTTGTTATATTTGTATTTACCCCATAGTATTTCTTTAAATTCTCTATTTTTAACACTTCTTTCATAAAGAACTCCTTTCTCAACTTTAGTATAAACACTAAAATCTAAAATATAATTTTTCTTGTTAATTAAATTATAGCAAGTTTGTATCTAAAATAAAATTACAGTTTTGTAATAAAAGTCTGTAATATTAGAAAGTGGAGGCAACTATTTTTCAACAATTACCTCCACTTATTTTTCTGCATGTAGCAACATATACAACCTTAATCAGCTGTATATTGAACTCTAGTTATCTTCTGTTTATTTCGTTTTGTATCTCGTGATTATTTTGTAATAACCAATATCTCGTAAGCAATAGTATCGCTATTGGAATAACTGCTAAAACTGGATGCACAAACGCCAGTATCAAAGCTCCTAAAAGGAAGCATATAGCCCTTTCTTTTAATCTTAATTGATTAATTTTCAGCTGTGCTTTCAATTCATCAACTGACATTTGGTGCAATTCTTTACCATTGTAAGATAACTTTCTGTTCATATTCATTCCTCCTTAAAATTCTTTAACCAGATCATTGTTGCTACATTTATATATAAACTGCTTTTGCAGATTATAAGCTATTCTTCTTTATTTTTATATATTTTATATGCAATCTTATATGATATTGAATACATAATTATTGTACTAACAATTAATATTATTAGACCAAATCTAGTTATAAAATTATTTAACATTTCCATATCTATATTGATATTGGCTTTGTTTATTAAAAAGTATATTCCTCCAATTATTGCAACTATAATAAGAACTAATATGAACATTTGGATTCTTCCTTTTTCTGCTCCCCATTTATACATACTAGGAATTTGAACTGATTGTATAAAAGAGATTGCAAATATACCTCCCATAGTTGCTATAATTAAACTTTGGTAATCAAGATTTATTATATTTTCAGGTCTTAAATAATTCATAATATTTACAACTATTATAGTTAGTACCATTCCCAATATCCCACCTAATATAGTTGCACCTATTGCTAAAATATATTTTTCTCTTACTAACTCTTTTCTATTAGTTGGTAATGTCAAAATGTATCTATTAGACTTTGACATTTCATCATAACTAAAGGTAGAAAGTGAGATCATACCTACTATTGCACAAATTACAGTTGGTGCAATAGTAACAGCATCTGTTCCAATTATTGCAATACCACAGAATAAAATTATTATAATCAATGATGTCTTATAGGTTGCTAAATTATATAAATCTTTTTTCAATAATCCTTTTATCATAATTATTTTTCCCCCTTTATATAGAATAACATTATATCTTCAATAGATGGTTTATCAATAGTTGAAATATTATATTTGCTTCTAATAGCACTCTTATCATTTGTTAATACTTCATATTGATATTTACCTTTTTTATAAGCAATATAATCTTTTTCATCTAATCTAATAAAATCCTCTCTACTACACTTAATTATTCCATAGTTTTCAAGCAATTCATCTGTTGGTAAATCAAAAATTATTTTTCCTTTCTCTATAAATACTATATAATCTGATATATGCTCTAAATCTGTTGTAATATGTGTTGATAATAATATTGATCTTGTTTCATCTTCTTCAATATATTTTCTAAAAATATCTAATATTTCATTTCTTACAATAGGATCGAGACCACTTGTTGGTTCATCTAATATTAAAAGTTTAGGATCATGAGATATTGCAGTTGCAATTTTTAATTTCATTCTCATACCACTTGAAAAATCTTTTATTAATTTATCTGTAGGTAAGTTAAATTGTTTTAAAAGATTTATATATTTATTTTCATTCCATGTTTTATAAAAATCTTTCATTATGGAATTGACTTGTTTTGCTGTTAGATACTCTGATAAAAAGCTATCATCTAACACAACACCTGTTTCTTCTTTTATTTCTTTTTCATTGTTTTTGCTATCTTTTCCAAATATCTTTACAGTTCCTTCTGATTTAGTAATGTTTAGTATTGACTTAATTGTAGTAGTTTTTCCTGCTCCGTTTTCTCCTATTAATCCTACAATGCACCCCTGTGGTACATTGAAACTAATATTTTTAAGTTCAAAATCTTTATATTTTTTTGAAACATTTTGTAATTCAATATTATTTTCCATACTAAAAATCCCCCTCAAATATCATTTTAAATAATTCTTTCACTTCATCTTCCGAAATATTTGCTATTTTTGAAATATTATAAACTTTCTCTATATAATCTTGAATTTCTTTTAGCTTTTCTTCTTTGATCAGTTCTAAATTTTTAGGAGCAACGAAACTTCCTTTTCCTTGAACTGTTTTTATAAATCCTGCCTGTTCTAATTCATCATAAGCCCTTTTTACTGTTAAAAAACTAATTTTTAAATCATTTGCTAAATTTCTTACAGATGGTAACATATCTTCTTCTTTCAATTCATTGGAAAATATAGCTTCTTTTATAGCATTTTCTATTTGTTCATAAATCGGCACACTACTATTATTACTAATTATAATATTCATATTTTCCCTCCTTACTGTTATTCTCTGTTATGTATTTATTATAACACTTTATAACAACAAGTCAATACTTTTCAAAAAAATTTTTTCATACTAAAAGAGAATCACTATTTCTAATGATTCTCTCTCGAAATTAAAAGTAGATATTTTGTGTTTTAAGGTATTTTTTGTAGTATCATAATATAACTTTTTCTTTTGTGCATTTAGTTATTTATACCTAAATACCTATTTGTTCTTTAAGAAATTCTAATTCTTTCTCGTATGTATTGCAAGTGTATGGAATTTCAATTAAAGGTATATTA
>CALXWP010000039.1 GCA_944392455.1 uncultured Clostridia bacterium
TTTTATGTCTAGTTTTTTATTATGTCTAGGATCAATGTAAAAAGCCCAATTTTATGGACTTTTTCTTTTGTTTTTTTAGACATAATATTTATATTATTTCATGTTATTTTTTAACCAATTGTCTAAATCATCTTTTTTCTTATTTGTATATTTATTTTTAATTTTAATCTCTTTTGCATTGTTTAAAATTTGTTCTCTTTGTTTTTTAGAATCTGGGGTAGCATAAATCTCAGTTGTAGTGACTGATGAATGACCTAAAAAATCTTTTATATATAATAAAGGTGTTCCATTATTATATAAATGAGTTCCTTTAGAATGTCTTAAGCTATGAGGCGAATAATTTCTTTGAAAATTTAATGGATATAACACTTTTAATTCTTGAACTATTTTATTTAAAATATAATTAATACTTTTTCTGTTATATTTTTTCTTTTGATTTGAATAAAACAAAAAATCATTATAATTTATATATACTTCTTTTAAATATTTATTAATTAACGAAACTAATTCTTTACTTATTGGTACTATTCTTACTTTATTACCCTTACCATGTAATTTTATACTAGCATTTTCTGATAAATTTAAATCATTTATTTTAATGTTTATAAGTTCTGATACTCTTGCACCTGTGTCATATAAAACACATATAATAGTTAGATATTTTAAGTTTTTTTGTGAGTTTAAATAATTTATTATTATTTTTATTTCGTCTTCTGAAAAATATGATATGATTTTCTTAGGATCCTTTTTATTTTTAATACTTAAAATTAGTGAGCATGTATTAAAAAGATCAGGCTCATTTGTTTGTACAAATTTATAAAATGATTTAAGCGCAGCAAGACGTTGATTTCTAGTAGATATTGATGCATGTCTTTCATTTTCAAGCCAATTTAAGAAATTTAATATTGTATCTTTATTAATTGATTCTATTTCTATATTATTTGATTTAATATTATATTGGTTATTTAAATATTGAATAAATAAGTAAAATGTAGTTGAATAAGATGCTTTAGTATTATTTGAATAATTACATTCTCCGATAATATAACTTGTTAAAAAAGTTTGAACTAATTTACTAAATCTGTTATTCATTTTAAATAATTCCTTTATACATTTTTTTAGAAAAATAATCATTAATATTAATAAGTTTATTTTTATTATAATCAGTAAAATGAAGATAATATTCTGTTTCATGTATGGATTTATGACCTAAATATTTATGTAAATATAGAGTAATAGTATTTTCATCATATCCTCTTTCTAGCATTTGATTAAATGCTTTATTTACAAAAACATGTCTTAAACAATGAATTGTTGCATTTTGATTTAAATTAGCCATTTCAATAATTTTATTGTAATATTTCATTAATGTGTGATATTTAATATATTCATTTTTTTTATTAGAAAATAAAATACTATTTATATTAAATTTGTTAATATAAGTAATTAAACATTTTTTCATGGAATCTGAGAATATAATTACTCTTGAAATATGATTTTTAGAATCAATTATTTTAACAGTATTTTCCTCAAAGTTTATGTCATTAACATTTAATTTTAGTACCTCTGAAGCTCTTAAACCACATGAATAAACTAATCTAAATAATATAGAATATGTATAGTTTAATTGATGAAATTTATCACTACTAGATGTAGCGTATTCGTCCATAGTTTTAAATAATTTTTTTATTTCTTCATCATTAAAAATAATAGGGTTATAATTACTAACTATGTGAAATACTTTGTCTTCATAATAAATATTTTTATATCCGTATGATATCAAGTATTTGCAAAATTCTGTTATTAAATTATAGTGCCTGGCATAATTTGCTTCACTCATATTATTTCTATAAGTTATTTTTTTGAAAGTATCTTTTGTTATTATTTTAGATTTTAAATTTAATTTACATAAATCCATATCTAAATGTTTTAAGATATTTATTTCATTTTTATAATCATTACCTAAATTTTGTTTATATCTAATAAAATAATCTAATTCATTTTTAAAAGCACTTTTGAATTTATAATCACTTAACATAAGGTACCTCCAATGCCAATTCTTTTAATTTTAAAATATCAATATCTATATATGACATTGTTGTTTTTATATCTTGATGGCCTAATATTGTTGATATAGAATATAAATCAACATTTTCTTTAAGTAACATTGTACTAAAAGAAAATCTAAGAGAATGGAAACCGTGTTTTCTTCCATTTATATTAATACCAGCTTTTTTCAAATATTTTTCGACTTTTTGACTTCCTTTTTTTAAGTTTTCATTTTTTATGTAAGGTTTGTTTTTAGTAATAAAAATATAGTCACTATCTGTATCTATTGGTCTAACATTTTTAAGATAATCAAGTAATGGATATTTAACATCATCTATTAAAGGTAATATTAACCTTTCTTTTGTTTTATATTGTATAATTGAGATGATATTGTTATTAAAATCAATGTTTGATAATTTTAAATTTATTACATCACTTATTCGTAAACCTAAGTAAGAAATAATGGCCATAATTAAAAAATCCTCTTTACCACTATCTGTAGTAATATCTATTGCATTAAGTAATGCATTAACTTCATTTTGAGTATAATAACTTTTTATGTTTGTTCTTTCATGCCATTTAATTTTTGGTAATATTAAATCGCCTGATATTTTTATTATATGACTATCAAATAACCAATTAAGAAACACTTTTAAATCAAATTTATTTCGATCTAAATATGTTAGTTTCCAATTCATTTTTGAAAGTTCATCAATGTAATCATATACAATCTCTTTAGTAATCACATTTAGTTTTATATTATGATTATTAATATATTCTAAAAATAAATATGGAGAACCACATTTTCTAACAACAGTACTTTGTTTTAGTCCTGAGCATAACAAATAATCAATATATTTTTTTATTATTCTATTATGAGATTGATTTTCTAAAATTTCACCTCCATTCTGCAAATATTTTTGAATCAAACCATATGATCCTGATGTTTGTATTGTATTCATCTATATCATCCTCCTTTATTATGAATACAATACAATATTATCATAAATATTATGTCTAAAAAATCAAAAGAAAAAGTCCATAAAATTGGGCTTTTTACATTGATCCTAGACATAATAAAAAACTAGACATAAAAGAAA